>WFSE01000096.1 GCA_015486135.1 Lentisphaeria bacterium
CGGTAATCGGTAAGAGGTTGCCACGCAGAGACGCAGGGAACGCAAAGAAAGACATCACCTCGCAAAGACGCAAAGAACGCAGAGGAAGATGTGAGTCCGTGAGTCCGTGAATCCGTTAATCGGTGATCGGTAATCGGTGGTCGGCATTACGGCAGCTCGGAATCACGGGATCACGGACCACCGCCCCCTCTACATCCCCCACAATGCCTACATGGTGGAAAAAGATTCAACCACGCAATAGGGCTGCTAAAGCACTACACACGTAATTACACATGAAAAAGATTTTCCACTATGACTATTTCTCCCTAGGTGGCGTCGCCATCAAGGATTGGAGCGACAGCTTCTTCTGGCCATTGGAACGGGAAGCGACGACGCGGCTAACGACCGACATATACAACAAACTTGGGGAAATGTGCGATAGGCATGGCCAGTCGTTCAAAGGCGATTGCGCCCTCATCGCATACCAGATTCCAAACCCGATACTTTCCCTCTTGAACCATTCCGTAGTCGTAGAACGGCTACGCCAAAAAGACTTCGAAATCGTCCATAGCGATAAATTGGAATTCGTCCCCTACATATTGGCAGGAGGCGCCCCCTCCTCCCCTATGGCGGGATTTGTTCCGTCGCTTTATCCAGACACAATCATGGACAAACTGCGGACTCAAGTCCGATTGTTGCGCAAGTGGCGTCGGGAAATCGCATTCAACCGTGAAAGGGACATGGATATGAGCGGTTTTATGTCGCGAAAAACACGGTCGGCAATAGCGTTCGAGGCCCACAATGTTCTAGACCGTCCATATACCCGACAACTTCCAGGTTGGGTCGCGTTAACGACAAATGCGGAGTGGCTGTCCGGAGGGCTTCCAATCCTAGAGAAGCACCAGGCAGACGACCTCAACGAGTTAGCAGAAGAGTACTACGAATTCGTAAAAGATTACGCAAAGTCCAATTTTAATCTCGCATTCCCCGAAAAGATACTCTCGGACCTTCTCGATTATTTGAGGCGCCACCTGACGTTGATCGGAAAAGTCTACGCCAAGGTTGCCAAGGAAGTCGAGAAACACCCACCGAAAAGACTCTTCACCCCCACAGGCAGCAAAACGCTCACCCGCGCCATCAGTTTGGCTACCAGGCACAATGGAGGAAGGGTAAGTGGATTCCCCCACGGCTATTACATAGGGCATCATAAAGGCGCAAGAAAAGCTCTTCACGAATTCGCCACCGTGGATGAGTTCGTAGCTTACACAAAAGGAAGTTCGGAACTGCTGAAAGAATACCTGAAACTCCATCCCCTCCCGCGAGGGCATAAGCCCGAATTCCCGTTCGACAACACCCCGGACCTTTTGAATCAATGGAAAAGGTTCGAGGCCACCCCCCTACCGGACAAAATACGTACGGTAATGGTGCTGGAATTGTCCTTGATACCGGAATGGGCAGGCTATTACGCCGCCGAGTCCATGGTGAACTTCCATTTCTATTACAGAATTTGCGAGCTGATGGGAAAATCTGGATATAATGTAATATTCAAGCGACGCCCCAAAGATATGCACTGGCAGGGAATCGACATATTCGCGGGACTTCCAAACGTTAGAGTCATGAGCGACCCTATATTGTTCTCTTCTCCCGAAATGCTGGAAATGGCCGACGCGTTCATTATTCAATATGGAATGTCGTCAACCCTTTTCCAAGCCATGTGCACGAATAAAACCGTCATATACGCGGACGCGGGTTGGGAAGATTGGTTCCCGGAACCCAGACGCCTTATGGAAAAGCGTTGCGCCGTCCTAAAATGCGGCTATGACGAACGCAACAGAGCGGTATTCAGCGAACAGGAACTACTCGATATTCTCGCGGAAAAGCCTTCCGCTCCCAACACGGAATTCATGGAAAAATATCTTTTCCCGGAAGAAAGGTGACAAGAACATGATAGCGTTCATAAAATACGGCCTATTCTACAACCGACTCACGGAAGGAAGAATATTCATTTTCATCGCGCTCTCCCTCTTCGCCGGGATCTGCGAGACACTTTTCGTCTTGGCGGTGTTGCCCATAGTGGAATTAAACCAAAAGACCCCAGGGAAAATATCCTCCTTTATATATGGCATGCTGGAAAATTACGGAATCACAACTCCAGGGGCAACAATGCTATCTCTTATCGCCATAGCGTTAGTTTGCATCCTCCTGGCATCAGCGGGCACCGTGGCCGCAAAATTCTACATAGCTTGGCTTCAAGGCTTCCTACTTAGAAAAATCCAAGTGGAAACAATTCCAAAGATTTTCCAGAGCGACTACAGCTACCTAATCTCGCAAAGCACTGGATACCTGAACAACGCGATAATGCAACAGATTCCCAACTCGGCCCTCGCATTCAAGCAATACGCCACAATAATCGGTGGAATCATCATGACGACCGTCTATCTAGTTGTTCCAATGGCTAAAAATCCGGCGCAGATTCTAATTCTGGCCCTTCTCCTTTCCCCCGCCGCCCTAGTCCTCAAGTTTTTCAACTCGAAAAACAGGTTCTACTCGGTACGGAACGCGGAAGCCGCCGCCAGCCTAAACGGAATCCTCCTGCAAATAATAGGGGCGTTTAAATACCTGAAATCGACCGCGACTCTGGACAAAACCCTGGAAAAGACGGAGAAAGAAGTAGGGAACGTGGCCTATATCATGCGCAAAGTGGCAGTATGGGGTGGAACCTGCAACGATGTCCTACGTCCCTATGCGATGTTTGTGATACTAGGAATGCTCTATTTCTCCGTGGTCATTGAAAACACGCCAATAATGGAAGCCGGCGCGATGTTCGGACTCCTCTACATGGCTTACCAAAAAAGCGTCGTCATCCCAATGGCATACCAGAAGTTCCTCTCCTCCACTGGCGCTATAAAGGTCTACGAATCGATAACGCGAAATCTGAGAAAGCATCCCGACCCATATGCGGATGCGAAAGGGAAACCGCTCGATTTCAATTCACCGATAGTCATGCGAGACGTATATTTCCAATATCCTACCGCAAAAGAACCAGCAATCAGGCACATATCCTTGGAAATCCCACCGAGAAGCACAGTCGGGATAGTGGGGGAATCGGGATCTGGAAAATCCACCCTGGCAAATCTGATAACTGCCTTGCTGCGACCAGATAGCGGAGACATCCTTCTAGGAGACACCCCCTATAGCGAACTGGATATCCACGCGCTGCGCGCATCCATGGGCTACATCACCCAGGAACCAGTGGTGTTCAACGACACCGTGAAAAACAATATCACGTTGTGGAACAACCAGGCGGACATGGATGCGATAATAGCGGCCGCCAAAAAAGCCCACGCGCACGATTTCATCATGGCCATGCCGGACGGATACGATACATTGCTAGGCGACAATGGAATTAACGTCTCCGGAGGCCAAAGGCAGAGACTAGGCATCGCCAGGGAGCTTTTCCGCAATCCCCCGGTGCTCATCCTTGACGAAGCCACCAGCGCTTTGGACACGGCAACGGAAAAATACATACAACGGGAAATCGACGAGATGAAAGGGGAAAGGACGATTGTCGTCATCGCGCATCGCCTTTCCACTATCAAAAACTGCGATGTCGTCTTCGTTCTCGACAATGGCGAGGTCGTGGAAAGAGGTCCTTACGACGAATTGATACGGGCGGGAGGCCCCTTCCAATCCATGATAGCTAAACAAAACTTGGAGAAAGGCTGATATATCTATGTGCGGATTCGTAGGAACAATCTCCAAACGTGGCGAACCATTCGCCAGCAATACCCTCCGGGCTATGGCCGACATGATAGCCCACCGCGGTCCCGACGACAGCGGGGAATTCATCCATGGGGACTGGCTGGCGTTAGCTTTTAGAAGATTGAAAATTATCGATCTATCAGACAGCGCCAGACAGCCCATGCGCTCGCCGGATGGCAGATATGTGATTGTCTTCAACGGCGAGATATACAATTACCGCGAGTTGCGCGCGGAGCTAGAGGGGATGGGAGAGCAATTCACGACCGCCTCCGATACGGAAGTCCTGCTGCGGTCCTATTTGAAGTGGGGAGACGCCTGCTTGAACCGCTTGGTCGGAATGTTCGCATTTATCATCGCAGACACCGAGGAGAGGACCGCATTCGCCGCCAGAGATCAACTTGGCATCAAGCCTCTCTACGTATTTGAAGACTCCAAATTCATAATCATGTGCAGCGAAGTCAAAGCGTTATTGCCATATACGGACTTGAAGCCGGATGTGTCCTCGTTCAACGAATACCTTGTATTCCGTTCCCGAATAGGCGCGGCCACAATGTTTGAAAACCTGCGCCAAATCCCTCCGGGACGCTTCGCCAGAATATCGAACGGGAAAATCCACTCGCGGCAATATTTCGATTTGGAACCGACAATAATACCCAATGCCGCAATTTCCTTCGACGATGCATGCTATGCGACCGAACAATCCCTGCGGGAGAGTGTAACGCTACATACCCGCTGCGATGTGGAGTTGGGGGTGCAGCTAAGCGGAGGGGTGGACTCCTCGCTCCTAACCGCCCTGGCGTCCAACGCTGTCGGGAAAAAGCTCCACACCTTTTCGATCTCATTTCCCGACGCCCCGGAGATGGACGAGGCGGAATTTCAGAAAAGAATCTCCACTAGATACAACACCGAACATCACGACCTCCCTGTAACGGAAGACAACTTCCTCCCGGAATTGGACCGGACTATATGGCATTACGAGCACCCATTGAACGACCCAAACTCCGTATGCGCCATGCTACTCGCGCATTCGGCGAAACCTTGGGTAACCGTAATGTTGACCGGAGAAGGCGCCGATGAATCGTTTATGGGATACACCAAGTTCTCCGAGGCGGCATTGGCTACGGCTAAACGTAGGACTCTTCTATGGAAGCATCCGTTCATTCGAGAATTCTTGGCGAAAGTCACCGGCAAACCGATATTCAAAGTAACAAGATATGACCCCGTAATGTTCGCATTGGCATATGCCGACCTGAACCAAGTGGACGACTTGCTCAAGGGCGACATCTCCAATATGGAGGAAAGGACAAACGTCTCCGACAAGGCGGGAGACGACATACTCAAGAAAATAATCCTCCAAGACCAGTTGTGCGACTTGCCGCAATGGTTTCAGAGAGCCGATAAAATGGGGATGGCCGCCTCGATGGAAATGAGAGTCCCTTTCTGCACTCCGGATATGTTCGCGCTGGCGAACTCGATTCCACACCACCACCACCTGCGAGGCGGGGAACGAAAAGCCGTATTGAAAAAGGTGGCGGAGAAATTTATGGACCACGATCAAATATATCGGAAGAAAATTGGATTCGGTGTCCCGTTGACACCATGGATTCAAAGGGGCGGAGCGTACAAACAAGCCTTAATGTCGGCTCTGCGGAAATTAACCACTTCCCCTCTTGATGGAATCGACACCGCCCATCTCGGAACTATAATCAACACCGTGGATTCCCCTGAATTGGAACAGCAATGCGCATTCCTTTGGACATATTTCAACCTAGCGCGATGGCATGAAATCTTTTTCGAAGGAGGCTGGAAGCAATTAACGCATCAAGCTCGCAACTAGGCCTTACTGAATAATGGGCAAGTGCTTCGTTTTTTTACCATGTAGAAAATGTAGGAGATGTAGTTAGGGCTCACTGAATAATTGGCAAGTGCCTTATTGTCATTGGGTTAAAGGGGAATCTTAAAAAGAGCGGGGAAACTTACTCCAAGCCAGCCTGAAGCGCAAGGTTAATGCCATAGACGACAGGTCGGTGTTTTAAGAAATTTATCTCATCCTTCCGTTCGCTATGCGAACCCTTGCGGGCTTTGTGGAAGGACTTTCAGCCGGCTCGTCCGCTTTCGCTAAGGCCTCATCCTTCGGTAACCTTACGGCAGGACAGGCCCGTGGATGCCACTTCCGCTCCGCGGAATCGGCATGTTATAGCAAAGGAAAGGATGCGAGAGGGGAACCGGAATTTTACTTTCTCTTCAATGAATGCCTTTTTTCTCTCCCGCGGGAGAGAAAAAAGCTTCGTGAGCTTCGTGCTCTCTGTGGTAAAAAACTCTTGAAAACACGCTCACGGATGCACATATCAACACAGGGTTAACACCATAGACGACAGGCATTTATTGTAAGATTTATCTCACCACGAAGGACACGAAGAACACGAAGAGCATCCTTCCTGGACTCTGTGAGCAAAAAACCCTAACTTTTCATATGAACATACTATTAGCCAGCAGCAAATATATGCCGGAATATTCCGGATCGGGTTTCCGCGCCCATAACCTATACAGACGTCTCACGCTGGCCCACCCGGAAATAGATGTCACCGTCCTAGCGGGTTCGGTTGCCGAAAACAGTGTCTCCAAATACGCCTACGATGGCGTTACCGTTAATCGTATCGCATGCAAACCGTTTCGGCATCTAAACGCCAACAGGATAATTAGAGTCGCCCAATCGGCGCTAAACTTCAGAGCCGAATTCAAACAAACTCGATCTTTTTTACATAATCTCTCCCCTACACCGGACCTCATCCATATTTTCGGCCAGGATTATCCAGGAGCGGCTGTCCTCCACTTCGCATCCCAACGCAATATCCCGGCGTTGATTGAATTGTGCAATGAAATGGACACCCCGCACCACTACATCCCCTTCCCATATTCACTTTGGCTCAACACACCTCCACCGGAACATTTGTTCGTCTGCATCTCCAAACGACTGGAAAAAGTCTGCTTGAGAAGCGGTGTTCCGGCAAACAGGATATGGTGCCGCCCCAACCCTATAAACGAGAAGACATTCCTACCAGTCACTGAGAAACGGAAGAGCGCTCTTCGGAAATCCATAACCAAATTTTCCGATAATGACAAACTCGTCGTATACATAGCTAAATTCATCCCAAGAAAAAACCACGAATTCCTCTTGGACGTGGTCAAAGAGCTCCCTCTAGAATACAAGCTCTTCATAGGTGGGCCCGTCGCTGAGTCCGGCCCCCTGAAAACCGAAGGGGAAGATATCCTGCGCAGAATCAACGAAATTATAGCAGAAAACCATTTGACCGACAGGGTGCAGGTCGTCCCCGGGTTCCACGAAAATATTGAACAGTTCTATCAGATGGCGGACGTTTACGCATTTCCGACCAAAGCCGAAGGCCTCGGGACTCCCATGCTTGAGGCGCTGGCCTGCGGCATCCCTGTCGTCGCCAACAAAATAGAGGATATTACCGACACTTGGGTTAAAAACGGAGAAAACGGATTCGTCTCCACATTGAATCCAGCGGCATTCGCGGATTGCGTTAAGCAGGCCGTCAATATCCCTCGGGAACAAATGCTGAAGGAGTCCGAGAAAATTCTCTCGGCAGCTTCCACCAGCGTCATAGACAAAAAATACTACGAACTCATGAGGGATCTAGTCGGTAATCGCTAATCGGTAATCGGTAATCGGTAATCGGTAATTCGGCAAGAGGGAAGAGGAGATTGCCTCGCAAAGACGCGGAGAACGCAGGGGAAGACGTGAGTTGGTAATCGGTAATCGGTTAGCGGTGAATTGGTTTCTTGGGACAAAGAGAAGACACCAATGCTAAAGCCGCACTCGAAAAGAATAGATTAACCGTTTACGCTTTTGTCCGCAAAAGTGGAAACCTTCGTGCTCTTCGTGAACTCTGTGGTAAAAGAAAGCATTAAACATACCATTTGGACGCACGCACACGCAGACCACCACACAAGACCAACACTATGAGCCATAGACCATTTTTTTAAGAATCATCTCACCACGAAGGACACGAAGCGCACGAAGATGCCGCTTCCGCTCCGCGGAATCGGCATGTTAGAAAGAAGATAAGACACTAACGCCAAAGTGGACAACAATTCGATTCATCTCCAATAAAAGCCTTTTTCATCTCCGGCAACGGAGATGGAAAACTTCGTGCTCTTCGTGCTCTCTGTGGTAAAAGAAAACTCTTGAAACCACGCTCACGGACGCACATATCAACACAAGGTTAACAACATAGACGACAGGTCTATATTTTAAAAAATTTATCTCACCACGAAGGACACGAAGAGCACGAAGATGCCACTTCCGCTCCGCGGAACTGGCATGCTAGCTTCATAAAAAAATGCATTGTTCAATGGAAAAGAAGAATTTCGACAAGCTTTCTCATCAAATCATCGGATGCGCCATAGAGGTGCACCGCATGCTTGGCCCTGGATTGTTGGAATCAACATACGAGCAGTGCTTGGCACATGAACTGACCGCCCATAAAATCGATTTCAAGCTCCAACATCCCATACCAATCACCTATAAAGATGTCCAAATTGATTGCGGCTATAGGATAGACATGTTTGTCCATGAGCAAATCATCGTGGAACTAAAAAGCGTGGAACAACTTACGGGCATCCATGAAGCCCAACTACTAACGTACATGAAACTGGCCAACGCTCCAATCGGGCTTTTAATAAACTTCAACGTGAAAATACTTAAGCATGGAGTTAAACGCTTTGTATTATAATGCCTGTTCCAACAGCCATGAGTAAAACCAGTTTGCGCTTTTGTCCGCAAAAGCGGAAACCTTCGTGAGCTTCGTGCTCTCTGTGGTTAAAAAAAGCACTGAACATACCATTTGGACGCACGCATTCGCAGATTACAACACACAACCAATGCCATAGACCATAGGCATTGATTTTAAGATTTACCTCACCACGAAGAAAACAATGAAAATAACCGAAAGAACCGGCCGTCTCCCCATACTTGCGACCAAGCGGTTGATATTGCGCGATATACGCGTCGAGGACATCTCCGACGCGTATCTGGCATGGATAAACGATCCGGAGACGACGAAACACCTCGAGATACGCCACCGAAAGCATTCTCGGGAAGACGCCGAGGCGTTCATAAAATCACGCCTGGAAGATATCGAGAATGTCAAACACTTCGGCATCTACGACCAGGACGGGACAAGGCTTGTTGGCAATATCTCCGCCAACATCAACCATCTGCACAAGTCGGCCGACATATCGTATATCATCGGCCATCCGGGCGCCCAGGGCAAAGGATACGCCACCGAAGCCATCCACGCCATTGTATATTACCTCTTCCGCCATGCCGGCATCGGACACGTCTGGGCCGGATATTACGCCGGCAACAAAGCTTCGGCACGGGTCCTGGAAAAAAACGGATTCACAGTCCAAGCTAGAATCAGAAAGAAATTGATAAACCACAAGGGTGAACGCGAGGACCACATAATTGCCGCTATTCTGCCGGAGGAATTTCAGCCCAATGCTAGTCTGCTTGGAGGGGAATAACCGCTAAACAGGGTCTGCTGGATGACTGGCAAGTGAGTCCGTTAATCCGTAAGTCCGTGAATCCGTGAGTCCGTGAATCTGTGAGTCCGTTAATCCGTAAGTCCGTTAATCCGTAAGTCCGTGAGTCCGTGAGTCCGTGAGTCCGTTAATCTGTGAGTCTGTGAGTCTGTGAATCCGCAAGTCGGCATTACGACAGCTCGGAATCACGGTCTCACGGAATCACGTATTCCTCTGCGCCCTTTGCTTCTCCGCGAAGGAATAAAAAAGAGAAGAAGTTGCCTCGCGAAGACGCGGAGAACGCGAAGGAAAGGCAAATCCTAAATAGGACTTACTAAATAGGAAAAAGGTATATGTGCAAAGACAACAAGAAAATAGTCGCCACGGTGGAATGCCGGATGACCTCTTCCCGCCTGCCGGGCAAGGTTCTTATGGAAGCGGGCGGCAAACCGATGCTGCGAATACTTGTCGAACGACTCTCAAAAGTGGACCCGCTCGATAGTATAGTGTTGGCGACAACAACCAACGCCACGGACGACCCCGTGGCCGAACTGGCGTCAGCCCTTGGTGTCCATTGCTTCAGAGGTTCGGAGGAGGATGTGCTTGGCCGCGTGCTGGGAGCGGCCCGCTCGGTGGAGGCGGACATCATAGTGGAAATAACGGGCGACTGTCCTTTGATAGATCCTGAAATAGTCACCCAAGTTATCGACCTCTATCTTTTAAACGATTGCGACTACGCATCGAATCTTGATCCAGTCTCATTTCCGATTGGAATGGACGCCCAAGTGTTCTCAACGGACCTTTTGGCGTTGGCGGACCAGGAAGGAAAAACCACCGAGGACCGCGAGCATGTCAGTTGGTTCATACGGAAACAACCCGAACGCTTCCGGAAACTTCATCTCCCCTCCCCGTCTGAAACACATTGGCCGGATCTCGGGTTGACTCTCGACGAGGAGAAGGATTATCTATTGCTGAAAACGATACATGAGGAGTTGTCCAGCGACAACCCGCATTATTCATGTCTGGATATTGTTAGGCATCTGCGTTCGCATCCGGAACTGCTCGACATCAACAAAGAGGTCTTCAGGCGGGAGTTGACAGTTTGAGCGAGATTGAGCATGACGGATTCATTTCGGAATTGCGCTCCAGAGACGCTTTGGCCATTGTTGCGTGCGAATCCGGTGGAGCGAAATTGCTGGCGGCGATGATCGGGAAACTGGGGGAGGATCGTCCCCCCTCGACAACCTTCCACCTCGCCGGCCCTGCGGTGACGGTGTTCAACGATAAACTGGACAATATCGCCAACCGCCAATTGGAGGACATAGCGGATTTGAAAGGCGCTGCCGGAGCGTTGGTTCTCACGGGAACCAGTTGGATGCCCGACTTTGAAAGGCGGGCCATAGCTTTGGCGAAAAAAAACGGAACGGAGGTTTGGTCGGTATTAGACCACTGGACCAATTTCAGAGAGCGTTTTTTGCCGGTTGACGCATGGGACGGGGACCACAACGCCGACAATGACGCATTTGTCAAAGCGTTGCCTGACAGAGTCATAGTCTGCGACGATTACGCGTTGGTCACCGCGAAGTCCGCGGGCTTTCCGGAGGATATCCTTCTCCAAGCGCCCAACTACGCGATGCTGGATTTCAAACGAAAATACAAGGAGCAACTCGCCAACGCGATTCCCGCGCACGACAAACGCCGTCGCATCCTATACGTAAGCGAACCGATAGCGGACGACCTGAAAGCGACATACGGAGACGAGCGCCATTGGGGCTACACCGAGTTCGAGCTGATAAAGGACATCGTGAAGGCCAAGCCGAACGATGCCGTGGTGCGCCTCAGATTACATCCCAACGAGTCGATCGACAAATATAAAGGGATGTTCCCAGCGGACTCGGACGGCTTCGAAATCTCCTCTGAGAGAGAGATTATAAAAGATTTCATTTGGGCTGATGCCGTGGCGGGTGTCCATTCCATGGCGTTGGTCATGGCACTGGAAGCAGGAATCCCCGCATACAGCTATATACCGGCCGACGCGCGGCAACAATGCGCCCTGCCGCATCAAGAAATACGCCGGACAACCAATCCCTCGGAAATATTCGACTAAAAGGCGGTGATCGGTAAGCGGTGGTCGGCAGGTCGGTAAGAGGTAGCCTCGCAGCCGTTCGGACTCACGGACTCACGGATTCACCTATACTGCCTACAGTATCTACATGGTTAAAGTCTTCTCTTTCTACCATGTAGGAATTGTAGTAAATGTAGAGAAGGAAGCACTAAATCCGAAATAAGAAACCCTAAACAAATTCAAAACACGAATGACTCAAACTCAAAATTGGCTCGAAATAAGATTGCCAACATGCTTGATGATTCGGGTTTCGAGCATTTGAATTTCGAAAATTTCGATTTGTTTCGGATTTAGCATTTCTTATTTCGAGTTTCAGTGCCTTTGCGAATGTGCTTCAGCAAAGACACTTCTTAGGAAAGGACCACTCCAATTATGGCGAAACTAGCGATTAATGGTGGAACGAAGATCCGGACCACTCCCTTCCCCGCGTATAAAACCGTTGGGGAGGAGGAGAAACGCGCGGTGATGGAGGTGTTGGACTCGGGAGTCCTATCACGCTATCTCGGCTGCTGGCACGACGACTTCCTCGGAGGCCCCCGTGTCCGCGCCCTCGAAGAGGAATGGGCCGATTATTTCAATGTCAAACACGCCATCGCCGTGAACTCCTGCACGTCGGGCTTGTATTGCGCCATCGGAGCATCGGGAATCTCTCCCGGAGACGAGGTAATAGTGTCGCCATACACTATGAGCGCCTCCGCCACGGCCGCCGTTGTCTACGGGGCGGTGCCGGTTTTCGCAGACGTAGAGGAAGACTGCTTCTGCCTGGATCCCGACTCGGTGGAGGAACGGATAACGGACAGGACCAAGGCCATCGTGGTGGTGGATATTTTCGGACAGCCTTACGACGCCCAACGAATCAACGCCATAGCCCGCAAACACGGATTGACGGTCATAGAGGATTGCGCCCAAGCCCCCGACGCCAAGCTGGACGGCCGCTTCGCCGGGACACTTGGCGACATCGGTGTTTTCTCTCTCAACTACCACAAGCATATACATTGCGGAGAGGGTGGAATTATTGTCACCGACGACGACACATTGGCGGACAAACTGCGCCTTATCCGCAACCATGCGGAGTCAGTCGTCGGCGATATGGGCTTCGAGGACTTGACCAATATGGTCGGTTTCAACTACCGGATGACCGAAATGGAGGCCGCCGTGGCGTCGTGCCAATTACGCAAACTCCACAAGCTAGTGGACGAAAGAATTTCGAACTGCGAATATCTGGAAGACGCTTTAGCCGACATTCCCGCATTAACCCCGCCACGGAAAAGAGAGAACGCCAGACACGCGTATTACACGCATGCGTTCAAGTTTGACGAAAATATGGCCGGCATCCCCAGGGAGCGTTTTATCGAGGCGGTCAAAGCTGAACTACCCGTGACAACAATGCGGGAAGGCGAAGGAGTGCTTATTGGCTGCGGATATGTGAAGCCCCTTTACCTCCTCCCCATGTACCAAAAACGACGTGCGTTTGGCAAAGGCTCGTATCCATTCCCCGATAACAGGACATACCCCAAAGGCCTATGCCCGGTGGTCGAAAGGATGCATTTCAAGGAGCTCTTCTCGCACGAAATGATGCGCCCGCCGATGTCCCGGGGAGACTTGGACGATGTCGCGGCGGCTTTCCACAAGGTTTGGCGGCATAGGGATGAGATTCGGTGAATCCGTGAGCCTGTAAGTCTGTTAATCTGCAAGTCCATAAGTCGGCCGCTAGGAAGAGCTTCCCTCGCGAAGACGCAGAGAATGCGGAGAAAGCTCCAATAAAACTTAGATTAATGATATGAAAGAACTCCACTTGACAACTCCAAGACTCCGAATCGTCACCTTTTCGGAGAAGCACCTTACGGCACGTTATGTCTCTTGGCTCAATGACCCGGAAGTGGTCAGGTATAGCGAACAGAGGCACAAGAGGCACACATTGGAAAGTTGCCAGGCATATTTCGAGAGCTTCGAAGGGACGCCAAATCTGTTCCTGGCGATAGAAAAAAAAGAGGATGGCAAGCACATAGGCAATATAAACGTCTATTTCGATACCCCTAACAACACCGCCGATATGGGAATCATTATTGGAGAAAAGGCGGAATGGGGGCGAGGATACGCGTCCGAAGCGTGGAACGCTGTCATCTCCCACCTTTTGGAAACGGGAATAAGAAAGATAACCGCTGGAACAATGGCATCTAACAAGGCAATGCTCGCTCTGATGAAAAAAGCCGGCATGGTGCCCGACGGAACGTTCAATCGGCAGTTCCTATGGGAAGGCGATGAGATCGACATGGTCCATTTCGCAATCTTCGGACACGCTGAATCGCAAGGCGGAGCATCATGAAGATATGTAAAAGATGCGTGAATCCGGAAACACGTCCGGGCATGAATCTGGACTCCGAAGGGATATGCCCCGTATGCCGGTTCTTTGAACAAGAACGTAGGAAAGAGGTGGATTGGAAGGCCCGCGAAAAAGAGTTACAGGAGATAATCGAATGGGGTAAGGCGAACACTAGGTCCTCATACGACTGCATAGTCACGGTCAGTGGCGGCAAGGATAGTATGCGGCAGGCTTTTTACGCCCGAGACGAACTAGGCTTAAACGTTCTCCTAGTAAGTTCCGTCTATCCCCCAGAACAATTGGCGGAACGGGGTGCCGCGAACCTGAGCAATCTCGTAGCGCATGGATTCGATACCGTGACCACTAGTTTGAATCCAATACAGTGGAAAAAGATAATGCTGCAAGCGTTCTACAAATACGCCAACTGGTGCAAATCGACGGAAATGGCTCTCTACGCCATTCCCATACACGTGGCTATAGCCTATAAAGTGCCACTTGTCTTCCTCGGTGAAAATCCCCTTTACACCATTGGCGAGAGCGAAGGGGGCTGCGAGGGAGGCGACGCATCTAGAATGAAATACAGCAACACTCTGGGCGGTGGGGTTCCGACCGATTTGATGGCGGACGACACGACGCTGAAAGACGTGCATCTCTACACTTATCCATCCGATATAGAGATGGAAAACGGTAACTTGAGAATCGTCTATCTCGGATATTACATCCGGGACTGGTCCGGCCATAAAAACGCCGAACTAGCGATAAAGAACGGCCTTGTCGTCCGTAACGAACCTCCGGAAGAAACGGGGGACTTGTGGGGATTCTCTGGGTTGGACGAGGATTTCCGACTGATGAACCAAATGATCAAGCAGGTCAAGCTTGGTTTCGGCCATGTCTCGGAACAGGTGTGCGAGGCGATCACTCACGGCGAAATGACACGCGAGGAGGGAATAGAGCTCCTAAAAAAATACGATGGCAAATGCCACCCAAGATATATCAACGCCTTCTGCGATTATTTAGGGATAACGCAAGAAAAGTTCTGGGAAGTGGTGGAGGCATTCCGCGACAAGAATATTTGGAAGAAAAACGCCAACGGAAAATGGGAACTGGATTACGAGTTCTAGCTATGCTAACGATAATAATAGATTACGGGATGGGCAATATAACCTCTGTGGCGATGGCGTTGGATTTCCTTGGCGTTCCGTACATAGTATCTAGTGACAGCCGCAAAATCCACCAGGGAGATGGCTACATCCTTCCTGGCGTGGGGGCATTCCCGGCGGCGATGGAAAATCTGCGTTCCCTGGATCTTCTCGCCCCACTCACCGAGGAAGTGGTTGCCAAAGGCAAACCGTTCTTGGGAATTTGTCTTGGGTTGCAGCTACTGGCTAAAGATTCGACGGAAAAAGGTTTTTCGGGCGGGTTTGGATGGCTGGACGCCCATGTAACCCAGATAGACGCGGCCAAGGGATTGCGTGTCCCGCATGTGGGATGGAACAATGTGACACCATCCGAGTCCACAGTGCTATTTCGGGGCCTAACCGGAGAACTGAATTTCTATTTCGACCATAGCTATAAAATGGATTGTCTGGAAGATGTTGTGGCCGGAGAATGCGAATATGGCGGCGCAATAACAGCGGCGATTGAGAAGAACAACATAATGGCGACCCAGTTCCATCCGGAAAAAAGCCAGCGCAATGGATTGAAATTGTTGAGGAATTTTCTGAATTACGTCGAAAGTTCCACGGAACGTCAATAATGCTAAAAACTAGAATCATAGGTGTTGTTCTAATAAAGGAAGGGCTCGTGGTGCAAAGCATCGGCTTCGCCCGTTATCTGCCCGTGGGATCGCCTACGATAGCGATTGAATACCTCAACCGTTGGGGAATTGACGAAATCGTTCTGCTCGATATGACCGCCACCACATCTAACCGTCCCCCGCAGGATCGCAATCTGAAAGAACACTGCAAATTCTGCCACGTCCCCTTGGCCGTTGGCGGTGGAATCCGCACCATAGACGACATGTCCGCGCTAATCCGTGGCGGGGCGGACAAAGTAGTGATTAATTCGACCTTTCCCGATAACCCATCGATTGTCTCCAAGGGCGCCGAAAAATTCGGAGACCAGTGCATAATCGTGTCGATAGACGCCCGGAAAATCGACGGCAAATATATGGCTTTTACCCATTCCGGTGCCAAGACCACGGGGAAAACCGTCGTGGAAACCGCCAAATTAGCCGAAGAGAATGGCGCTGGCGAGGTGTTCCTGAACTCCATAGACAATGACGGGATGAAAACTGGCTTCGACTTGGAGCTCGCCGAGGCCGTCCGGGCCGCGGTGGACATTCCCATCATTATCTGTGGTGGAGCGGGCATCCCGTCCCACTTCGCCCAAGCCGCCGCGACTGGCGTTTCCGGGGTGGCCGCGGCCAACTTTTTCCACTACACCGAGCATAGCGTCATTACGGCTAAAACCCATATCGTCGATACGGTCGGGAATGTCAGATTGGATACCTATGCGGAATATACCCCATCGCAAATCGGCGACGACGGCAGGCTCTTGAAACTGCCCGACAACGTATTGGAAAGCCTCCGTTTCGAATACATCCCCGAGGAAGTCATATGAAATACTGCGCTAGATGCGTATATCCAGCAAACCATCCCCTCAACATCACTTTTGACGATGATGGTGTCTGCAGTGGATGCCGGGTGCACGAAGAGAAAGACTCGCTCCCTTGGGCGGAACGTCTCGAAAAGCTTAAAAAAACGGTGAAGGCATATAAAAGCTCCTCACGCAACACTCACGACTGCATTGTCCCTGTTAGTGGCGCGAGAGATTCATATTTCATCGTGCACGTGGTGAAAAACGTGCTTGGGCTCCACCCTCTGCTCGTTACATACAATAAGCAATACAACACGCGTAGGGGAATCCGCAATTTGGCGTATCTGCAATCCCTTTTGGGTTGCGACATTCATTCCGAAACGTTGAGCCCGGCGAAAGTCAAGCGCATCACGCGGGAGACGATCCGTCTACGGGGAAGCATATACTGGCATTGTTTAGCGGGGCAAACCGTCTTCCCCGTCCAAGCGGCGGTCCGATTCAAAATTCCATTGATAATATGGGGCGCCCATCAAGGCAACGACCAAGTCGGCATGTTCTCCCATGTGGACGAGGTGGAAATGACGAGAAAATACCGTAAGGAACATGATCTGATGGGCTTGGAAGCTGAAGATCTGGCCTGCGAAACCGACCTCCCCTGGTCGGACCTGGAACCGTTCGCATATCCACATGACAGGGAACTGGCGGCCGTGGGCGTCCGCGGCATATATCTTAACAATTACATTCGTTGGGACTCCAAGGCGCAACATGAAAAAATGATTGATATGTATGGTTATGAAACTGCCCCGTTGCAACGAACTTTCGACACCTACAACGATGTGGATTGCTTCCATTACACCGGGCTTCATGATTATATCAAATTCCTGAAATGGGGATACGGCAAGGTCACCGACCACGCATGCCGGGAGATACGGCTCCGGAGAATGACCCGCGAGGAGGGGATAGCCCTAGTGCAAAAGTATCAGGATGTCGTCCCCAGGGACACGCGCCTCTTCACGGATTGGGTCGGGATGTCGGAAAGCGAGCTGCTCCGGCACATCGATAATTTCCGCAATCCAGAAATATGGGGCAGAGATGAAAAAGGACATTGGCAGCTCGAAGATTCCGTCATCAACCACGTCGACGACAAGGAAGTCGAGGCCGCTCGGTTGCTTCTCAAGGAAAACAGATGTGACTTCATCCCCGACTCATCGAGAACCGACAAAGAACCAGAAGACAGATATATTCTCATCGGTAGGGGATGGGTGGATAAATAGATTCCCACCAACAAATTGACGGCACATGAAAGGCAACATAGATTCCAAGAGCGACGACTGGTACAACAAGATTGTTTGCGACAATCTGCGTAAGCATCTGAGCGAGTTGGCTGGAGGCATTCGCTATGTCCATATAGGATTGGTAAGGACAGGGTCGACGTTTCTGCAGAAAAAAGTATTCCCCCACTACAAAGCCCAAAACCATATTTTCAGTAGCGAGGCTATTTCCGGAAGATTTTTCGACAACGGCATAGCCAATGCAAAAAAAGTGCATGACTATTGCCCCGACGCCAAGGTGGTGATAGTATTGAGAAACCAGGCGGATATCATCAATTCCAATTATAAAAACTATGTCAAAGGTGGAGGAATTTGGCCGTTCCCCCGGTATGTGAAGGAATGTTTGGACAACGATAAATACAACCACGCCGAGCTTCTGAAGGTCTATTTCAAACTTTTTGGAGAAGAGAACTGCCGTGTGTTCCTATTTGAAGACTTCCGCAAAGACACAGAGAAATTCCTAAAGGATCTCGCCAAGTTCCTGGAGGAGGATTATTTCGAGTGCGCCGATTCCTCTCCCGTCAACGCCAGCCCAGGCGTTTTGCACGACGAGATTCTACGGATTGGGAATTATGTTCTCCCTCCCCCCCCCTTGACGGGAAGAACAACTCGCACTGGAAAAATACTCGAAGGGCTTTTGGAGCGGAGCGCTGGAGCCATTGACCAAGCGGGCCGTCTGCTTTCTGGTCGGCGTAGGACTAAACACTACGGGTTTGAGAAAGTAGAGCCAACCATCGCCAACCATTACAATAGCAGCAACCGCGAACTGGAGCAAATCCTGGAACGGGACTTGAAGCCATTGGGATATGCGTAGGAATCTGTTAGTCCGTAAGTCGGCCGCTCGGAAGAGTTTGCCTCGCAAAAACGCAGAGAATGCGGAGAAAGACTTCGCTCCTCTGCGAGGAATAAGGAAAAAGCGTTAGACCGTTAGCCGCAGAAAAGGAAAAACCCTATGAGCAGGCCGAGAATACTATTACATGCGATGACGTTCAAAAGGGATTTGGGCGCATTCTACGTGTTGTCCAAGCTTCTATCCCATTTGGAATGCGACTGTTTTGTCGCCAATAACGATAACGCCCTGGCTAGATACATGCGCATTTGGCAACCACATGCGATAGTGACATCCACCATGTCTTGGGCCAAATCGTTCAAAAGAGTCTTCCCCGGCTCCTTGATATTCCTATTTTCCGGCGAAGGCGGCGGGAGCAAAGACTACTCCGACGAGCCCAACATAGTCAAGGATCCGGAAACTCTTGGAATGATTCGCCATGCGTTTCTTTGGGGGAACGCAATCAAAGGTTATATCCAAGACGCCATAGACGAGCTTGGCGAAAAGTGCCCTTTGCACAAAAACAGCGACCTTTTCGACCACCACTTCACCGTCGCTGGACACCCTAGACTGGACCTGATAAGATTCGCCGCCCGGCACAGCGACAGTGGGAGCAAGACGAGGATAGGATTTGTCGGCGCGTTCAACTTTTTAAACCTCAAACGGACGGACCAGACGTTGCTAAGGGTTATCCTGGACCAGCCTAAAAGCAAAATGGCGTATCGGGACAACATGCTCGACGAGGTAATATTCAAGTTGCGCTATCTCAACATGATTATCGACTTGATCGAGGAGCTGGGATCAGAGAACTACAAATTTTCCATCAGGCCCTATCCATTGGAACGCGTCGACAGCTATCCCGGCTCCTGGTTGTTCCGGGAATATGACGTAGAAGTCGATGACTCCGTCGAGTTCTTCAGTTGGGCATCCCGTCAGGACCTGATTATAGGCTCGACCTCCAGCACGATATCCCAACTGGCTATGGCCAAAAAGCCTTTCATAAATCTGGACGCTGTCTGCCAACGCAACCCGGAGCTTTTTGATATGGGCGTTATGCTGCAATGCTACAACAAACCTATGGAGAAGCATCGAGTTCGTGACTGGAAGACTCTGTTGCGAGCGGTGAAAAACTACAATGACTACAAACTGGAATCCCCTGAATTGACGGATCAACTGGACCATTTGTATAACGTCAAAACCACCGAATCCGTCCTGATGCTCGCCGCAAAAAAAATCAAGCGGATTATCGACGCGGAGAAACCAGAAAAGAGCACGCTACTCCCCACCTCCTTTCTCCCCAGCATAGACAATTTCTACCTCAACATGAATGCCAAGCTCCATCCAGGTGCTTACGATAAGAGCTATAGTTTTTTCAACTACGCCCAAATCCGCGAGAAACTAGACAGGGAGTTGTCGGGTGTGGTTGAAAACATCCTAAAGGACGAGCGCAATGATTGATGGCGGTGTGTTTTTAGGGCGGAATCCCACCAACGGGAACGAACTATCGGCGAAAGATCTGATAGCTCGGATGGATAAGTTTGGCATGGAAAGGTGCGTCGCCACAAACTACAAGTCGATTTTCTGGGACGACGAAGCTGGCAACATCGAATTGCTTAATTGGGCAAGGACCTATAAAGATAGAATCATCCCGTCCATAACTTTCTCGCCATACCGGTTGGGCACCAGCAAAGTCAATGCGCAATTGGAAGACTTTTTTGATGCCGGAGCACGGGTGCTTGGGTTCTATTCGTCGCCATCCTATTACGAGGTGGACTTCAAGTCCTCTATCTTGAGGGAGACCCTAGAGGCCGCCGCCGCCATAGGATACGTAGTGCAACTCGGCTTCGACAATGAAGAGCAGTTGCGCGACATAGTCGATTTGTCACATAATCTCGATGCGCCTATTTTATTGCGTTGCCTCAAAGGAGGAGGCTACACGTTCACTCCGGCAATTCTCAAGGCCTCCCGGCAAAAGCGGCTGTGGTTCGATGCCGGAGGCGTGGTTAACTCGGACGGCATCTTGGCATTGGTCGAAGCCATCGGCGCAAATAGATTATTCATTGCGACCAACTGGCCGGAAAGTTTCATCTATGGCTCGTTGTTCAATCTCTTGGCAAACAGCTTGGACGAACAGACCAACAAGGCAATCCTCTCGGAAAGCTTGAAAGACGCGTTGGATATCGGTCGCGCCGCAACTAATGCCTCCCGAACTCCGGCCCGGGACATTTTCCAAAAGGCCTCCGAAATTCCCAAGGTGGACATCCATGCGCACATCGGAGCATGGAATCTACCAATCACTAAAACCACCGCTACTGGAATTTCCGGATTGGCATCCAAATACAATGTGGAAAAGGTCCTCGTCTCATCGGATATGGCTTTGAACTACGATATGGTAGCTGGCAACAAGGAGACTAGTAACGCCTGTAGCCAATCACCAGCGTTGTTCGGCATGATCGTTATCGATCCAACCCGTATGGAGCTTTCCATATCGCAAATACGTAAATACGCAAATTCGCCCGAGTTTGTAGGGATAAAAACTATTCAAGATCTATATGGGACTTCCCTTTCGGACCCCCGTTACCACGAAATACTAGCGGAAAACAAAAAATATCGACTCCCGGTCATGGCCCATATTCCCGGGATGGCGGAAGCCGCGGCAAGGTTCCCCGAATTCCATTTCATCTGCGCGCACGCCACGTTTGACAGGGTCGCTAAATGGGCGGCAAACACGACCAATATTTTCTTTGACATCGCGACCAGCCATAACGACCAAGCCGCGACTAATCTGCCAGCCCTTATTGACTTGGTGGGAGCGGAAAAAATTCTCTACGGGACGGATATGGCCCTGATGGATCCCTCATGGACTATCGCCAAGTTGTTATCATCCAATATTTCCGAGCGGGAATTGGACATGATATTTCATAAAAACGCTCTGCGGGTTTTCCCAAAATTAGGGGCGCCGAAATGACCGTTCCGGCCCGACAATCACTGGACGATCTCATTCTGGAATGCGAACAGGCCTCCGCCGAGTTGGAGGGCAAACCCGTCGCGGAAATACTACGCTGGGCCTACGAACGATTCGGAGACGGCCTCGGCATGATGTCCGCTTTGGGCTATAGCGGAATAGCCCTCATCGATCACATCGTTCAAACAGGTTACGGAATCGAGGTCTTCTTTATAGATACCGGGTTCCACTTTCCGGAAACGCTGGACTTGCTGCACGAGTTGCAAAACACCTGTCCATTGGAAATAAAAGTTCTAAAACCGAGCATCTCTATTGATGAATTGCAATCCCAAGTAGGCGAGAAGCCTTGGGAGGCCAATCCGGATTTGTGCTGCCACCACATGAAAGTGGAGCCGCTGCTACGGGTGCTGCACACGAAAAAAGCGTGGTTGAGCGCTATCAGAAGAGATCAGTCTTCCACTAGAGCGGGCGTTGACATAGTGGAGGTGGATGGCCGCGGAACAATCAAAATATACCCTTTCGCCAATTGGAGCTTCGAACGCACTTGGAACTACATAAAGGAACGTTCCCTCATCTACAACAAACTACACGACCAAGGTTTTTTCAGTATAGGATGCGTTCATTGCACTAAACCCGTCAAAGCGGGAGAACATGAGCGCAGCGGTCGTTGGCATAGCATGCCCAAACTTGAATGCGGCTTGCATTCGCACAGGAAATAACAGCATTGAGGAGAAAAAAATGGAAGTAAAGCTATTGGGAATCGGATGCAGTCCGCGGGAAAACAGTAACAGCCGGATGTTGCTAGAGGTGTCTTTAGGTAAAGCCAAAGAAAAATTCGGAGACAAGTTATCCTACAAAATCGTCGACCTCCGTGAATATGACATCCAGCATTGCCTAGCATGCAACGTCTGTGGAAAAACCAAGGACACGGGCGAATTTATCGATTGCGTCTTGAAAAACAAAGATCAAACACAGGAAGTTCTCGATTTGATGCGGGAAGCCGACGGGATAGCGGTTGCCACCCCCGTCTATTTTGGAATGCCATCAGACCTCTTCTCGAAATTCATCATGAGGACGCGGGTCCTGCGCCACCAAGACTTCGTATTGGCCAACCGCCCGGTCGGCGTGATGGCGATAGCGGGCAGACGCTCCGGAGGCGCCGAAACAACCATCATGTCAACTTGGCTTCCCTTCATCAGGAACGGTTGCCTCATAGTTGGCAACGGCGACAAAACCTGTCAGTTCGGCACGATGGGCTGGGCCGGGGCGCGGGGCGCTATAGCCAACGACGAATGGGGGATGGAACAAGGACGGCAAACCGTCGAGAGGATATACGAGATCGCCTCCCTAGTAAAAGCCGGCTCGGACGCGCTAGGACATGCCAACCCAATGACATTCTGCTACAAGTCGGGAACCAAATAAGACTCACTGAATAATTAGCAAGTGCTTCATTTTTTACCATGTAGGAAATGTAGGGGATGTAGGTAAGTCCGTTAGTCCGACTCGCGGCCGTTCGGAATCACGTATATTCAAGCTAGCACCCGAGGGCA
>WFSE01000097.1 GCA_015486135.1 Lentisphaeria bacterium
AACGGGCTGGAGAACAAAACCAACGTTGTAGGCGACAGGTCTGTATTTTAGATTTATTCAACCACGGAGCTCACGAAGCCCACGAAGATGTCGCTTCCGCATGCGGAAGCGACATGTTGTGGGGAAAGAGAGAAGCTCTGCGCACTTTGCTCTCTGCGAGGAAAAAAGAAAAAGAGGGTGCCTTGCAAAAGACGCGGAGGCCGCAAAGGGTGAGAGAATGTTTATCAAATAAAAACAAGCACTTGCCAATTATTCAGCAGGCCCTAACGGACATCTAGCGTGACTTCCCCTCCGGCGCATTCCGCGACTTCCGCGAGAAGCTCCGCCACGCAACCGGCGCTTTCGGGCCATCCGCCGCACAACCACTTGACCGCGAATTCCGCAGGTGAAACCGCCCTTAAGCGAAGCGGAGCGCGCTCTCCATCCATTCCAACTCCGGCATCGGCCATAAGGCGCCGCGCCACGCCCGCCACGTCCGCCACCACTCTTCCCGCTTCCTCCAAAAACGGATAAAGCGCGAATTCCGCGACGGGAGGCTCCAGTCCGGCACCACGGGCCAACTCGCCAAAGTCCACGCCGATTTTAATCTCGGGAAAGATGGCGCTGACACCGAAAAACTCCAATACCCCCGCCTCCATCGCGCTCCTCGCGGCATCGTCGACACGATCAAGAACGCTTTGAGAAGAAACTATCCAAGGAGTGGAGGCACTCTTCCAACCACCTGCTACGGCTCCGTTATCCCCCACCGAAACGCCTTCCCCGCGGAAACGGAAAAAACGGGCCAGCTCGAGAATCAACGATGGCGGGGCGTGGGTTATCTCCATAGCGGCGAGGGCCGCGGCGACTCTGTCGGCCAAATCCGCTAGGGACGCGTCTCCGGCCAAACCATCGACATCGGCGATAAGAGACTTCAATCGCCGCCCGTCCGTTGGGATGCCATGCTGGCCCGATGATGACGACGCGCCACGATATTTCGACGCCGCGTCGGGAAATCCGGCGTCACTCAAAACCCCCTCGACAATGGAATCGATTTCAGACGGCGACAAGACAAATTCCCGTCCGAAAGAACGAAGCGAGGCCTCGATAGACAGAGCGATATCCTCGGCGAGCCACGCCTGGTCCTCAATCCCAGCCAAGCGGAAGCTCGTCTCTATCCCCTTCCGAAGCGCCTCCACGTCCAACGGGGCCGTCGTCCCGTCCGGCAACCGCGTCATCACCACTTGTTCCAACAACTTGATCATATTCCACATCCACGGGTTTAGGCGGCACCGCCAATTCGCCGCTCATCGCCCGTATCTCTTCCACAAACTGGTCTATATCCTTGAAATGCCTATACACCGATGCAAACCGCACATACGCCACCTCGTCGACTCCGCGCAAGGCGATCATCACGCGGCGCCCAATCTCCTCGCTGGCAATCTCACCGTCGAAATCCGCCTCGATGGCCCTCGCGACCCCCTCCGTCAAATGGTCGATCGTCTCCTCGCTGACAGGACGCTTCCAGCAAGCTCTGGCTATGCCATCGCGAAGTTTGTCGCGGTCGAATTCCTCCCGCGCTCCCCCGTTCCTCTTAACCACCTTCAAATCGGCTCTAATTATCCCTTCATAGGTGGTGTATCTATGATGGCAAGCGGCGCATTCCCGGCGACGGCGCACACCATCGCCATCCTTGACCGCGCGCGAATCCACGACCTTGTCGTCCAAACAATGGCATCTGGGACAGCGCATACGCCCTCCGATTCAATCCTCCACCGAATACTTGGATATCACCGCCAGCATTTCGAGCGGCTCGTCGCCAATGGATTTCACCGCATGTCCCGCGCCCCCGCCCGTTAGAATCGTATCTCCGGGACGCAACACCACCTTCTCCCCATCGTCATCCATTTCGGCGGCGCCGCTCAACACGTAAAAAACCTCCTCCTCGCCCTCGTGCCTATGAAATCCAACCGAAGCGCCAACAGGAAGCGTCATCTTAGCGAAAAAACGGTTCGCTGCCTTCATTTCCGAGACAGGCTCCCAAAGCCGCTCTATCAACACCTCGCCTTCCCCGCCGCGCATCGCGGCGCGCGTCTCCACCGAGTATTCGCCGTTCCGCTTAATCATTCCTCAAACCCTCCTTCGCCGACACCGGATCACACCTCCGCGGCCGCCAGCTTGCCGGCCAGCGCGGATGCCGCCACCGTCATCGGAGACGCCAAGATCGTCTTCGACTCCTTCGATCCCATACGGCCAGGAAAGTTCCTATTGGTGGCGCTAACGCAAACCTCCGCATTGTTGCAACGACCATAGGTGTCCACGGGCCCTCCCAGACACGCCGCGCACGACGGCGGAGCGATTTCCTCGCAACCAGCGTCCTCGAATATCTCCCTTAATGTCTTTCCTCCTATCCGTTCCGAGGAAAGCGCCTTCTCCACATCCACCGTTGACGGCACCACGAAAGTAGGCACCTTGACCTTCTTGCCGTCCAACACCTTGGCCGCCATCACAAAATCCTCGAACTTGCCCCCCGTGCAACTTCCGAGATACGCCCGGTCTATCGCCACATCCGCGAGTTCCGCGACGGGCTTTACATTGTCGGGTGAATACGGCATCGCCGCCACTGGCTTGATCTCCGCGGCGTCATATTTGCGGACCGAATGGTATTTGGCGTCGGGATCGCTGGCGAACACCTCGAAAGGTATATCGGTCCTGGCCTTCACATATTCGATCGTCTTTTCGTCCGGCGCTATTATCCCGTTCTTGCCACCGGCTTCGATCGCCATATTGCATATCGTCATCCGCTCCTCGACGGAAAGACCCTCGATCGTAGAACCGGCGAACTCCATCGCCCGGTAAGTCGCCCCGTCAACACCGATATCGCCGATAATCGTGAGAATCACATCCTTCGCCGAAACATTCGGGGCGAGCTCACCTTCCACCAAGAACAACATCGTCTCGGGAACCTTGATCAACAATTTCCCCGTCCCCATAACGAATCCGGCGTCGGTATTGCCTATCCCCGTCGAAAACTCCCCCAACGCCCCGTGTGTGCATGTGTGGGAATCGGTCCCGAAAAGAACCTCTCCGGGACGACAATGCCCCTTCTCCGGCAAGGTCACATGGCATACTCCGGAATAAGTATCGGCGCCGGGCTCGTAAAAATTTACGATTCCTTGTTCCTTGGCGAACTCCCGCAGTATATCGATATTGCGGTGGCACTTCTCGTCGGCGGTGAAAATATAATGGTCCGGTATCAAAACCACCCGCTCGCGGTCCCATACCTTGGCATCATCACCAAACTCGCGTTTGAACACCCCGATCGTCCCCGGACCACACACATCGTGCGTCATCAGTATGTCCGCCGAAACCCAAACATTGTCGCCGGCAGAAACCGCGTCCCGCCCAGACGCCTTGGCAAGTATCTTCTCTGTTATCGTCAAGCCCATCGCATTAACTCCTTTGCAACACGGCGCATGAAAGCGCCTCCAACTCCTCCGGATAACTTCGCCTCTCCAATCGTTTTTTCCAGTCCGGAAAGGGCTTACTGAAAAAGTCAGAAACGTGCTGATCCTCCGTCGCCGCCACGCGGCTTCCGCCTTCGCTAAAGCTATGGCGGGATAAAATGGATGACTTGTGATTAGGCGACTAGCCGCTCGCTCTGCGTCCTGCGTCTTGAGTCCTGAGTCCCCAAAAAACCCTAGGGCTTACTGAAAAAGTCGGAAACGTGCCGATGATTAGGCGACGAGCCGCTCACTCTGCGTCCTGCGTCTTGAGTCCTGCGTCCCCAAAAACCCAAAAAAAGCCCCGTCCGAAATGGACGGGGCGTAAGGGCGACTAAAAAACCATCACTTGTCGTCGTCGACCACCTCGGCGTCGACTATATTATCGTCGTCGCCTTTGGAGGAGGAGCCGCCAGCGGCATCCGCGCCACCGGGAACGTCAGACGCGCCAGCCGCGGAACCAGCGTCCTGACCGCCGGATGCCTGCGATTGCTTGTATATCTCCTCGCCGAACTTCATCAGGTTCTCCTCTAGCTCTTTCATCCGGTCTTTCATCCCTTGGATGTCGTCCGCCTCGCGCGCCTTCTTCAGCGCCTCGATTCCCTCTTCAACAGGCTTCTTGATATCCTCGGGCAACTTGTCTCCGAATTCCTTGAGTTGCTTCTCAGTCTGGAAGACAACCATCTCGGCGCGGTTCCTCGTCTCGACCTTGTCTTTCTCTTCTTTATCGCTCTCGGCGTGCGACTCCGCCTCCTTGACCATCCGCTCTATATCCTGCTCGGAAAGTCCGGAGTTGGCGGTGATGGTGATCTTCTGCTCCTTGCCGGTGCCGAGATCCTTCGCAGTAACGTGAAGTATCCCGTTGGCATCGATATCGAATGTAACCTCGATTTGGGGCACGCCGCGCGGAGCCGGCGCGATTCCCTCCAAACGGAAGCGCCCGATGGTCTTGTTGTCCTTCGCCATCTCGCGCTCGCCTTGAAGCACATGCACGTCCACCGACGGCTGGTTGTCCGAAGCCGTGCTGAATATCTCGCTCTTACGGGTCGGAATCGTGGTGTTCCGCTCGATCAACTTGGTGCAGACACCGCCAAGCGTCTCGATTCCCAGAGACAACGGCGTGACATCCAACAGCACCACATCATCAACCTGGCCGCCCAAAACACCGCCCTGGATAGCCGCGCCACACGCGACAACCTCGTCGGGGTTCACACCCTTGTGCGGCTCTTTGCCAAATATCTCCTTCGCCGTCTCCTGGGTCTTTGGCATACGGGTCATGCCACCGACCATAATAACCTCATCTATGTCACCAGGCTTCGCCCCGGCGTCTTTCAAGCAGGCCGACACCGGACTTTTCGTCCGCGCCAACAACCCGTCGATAAGTTGCTCCAGTTTCGCCCGGCTCAAGGTCTGCGTCAAGTGCTTCGGACCGGACGCGTCGGCGGTGATAAACGGCAAATTAATTTCGGTAGTGGCGCTGGACGAAAGCTCGCATTTCGCCTTCTCAGCCGCCTCCTTCAACCTCTGCAACGCCTGTGCATCCTTCGACAAGTCAACGCCATTCTCTTTCTTAAACTCTTCCACAAGCCAGTCGATTATCGCTTGGTCGAAATCATCCCCGCCAAGATGGGTGTCGCCGTTCGTGGCCTTAACCTCGAACACGCCGTCGCCTATCTCAAGTATGGATATGTCAAACGTACCACCGCCCAAGTCGTAAACGGCCACCTGCTCGTCCTTCTTCTTGTCCAGTCCAT
>WFSE01000098.1 GCA_015486135.1 Lentisphaeria bacterium
GGATATGGGAGAAAGATGCCTTGCGGATAGACAGGCGTTGCTATTGCTATTAATATTCTGCATGATAATTTTTGTGTCGACACTGGGAACGAGTTTTTTAAAGATGGGTGATGAATCACGTGTCGCCGGGATATCCGCACAAATGGCAGTTTATAACAACTGGCTAAAGCCGGAATTGAACGGCAGCGATTTTTTGGAAAAACCGCCGCTTTTTTTCTGGGTGGATGCTTTATCCATTAAGCTGTTTGGCAGAAATTCATTCGGTGCGAGATTCCCATCCGCGGTTTCCGCAACACTTGCGATTCTCGCGGTTTTTATGTCGCTGAGAATTTTGCGGATATCGCAGCAAAGTTCAATCCTGGCATCGATTATACTTGCGAGTTCCGCACAATTTTTTATTTATGCGCATACAGCTATGATTGATATGATGTTGGCGGTGTTTATAGCATTGGCGCTTCTTGTGTTTCTGCTCTATCGTAACGCAGACTCAAACATCAAAAAGACCCTGTATTTTGCCCTATTCGCCATCTCGCTAAGCGGGGCGCTCTTCGCAAAGGGGCTGGTCGGCCTAGCGATTCCCGGCTCCGCAATCTTCGCATGGTTGGTTTCTTCGTGGATATTTTTAAAGAAAAAAGAGGGGATTTACGTATGGGCGGGGCTTTTCGCTGGTTCCGCATTGGCATTTATTCCAGTTGGAATATGGATTTTCCTTTTATATAGGACGTACGGATTTGATGCGTTTTATACCGTTGTCTGGACGAATAATATAGGTCGATTCACCGGCTCTCACGCAGAGCATGTAGGGCCGTTTTACTATTATCTGAAAAAATTGCCGGAACAGCTGCAGCCCTGGACGGCGTTTCTGCCGTTCGCTGTCTATTATCATATTATTCAGGTTAAAAACCGTAAAAACTCAATTTCATTGTTCTTTTTATGCTGGCTGTTTATACCATATCTTCTTTTGACAATTTCAGCTGGTAAACGGCAGGTGTATGTCTTACCGTTATATGCGAGTGAGGCATGTTTAATAGCCCTTTTTCTCGGGAAAGCCTATTTGCGAATAAAAAACAGAGGAATAAAGGGACTGAAGACACTTTTTGCCTGGCGCAAGAGTGGAACAGGCGAGTTTATTAACATTAATGATAAATACTATTTTGCCATTGTATCAAAATATGCTTCAATATTATTTGTGGTTGCCGGATTGGGATTGGCGACTTTCGCAATAATAGTAAAGCAGGATATTCAATATATGATTATACCGATCATACTTTCCACCCTATCCGCGATAGCATATTTCAAGCATAGAAACAATGAATATCCGAAAGGATATGCCTGTTTTATAATTTCGTTTGCGCTTCTCTTCGCATCAATTCATTGCAATATATTTCAATTCGCCATTCAGAAACAGACATATGCATATCTCTTCAAGGAATGCAAAAAACTAGAAGATCGAGGGTATGAAACAGCACTGCTGCAGCCAAATGAGGGATTACGCGGAGGTGCGGTATTTTATATGGGAAGAAAAATTGAGGAGATTCAACTGAAAGATTTAACCAGCAGCAAACTGAATCTTAAATCAAAAATATTGGTTTTCAAGAGCGGAAAAAAACCTGTATTGCCGCGCGAATTGAGACACTTTGAAATCATTAAATCATTTAAAGTTAAAAAGAAATATATTGTAATACTGTCATTGCCTAAAAATGAAGACATATGAATACTAAAGAGATATGTGGATGGAAATCACAGAGTCCATACTCCTTTTTTATTGTAAAAGCGTGAATAAAACAATAAAAATCACAATCTTAAGGGAATTTAACTTTTTTTTATGAATCCTTTAATTTTATAATATTATTTTCATTATTTCTCATGAGAGACGAGTATAATCTAACAAGACTAGCATCCCCCCGGGAGTAAAAATAAAGTATTGCAGTAGTAAAAATCTAAAAGGAGAGATAGTATGGGAAAGTTATTCAGCAAAGTTCCGGAAATCACAATCACATTCTGGATTATCAAGGTGCTGTCAACAACAGTCGGCGAAACAGGGGCGGATTTTTTGTCCGACAATCTTGGCTTGGGATTAGGCTGGACTACGATTATAATGACCATCGCATTGCTTACTGTCTTGGCCGTTCAGTTTAAGCTAAAAAAATACATTCCTGTCAGTTACTGGACTGTCGTAATCGGCATGAGCATTGTGGGAACACTGTTCACAGACTATCTCGTGGATGAGATGGAGATAGCGTTATCTATAACAACAATCGCATTCACAGTTGCAATGATTGTCGGGTTTATCGTCTGGCATGCACGGGAAAAGACCTTGTCTATCCATTCCATTAATACTCCTAGCAGAGAAACATATTATTGGATTATTATTCTGCTGGCGTTTGCTCTCGGCACAGGCGCCGGGGATCTGATTTCTGAAAAACTTGAGCTGGGCTATGGTGTGGCATTGGGTATCTTTGCAGCAGCAATTGCAGTTATAGCTATAGCTTATTTTTTCTTCAAACTGAATGCGACATGCGCATTCTGGATAGCCTTTATTCTTACCAGGCCCTTAGGTGCATCTTTAGGTGATTTGATGACTCAGGCTCCCGAAGAGAGTGGCTTGGGATTCAGCATGGCGGGAGTAAACATTCTATTTCTTGGGGTAATTGTCTCTTTGATTATTTATTTGAGCATTTGCGGGGGCAAAGAAGACACAAGAGAATTTTAAGGCATATATGCGAATTTCGAAAGATATTGATAATCCGGAGAAGCCAACATGAAAACGCTATTCCACGAGTCATTAAGATTTTTTAGCGGAATGTATATCGTCATTTTACTTGAATTCATGCTGTTGAGCTCATCAACTATGCAGATATCAAGTTTCACGTTGTTCTTATTCGCACTTTGCGTAACTTTGACATACCCATTGCTTTATCTCCTGCCAACCGCCTTTTGCTCCAGTTTGATTATATTGATAATTGCATTTATCCGAAAGAAATTCGGATATGCGGAGAAATGGAATCAATGGTTAATTTACTTTTTTTGGGTTTTCTTGTCCGGTGGGATAATTTTCCTGCTTTTTGTAGATCACCGATTATATTCAATGTTCAAGTTTCATATTAACAGTTTTGTAATTAATCTAGTTTTAACTCCTGGAGGAATTGAATCCATGGGGGATTCAAAAACCGATGCCTATGTTGTATTTCTGCTGTTTATCGTGTGCATTTTGATTGCAGCTGGGGTTTTATGTCTTTCAAATTGGACCTTAAGGCTATTTCCTCTTCTTCCCGCCCTGGAGGGCAAGATTTATATTGTTGCCTTGTTGGTGCTCATCTCATTGGGCTTTCTCGAAAGAGTCGAATTTGCTTATTATCGCTATCAAAATAATCCGTGCCTTATAGGAAACTCACAAAAGGTGTTTCTCTATCAGCCAACAAGCATGGCGCACATATTCAGGCCTATGAACTTGAAAGCGGGGGCTAGGATAAATAAAATCAGGGTTGGCTCAAAAAACTCCATTTTGGCCTACCCCCTTAAGCCGATTAAACTGAAACAGCCACTGGGGAAAAAATACAATATAGTGTGGTTGGTCGCTGAATCTTGGCGAGCCGACACATTGAACAAAGAGATAATGCCGGCGACTACGGCGTTCTCGGAAAAAGCCGTCTATTTCCACAATCACTACAGTGCAGGGAACGGCACAAGAATGGCGCTGTGCGGCATGTTTTACGGATTGTATGGCAATTATTGGGATACTCTTCTTGTAAACGAGATTCCCCCTGTAATAATGCGGGTCCTAAAGGAAGAGAACTATCAATTCGATATGTTCACTAGTGCCAAGTTTACGTATCCCGAATTCGACAAGACCGTATTTTCCAACATCCCGCAGAAGAAACTGCATCAAAGTGCGGGGGTTGGCGGTTTTATTAATGACAGAAAAAATGTGTCAAGTATAATCTCCTTTATAAAGCATCGTGATCCCAATCGACCATTTATGACATTCATGTTTTTCGAATCTCCACACGCCCCCTACACTTTTCCGAAAGAGTGCATAGTGAAAAAGAATTACCTGCATACTTTTAACTATTCAACAGTAGATGTTGCAGCTAATATAGGGAAGATAAAAAATAGGTATTTGAATTCTGTACATCACTTAGACACCCAACTCGAACGCATATTCAAATTCCTTGATGAAGAAAAGCTGCTGAAGAATACTATTGTTGTTGTAACTGGAGACCATGGCGAAGAGTTTATGGAAAAGGGGCACTGGGGGCATAATGAGTCTTTTCATGAGGAGCAAGTGCGGCCACCACTCTTGATTTATGTTCCCGGAATGCCGCACAGGGATATTTATTATATGTCGAGTCATTTGGACTTGCCGGCAACTATAGGAAGACTTATTGGAATAACCAATCCCCCATTTGATTATTCACTCGGATATGATCTGTTCGGAAAGATAAGGAGGGAATATACAGTGATAAGTTCTTGGGCGAGAATTTGCTATGTTGACAATAGGTTCAAATACCAAACTTCATCGACTCAGAACATTCTGGATCCAGATGTAATAACACTGGTCAATGATTCCACCCCTACTGAAGAGCAGAGAAAAAAAGTCAATATGGCAAACGTATTTGACATGCTGAAAAATACAGTGAGGTTTTATAAAAAAGAGAATAGATGATTTAAATGAAAGATAGAAGCGGCTTACAATCTAGCGAAGTGAAAAAGATTTAATATGCTATCACCTCTACATAATGTCCCTAGGAGTATTGACAAGCAACCTGTTCCCCACTGCTTGCCTTTCGGGCCGGGCTTGCATAAACATCGAAATACTACTTGAATCGACGACAGGACTACTTGGGAATTTTATCGGATATGAACTTTTTATATTTAAAATGCCTGATTTTGAGGAGATTGCCAGTGAACCTTGAAGAGTATAATATGAAGTTATTTAATGCTATTAATGGTTGCTGCCATCATCATTTCATTGACACATCTGCTGTATTTCTGGCGGAGTATTCTCCATGCTTGTTTATCATGTTGGTATTTTATCTGTTTTTTAATAGGAAGCATAAAGAAGATTATCGGCATCCTGCGATGTTCGCAACATATGCTGCCCTACTGGGACTATTTTTAAATCTTATTATTGGACTATTCTGCCAGCACCCTAGGCCATTTATGGTAAATCTCGGCAGGCAACTTATCCCGCATGCCCCTGATTCTTCATTTCCATCTGATCATGCAACATTTACAATGTCGATTGCAATTATGCTGATATATTTCAAACCCACTCGATTACTTGGAGGCATTGCTCTATTTTTGGCACTATTATGTGGTATTGCAAGAGTTTTCTGCGGAATTCATTTCCCATTGGATATTGCAGGTTCATTTGTTGTGGGAGTAGTAATCCCATGGTTGTTATACTATAACAAAGGGAAAATATACCCGTTGAATGGGTATATTTTAGCTCGGGCCCGACTAAAATAACTATAAAAACATGGCTCTTTCTCAAAAAAAGTGGGTAATGAGTATGGGCCTTCTGCGCCTTTGGAGGACTGTCACCTAGATTTCCCTCTGAAAAACACCCCCCTTTCAGGGGTTGAGGGGGCGTTTCCCGAATGGAAATCTACTTGTATGTCGCACTGAGGTGCTTTTTGCGTTACTGCCATGCTTGGCCTGAAATGAAATTCCACCCACTCAAAATGAGAAGGGACCAAAAACATTCTTAGAAATAATCTCTCCTACTATTGCATAGCACAGGACTACTGGAAAATCACCTAGGACTTGCCAAATAATTGACAAGTGCTTGATTTTCATTGGGTTGAGCCTATTTTAGCGGTGTCATCCCCAAGGTTTTGGGAGCACACGTTCGTGTGCTTTGAATGTGTCCTTCGCTACGCTGGGAAACGCACCGCTGATCACGTTGCCTTCGCCTAGGAGATCTGGGGTCAGTTCCGCACGTTGCCTGATACTCAGGCCCGTCGTTCCTCTGGTAGGCCCCTTCCGTGCCGCAGGCACCGTCCCAGATTGGCAAAAGCAAAAGCCGCCTCGGCGGCGACGGAGGCTCGGCAAGTTCCCGAGAAATTGACGGGCGCTACCCGCCAGCGTCACTTCCGTCCCTTGATTCCAATACTTCTGCGACTATCCGCATCACCTGCGATATGGAGAACGGCTTGCCTATTTTCGCCGCAACCTCCAAGTCCAAATCCATATTTTTCAGATCGGCGTTTCCCGAGCAAAGAACGACCGGGATATCGCTCTTCATCTCCCGAGCGCGCCTGGCGAGTTCCACACCCGACATTCCAGGCATACGAACATCCAAGACAAGAATCCTCACATCGTCCAAGCGCTTCTCGAATGCCTCCAACGCCGCGAACGGATCCGTAAACACCAGCGGATCATAACCATGTTGCTGAAGCGCCGCCCTCATGAATTTGACTATGGAATCCTCGTCATCGACAAACATTACCCCGCCCTCACCTTTAAGCGAACGCTCCGAGTCCGCAAGGCAATCGACGACTCCGCCTCCATCCTCGTCAATGGCGGGAAAACAGACACTGAAAACGATACCATCCATCAAATCGCCACGGCAGGCAATGAACCCGTTGTGCCTCTCGACAATGTCCCTAGTGACCGCCAAGCCCAAACCAGCGCCCCCGCGCCCAACCACGGCGGAAAAATACGGATCGAAAATTCTGTCCAAGTTTTTTTTATCCACCCCCTCTCCATTGTTCTTCACCTCCAAAACGGCGTAATTCCCCTTCGGCATGCCGGAAATCAGCGCCAACGCCTCGTCTTCAACTTCAATATCCCTAGACACAACCTCAACCCGGGCGCCCTCTCGGGATTCCGCCATTTTCACTGCGCTGGACACCAAATTGACAACCACCCTGCGCAAATAGTCCGGATCAGCCAAGACAATGGATTTGGACTCCAACTTGTCAGATATCCGCACGACGCAAGACGCATTACCGCGCTGCATGGATAATACATTCCGCACAACATCCGACAAAACAACATTTTTCTTGTTGAACCCCTTGTCGTTGGAAAACGACAATATCTGCTCCACCAGATTCTTCCCCTTTTTAACCGCTCGACTTATGCTGTCCGAATATTCCTTCGCCACATCGTCGTCTTTCATGCGTAGCCGCAACAATGAATTGAACCCCATCACGCTGGAAAGAATATTGTTGAAATCGTGCGCAACTCCGGTAGCGAACCCGCCAAGGACCTCCATACGCCGCACATGGGCCAACTGCTCCTCCAGCGCCTTCGCTTCCGTTATGTCGTTGCCAACCCCTATAAGATACCTGCGCCCCTCGATAACCGTGAAAATCCCAGTCATATGAAAATACCTCACCCCGTTCTTCACCACGACTGGAAGCTTTATCTCGACCGCCTCACCCGTCCGCGCCGCGTCCGCCAACAGCTCCTCCATCTTCGGACGATCCTCCTCCAAAAGCCAGGCGTACGCGCTCTTCCCCGTCAACTCCTCCTTGGAAAAACCGGAAATGCGCTCCAATTCCTCGTTCCAACGCACCAAAGCCATGGTGTCGTCGTACAGGTAGAAAACCCCGGGCAAGCTTTTTATAATAGCGTCGGCGACGGTCCACTCCGACTCATGTTCCGACTTCGACCCCATACTCCACCTCCGCTAACTCATTTTATTTTAAATCAGCCCTCTTGTCAAGTTTTCAACATATTCCAGCTTTTTCTTGACATGTTTTGGAAACGCCCTAAGTTGATTTCCGCTGGTGGTGGAGGACGGCCGCTCCAAGGCGACTTGGAGAGGAAAGTCCGGACTTCGCAGGGCAGGGAGTCCCGTTGAAAAGCGGGATACCCGGGACTATATGCCCGGGGAAGGAAAGTGCCACAGAAAACATACCGCCCTGAGCTTGTCGAAGGGCAAGGGTGAAAAGGTGGTGTAAGAGACCACCGCGCCGAGAGAGATCGAGGCGGCAGGGTAAACCCCTCCCGAAGCAAGGCCAAATAGGGGACGACGCCGCTGCCCGCGGCATTTGAGTCCCGGGTTCTGGCCGCTCAGATAGATGGTCGTCTAAAACAGAATCCGGCTTACCACCACCACCGGCTCCTTCCGCCTCCTCCTAGGAGCGGAACGCCACCGATGGCGCACAAAAAATTCGGCGGACACCGCCACGGGAGCGAACGCCAATGGAACACTCCGGAACAATTGCGCTGGATATCGGAAACGTCTGTTTGACAATTCATCCGGAACGCTGTTTCGAATCGTTGGGACTTGAAGTCTCGAATCTCCCTGGGGAAGTAGCCTTGGCGACGAACGCCATGGAAACCGGAACGATCACACCGGAAAAATGGCTGGAAAAACTTCGCGCCGAAACAAAAGACGCGTTCCCGGACACCAAACTCGCGGAAGCCTACAACTCCATTATCGGCGCCACCATCCCCTCGACCGCGGAATTCGCGGAAACCGCGGTGGAACTAGGCTATAAACTGGTGTTCCTCTCCGACACATCGCGAATACATCTCAACGAAGTCCGACTGAAACTAGAATTCGCCCACCTCGTTACCGGAGGAGTGTACAGCTTCGAAGTAGGAGCGAAAAAACCAGCCCCGGCTATGTTCGATCGATGCGAGGAGATATACGGCAAACCGTCTTTATTTCTGGACGACAAGGCGGGAAACGCCGCCGCCGCCAGAAATTTCGGTTGGAATGCCGTGGAAGTGGATCCGCGCCGCATGTCGGCCAAAGATATCCACCGACTCCTAAGGCGAGGATGACGAAATGGAGAATTTGTCCCTTCTTGTGTTGCACGAGGCCTTCGGCGAAGGTTGCCCGGGTGGTTCCACCAGAGTGTTCCACGAGACAGCTATCCGGCTCGCACGGGCAGGACACCGGGTTACCGCTATATGCCAGACATTCCCCCCTGGAAGCGGGGTTCCGGACGATGGGGTGGAATATCTCCGTTACGAAGATATTCCAGGAGGCGAACTCAAACGATTTCTCCACCGCCGGAACGCGACTCGGCAAGCGTTCGCGGAAGCCATCGGTAAAAACGGGCCTCCCGACGCGGTAGTCGCGCACTCCGGCCTAGCGGCGCTTGGATTGCCGCGGGAATTGTCCGAATTAAACGCTCCAATGGTCTATTACTTCCACTCCCCGTGGCATTTGGAATACGAAGCCAATGTCGGATTGGATTCCACAAGGGGACCCGGCGAACGAATGAGAGTCTTCCTGGCATCCACTTTGAGGCGAAAAATAGAAGCAAAAACCATCCGTACGGCGCGCGGGATCGCCACCCTCTCCCACTCCATGTGGGAACTGGCGGCCGCGACACATCCTTTTATCAGGAAGAAACCGTCAAAAGTAATTCACGGCGGCGCGGACCATACCGTTTTCCATCCCGACGAAAACGGGAAGGAGACGCGGAAAACGCGAAAACGGTTCAATATCCCCGACAACGCCTTCGTAATCATATCCTCGCGCAGAATGGTTCCCCGCACTGGATTGGACAATCTCCTCGCGGCTTTCGCGGAAAGCGCTACGAAACTACCGAAAGAATCTGTTTTGGTTCTGAGTGGGGACGGCCCCTTGAAAAAGGATTTGTCGCTGACGGCGGCAAAGATGTCGGTCGGCGACAAAGTGGTCTTCACGGGGCATGTTCCGGAAACGGATCTGGCGGCCCTCTACAGAGCATCGGACCTGTTCGTAATGCCATCGCGCCAACTCGAGGGATTCGGGCTGTCCACCGTGGAAGCGATGGCGTCCGGAATCCCAGCGCTAGGCACCAATATAGGCGGAACAGCGGAGGTGCTAGGCAAAGTCTCGAAAGAACTCCTAATCCCAGGCGTCTCCTCGGACGCCATCGCCGCGAAACTTGTCGATTTCTCAAACAGGGCCGACCTCAAGGAGTGGGGCAAGCGTTGCCTGGACGCAGCCAAAACTCATTTCACATGGGAAGCGCACACCGACTCCCTGCTGGAATTCATCCAGGAAACCATCGCGCGCCAACGAGAGGTAAAAACAACCCGCTGATCTCGTTGCCTTTGATATCCAAGCTCCGCTCCCTGCCTAGGGACAGGTGAATTATCCACTGATTGAATCCGTCTTTGAAAAGTGGCTCCTGCCGAGGTATTTTGGGTGCATGGAATTTGGAATACGTGGAAAACGAGGATGAAATGAACAAGGACGAAATTGAAAAACTGAAGAAGCTCCCCTTCGAAAAAGCGCTCGAGGAACTGGAATCCGTCGTCGCCAAGATGGAAAGCGGGAATCTTCCCTTGGAAAAGATGATGGAATCGTTCGAACGTGGCAAAATTCTTACCGCCATCTGTGGTGACAAGCTCAAGTCTGTCGAGCGTAAAATCGAAATATTGAGGTCGAAAAGTGGCGACGGGGAGTGGGTGGATTTCGAGTCGCCCACCCAAGATGAGGGAAAACCTCCGGCTAGCGAGCCAGAACTTTTTTGACCTCCACCCCGTGGGATGCGGAAAAGCCTGCCCAACCGGGGAATGTGTGGTTGGAGGCATCCTTCGACAAACCAGTGACGATCGGCTCCTTTGCATTGATCCAATCGCGGGGCAGATGCCTCAGGCTACAAGCGTACCCGCAAATTCCAGACGGAAACGGCAAATGGAAGGATATCGCGAAGAAACCCGTCAAGATAAAGTTCGAAACAATGAAATTCATTCCAAAACCCGTTACGACGAAAAAGTTCAGATTGTTCTTTCCGTCGAAGAAGAGGTGGGTTAAGGATTGCGCTGAATCCGAACTTTTCGCCCCGGTGGAATGATTTGGAATAAATATGATGGAGATTACAATGAGTCCCTCGCGCAAGATTCGTCTGTTCAATCTGGCTTTAAACATTGCGTTGGCCTTGGCGCCAATTCTTAGCGGCGCTGATGAAATCCGTCAGGTCGACAAGTTGAAGCCCCAAGCCGACCCCAAGACCATGATTGCAGCGGCCAAAGGGGTCATTTCCCGAACCACGCCATCCCTAGAAAACTTTTTCCAACTGGAGATTATCCCGCCGCCCTCTTCGGGATGCGACGTGTTCGAAATTGAGACCGTAGACGACAAGGTAGTTCTGCGGGGCAACACGGGCGTCGCCTTGTGCTCCGCATACTACCGCTACCTGACGCAGTTCTGCCGATGCCATGATCTTTGGTGCGGCACACAGCTGCGACTCCCCTCCCCCCTCCCGAAACCATCGGAGAAGCTCCGCGTGGAGACGCTGTTCCGCTACAGGGTCTATTTCAACTATTGCACCTTAAACTACACTGCTAGCTGGTGGAATTGGAAACGCTGGCAACGCGAAATCGATTTGATGGCAATGCACGGAATAAACATGCCTCTGGCGATCACTGGATTGGAGGCGGTTTGGTACCACACCTTGCTAAAATACAATTTCACCGACGAGGAGGCGAGGAAATATCTCGTCGGCCCGTGCTATTTCGCATGGCAATGGATGACCAACATCCAGAGTCAAGGCGGCCCGCTTCCCAAAAACTGGATCGACCGAAGCGTCGTTCTGGGGAAAAAAATACTCGAAAGCGAGAAAGCGTTGGGAATGATTCCAATAATGCAGGGATTCTCCGGATGCGTCCCGCAAGCCATGCGGCAAAAATTTCCCAAGGCCGACATAACATTGAAACACCAATGGTGCGGATTCCGAGGGAACATGCGCACGGCGCAGCTCGACCCTCTGGATCCACTTTTCCCAAAACTCTACAAGTCGCTCCTGGAAACCCAAAAAGAGCTTTTCGGCACCACGCATCTCTACGCGGCCGACCCTTTCCACGAAGGCACCCCCCCGAAACCAGGCAACAAATACCTCGCCGATGTCGGCAAGGCAATTTACAAAAATATGATCGCCAACGACCCCGATGGCGTATGGGCCATGCAAGCTTGGTCGATCAGGGAGAAAATCGCCTGCGCGGTGCCAAAAGGACGATTGCTCGTGCTGGACCTGGGTGGAGGGAGAAGCAAAGACGCCAACAGCTTCTGGGGACACAGCTTCATCAAAGGCCAATTGCACAACTTCGGCGGTAGAATCAATATGCACGGAGACTTGGCGGACATAGCGGAAAATCCCTTCGCGGCTGTCGCCAAAAAGACCGACCATTGCTTGGGAATGGGCCTGTTTATGGAAGGCATAGAACAAAACCCGGTCTTCTACGAATTGGTCTTTGACCAGATTTGGCGAGACGGCCCGGAAAATCTAAAAGATTGGCTCGCGGATTACGCGAAAAGACGCTACGGCGCGAAATCCGCGGCCGCGGTAGAAGCCTGGAACCTCATGGTCACCGACGGTCCATACGTTCGGGGGACCACCGGCACGGAGGCAAGCTCCATCATCGCCGCCAGACCCGCGCTGCATCCCAAAAAGTCCGGACCGAACAGGGGCTTTTGGATGCCCTACAAGCCAGAAAGCCTGATAAAATCATGGCATCTCCTTCTCCAGGACTACAACAAGCTTAAAACCTCCGACGCCTACCAATTCGACCTGATGGACATCACGCGGCAGGTGTTGTCCAATTTGGGACAGGAGGTCCAGAAGGAATCCGCCGCCGCCTACGAAACTGGCGACATGGCAAGGTTCGAAAAGGCGAAAAGCGATTTTCTTATGATGTTGGCGGATGTCGACACCCTCCTGAACACCCGGCAGGAGTACAACTTCTGGCGCTGGTATTCGGACGCGATCTCCGCGGCGAAAACCCCCGAGGAGAAAAAGCTCTACTCCTGGAACGCGTCTATGTTGCTGACGATTTGGGGCCCCGCTCCCGATCCGGCCATATTCGACTACGCATGGCGCGAATGGAGTGGATTGATAAAATCGTTCTACCTCCAACGCTGGAAGATGTTTTACGACTACATAACCGAACGCGCTAAAGCCGGGCAACCATACGTCGATTCCACCAACTGCTCATTCGGCAGGCAATGGTTCAGGGCGAACGAGTTCTACAAAAAACTCGCGGACTTCGAGATCAATTGGATACACCAAGAACACAAAATCCCCAAGTTCCCGCAAGGCGATACCGGAACGATAGCCAAACAACTCGCCGCTAAATACGCGCCCCTAATCAATCACTATTATTCGCAGGAACATTATACATATCTGAACAAGGCGAAAACCTCGGCTTTCGGCATGAAAATCGCCACAGTCACACCGAGCGAATTCAAAACCCCTATGACATTCGACATCACAAAGGCCCTCTCCGCCGAAGGGGATTATCAGGTCTCGCTCGAAGCGGTCAACAACGGCGCACTTCCTAAAACACACTCCGTGACCATCCTGGCCAATGGCGAAACACTGGCGACAGTCAAAAAGAAAAACCGGCAATTCTCATGGCGATTCCACCTGACGAACTACGCGTTCGGAACTAAATACTTACTCAAATGCGCTTTCTCCACCAAGCGCATCACCCCTAAAAACATCCGATTCGAAGTGCGAATCAAACAAGTGGAATAGGGTCTGCTGAAAAAGCCGTAAACACGCCGATCCTCCGTCGCCGCCAGTCAAATGACCGTTGACTTGAACGCGCCACGCGCTACCGTATCAAATAGCATGGATATGGACCATACCACTCAAAGGAGCAGCTAACATGACATACGGACACTTCGACGACGCGAACAGGGAATACATCATCACGAATCCGCGGACGCCAGTGAAATGGATCAACTACATCGGCACATTGGCCTTCGGGGGGATAGTCGACAGCACCGGCGGGGCGTTGATATGCAAAGGCGACCCCGCCTTGAACCGTATTCTGAAATACATCCCGCAGCTTCCCGACTCCGATTTCAAGGGCGAAACGCTTTACATCCGGATCAAACGGGAAGACGGCGGATACAAGGTATTCTCCCCGTTCTACGCCCCGACGCTGGATGAACTGGACAAATACGAATGCCACGTTGGCTTGGGCTACCAGAAAATCATATCTGAATTCCAAGGCGTGAAAACCGAAGTCGTAGTCTTCGTCCCGCCCGGGGAATCGGTCGTATTGAGGGATATAACCGTCACGAACATATCGGACCAGCCGCTGGAAATCGACGCCGTGCCCGTAGTCGAATTTACCCACTTCGACGCGTTGAAGCAATACACGAACGCCGACTGGGTTCCCCAAACGATGATCGTGGACGCGGAACAGCACAACGACAACACGGTTACCCTCCGGCAATACGCATTCATGAAAAAGGAGTTCGAGAACAATTTCGTCACGTCCAATGTCCCCGTGGACTCCTTCCAAACCGACAGAAAACTCTTCCTCGGCGCCAACGGCTACGGCGGTTGGAAGAATCCGCTCGAACTACAAAACGAAAGTCTGTCGAACTACGAGGCCAGACGCGGCGATGTCATAGCAGCCTTGATGCACAAGCTCGGCAAACTCCAGCCGGGCGAGTCGCGCCGCGTGGTCACCCAGCTCGGACAAGAGACCCCGGACGCCGTCGCGGAACTCGCGGCCAAATTCCGCGATATCGGCAATGTCGACAAGGCGTTCGCCGACTTGGGCGCGTTTTGGGACGAATATCTCTCCAAGGCCACCTTCGAGACCCCGAATCCCGCGATGAACGCGATGGTCAACATCCACAATCCCCGCCAATGCCACACCACCCTCAACTGGTCCAGATACCTCTCCCTCTATCAGTTGGGGCTCGGCGCCAGAGGGCTTGGATTCCGCGACAGCTCGCAAGACGTCATGGGAGTTCTGGCGGGCGTCCCGGAAGACGCTAAGAACCTCATCCGGAAACTACTCAGCGTCCAAAAGCCGAACGGCTCGGCGATGCATCAATTCTTCCCGCTCACCATGGAGGCGAACGAAGGCGACTCCCGCGAGGGCGGAGAAAAAACCTATTACGGCGACGACCACCTTTGGATTATCCTCGCCGTATGCAACTACCTCAAAGAAACCGGCGACTACGATTTCCTGAACGAGGAGATAACCTTCTACGACCACGACCTCCCCTTGGACAAGCGCGAGAAAGGCACCGTCATGGAGCATCTGAAGCGCGCTTTGGCGTTCACCAAATCCGACACCGGGCAGCACGGTCTGCCGCTTCTCGGATTCGCCGACTGGAACGACACGGTGAACCTGCCTGGCAAGGCGGAAAGCGTGTTCGTGGCTTGCCTGTACGGCCGCGCGCTCCTCGAGATAATCGACCTGACCCGGCATTTGGGCGACGCGGAAGCCGCGGCCCAGTACGAGCGCGACCACGCGGCGATGAAAGAGGTCGTGAACGAGCATTGCTGGGACGGCGAATGGTATATCAGATATTTCGAGGAGGACGGAACGCCAATCGGCTCGAAAAGCAATTCCGAAGGGCAAACCTACACCAACGCGCAATCCTGGACGATACTCGCGGGTTTCGCGACACCGGAAAGGGCGAAAACCGCGCTAGACTCGGTGAATAAACGTCTCAACACCGAATTCGGCATCAAACTCAGCACCCCCGGATACAACGGATTCGATCCGGAGAAAGGCGGAGTCACCACATATCCTCCCGGAGCGAAGGAGAACGGAGGCATATTCCTCCACTCCAACCCCTGGGTTATGATCGCCGAAACCATGGTCGGAAACGGCGACCGCGCATTCCAGTACTACGACCAGATAAATCCGGCGTCGAAAAACGATATCATCGACCGCTACGAGTGTGAGCCCTACTGCTACCCCCAAAACATTTTGGGCGACGAACATCCCCAGTTCGGACTGGCGCGGAACAGCTGGCTCTCGGGCACGTCGTCCTGGTGCTACCAAGCCTCCACCCAGTTTATATTGGGCATACGCCCATCCCACGACGGATTGATGGTCGATCCATGCGTCCCGAAGGAATGGGACGGATTCAACGCCGTCCGCGAATACCGCGGCGCCACATACAAAATCAAGGTCTCCAACCCCAATCATGTATCGAAGGGAGTCGCGGAAATCGCAGTCGATGGCGCGGAAATCGCGGGCAACGTCATCCCCAGCTTCAACGACGGAAAAGAACACCTCGTGGAAGTTATTATGGGGTGAAAACGTCCATGATTTAGCGGCGCCCCACACGAAGACATGAAAGTGGAAGCTCGAAATGAGAAATCCTAAATCCTAAACCTAGCCGAGCAATGCGACGCAACTGCGAAGCAGGATAAATTCGAATTTTCAAAAGCTAAATGCTCGAAACCAAATTTTTCGAGTATTTTTGGCGTATTGTTTTTGATTTGGGTCATTCGCATTTTGAATTTGTTTCGGATTTAGAATTTAGAATTTCGGATTTTAGAAGCATAGGGGGCGCAATTGGAATCGGACAGCGAAAAAGTTAAGACGGAGGAGGATGTCCAGCGGCATTTGCGCCTTGTCGCCGCCGAGAACACCACCTTGGCCACCGCAAGCCTGATCCTAGGCGTGATATCGCTCTTGGGGTCGGGTTTTCTAGCGGGAATACCAGCAGTAGTTGTCGGCCACATCGCCCTGTGGAAAATCAAACGGGGAACGGCGGGTGGACGGAAAAAAGCCCTTTGGGGGCTGGTGACCGGATACGTCGGAACATTCCTAGTGACAAGCGCTATCGCATTCTCAGCCTGGCTGACACACCTTTCCGCCCAGGAATCGGTGCGCAAAATATCGTGCGGCCACGGCAATCTCAAGCAAATAGGATTGTCGTTGTATATGTATTCCAACGTCTACGATGGGAAATTTCCCCCTTACAACGGCGCAAAAGGTTTGGATGTCCTCGTGCAAGACGACTTTCTCTCCAACGCCCGCACCTATCGTTGTCCATCGGTGAAACACAACGGCCCATACACCAGGACGGTTACGAAATTAACGGAAGCCAACTGCGACTACCGGTATTTCGGCGGCCACAATGAAAACGATCCGCCTAACACTATCATCGCCTGCGACAAACCAAACAACCATGATAAATACGGCAACGTCCTATTCCTCGACGGACACGTCAAAGGCTATGACGGCGCCGACTGGCTGGATAAAGCGAAAAAGTCGGAGGCCTATTAGGGAGTCCTCACACAAAAGCCCGAAATAAGTGCCGCTATTAACATGTCCCCAAGCAGACCGTCCTTCCGCAAGGAAAACATGCCGCACCTTCAGCGCTTGAGAACGGGGGGAGCCATCCTTCCCCGGGTTGCACCCGGGGCTTTGTTATCGCGGACTTTCAGCCCTCCGGATTCTGGGAGGCATGGGAGTTATGGGAAAAGATGGGATTGGCGGAACCACATCGTATTTCCGCCCTGCGTCCTGCGTCTTGCGTCGCATCCCCCCCGTCCCCCCGTCCGACTCACAGACTCATCCTTCCGTTCGCTCCGCGAACCCTTACGGGCTCTGCGGAAGGACTTTCAGCGGACTCACGGGCTTGCCGGCTTTCCCATCCGACTTGGCGTCTTTCTTTTTCCCTTCCGCTTTGGATTCCGAGCGCGCACCGTAAAGGGCGGGCATAACCAATGCCCCCATTCCGAATCCCGGTTCTTTTAAGTAGGAATCCGCCGTCTTGCCGTCTTTGTCCTTCACCGACGGATCCGCGCCCTTTTCAAGAAGTAGCTTGTAGAGCTTCTTGTGTTTTCCTCTTCCCGCCAACATCAAAGGCGTCCTGCCATTTCTGTCCCTTCGGTTCATCGGAGCGCCTTTCGCCAAAAGATACGCCACGATTTTGGCATAGCCCATGGACGCCGCTTCCCCCAAAGCGCCGTTGTTTTCCACATCGGCGCCATGTTCCACTAACAACTTCACCAAATCCAGCGGTTCCGGTGTTTCCAAAGGGCCCATGGCAAGCCACCCCGGAGACGAGCACGCATCCACCAACGGCGTGTCGCCATTAGGTTTCTTAGCGTTGACATCCGCTCCCTTGGACAAAAGATACTCCACCATATCTTTGTTTTTCACGTGGCACGCCGCATGAAGCGCGGTCACCCCCGTTCCCGGATTCTTCCCAACCCATTTGAAGCAGAATGGAAGGGAACCGAGAAAATAACTTCCGGCGACGTTGACGTCGGCGCCACGCCCAACCAGCTCCTTCACCAAATCCAAATTCCCGCTACTCGCCGCCGCCACGATAATCGGCACACCGACAATCTTGCCAGCAGATTCGGGCGCGGCAACAACAGGGACCTCCTTTATATCCGCCCCCGCGTCCATCAAAATATCCGCGATATCTTTTCTCCCGAACAAGCAGGCGTAATACAACGCGTCCATGCCCCTCGTGTCCCGCGGGCGCACATCCGCGCCGGCGTCAAGAAGCAATTTGACCACTTCCGGATTAAACACCTCTTTTAGCTCGGGATCATCGTATTTATACTCTCCCCCCAGCAACAACGACTCCTTTTCCGCCCCGCACGCCAACATAAGAATAGTCTGGTCGAATTTGCCCGAAGGGGCGTTCAAATCGATTTCCAAAGGATCATTTTTCTGGATATCCAAAACAGCCCGCATGGTTTTGGCATCGCCCAACAATGCCGCCACCGCTATAGTCGTCCCCCTGTGCGCCGCATCGTCAACCGCGCCATGCGCGAGAAGATAATCCACTACATCGCGGCGACGTTCCAGTAAGGCCTCCAACAACGGTGTTGAAATGTCGGGCCGTTTCGGCATGCCCTTCAATACCGAAATATCGAGTTCGCCATTTTTCTCCTCCTCGACCACGACGACTCGGGGGGACATCCCGGCCTCCACAAAAAGTTTGACGGTGGCAATATCCCCCTCCTTCGCCGCCTTGACGAAAGACGCCTCGTCAAACGCGACCCCCTTCGCTTTCAATTCCGCCAACGCCTCCCGCTTGGATGGAACCGACGCGCATCCCGCGACAACGACAACCGCGAATACCGCGGCAAACATAAAACGTATAGACTTCATCCGCCGTCCTCCTTTATGGCCACACATCGTGAGTCTTAAATCAACCTCACACAGGCAGTAAATCCGAAATGAGAAATCCTAAATTC
>WFSE01000099.1 GCA_015486135.1 Lentisphaeria bacterium
CTATCGTCCCTATACACCAGCCCCCCGCCCCCATCCAACGCGAATCGTCCCGAGGCGAAGTCCTCGACAACTCTTGGAAGCACAATCCAGTCGCCGGCCTCCTTCAAACGCTCCTGGTTCTCCTTGGCGATCTCCTCCAGCAAGTCGCCATACCCCCCCCTCGGCTTCCTGTCCGGACGGCCCGCCGCGATTTCCGCGAGCTTGCCGAGCGGTTCGCCGCGGAGGTCGATCTCCACCGGAGTGGACACTCCAAGGATCGGCCCCGTGTCCATCTCCCCGCCGGAGCCAGTGTATTTTTGGGCGATTATCACGCTTGACCGCATATGGCGAAACCCCGAAAGTATCGCCCGCTCCACTGGCACCGTGTGCAAACCAATCAAAATCCGGCGCCCGTCTTCTTCAACCGTCAAATCCCCGGGATGCACGTTCAAGCACGGGAAGTCGGACGTTATGTTGGTCAATGGCATAAATCCGGCCAATACGCCAAAATCCAATTTAAACGGCGCGAGGAGACTTCGTAGTTCGGCGGTCCATTCCTCCCTTATCCGGCGACCGGACTCGGTGGCCAGCGACACACGCTCCTCCCCGCGCTCGTGATAAAACCGCCTTATATCCAGCGCGACCAACGGAAGACCATGCTCCTCCGCTATTGCCGCCGCATTGCTTGTGTCGGGTGCGTCCGTAACTATCGCGACGGGAAGCCAACTGCCGGACTCGCCACGCTCGGCGCGCCTCTCCAAAGTCCGCCTGGCGTTACTCCCGCTACCGCTCATAAACAGCCCGGCGCGCGCTGGCGACGAACAACTTCCAAGAAAAATATCATTCATTTCCACGTTGAATTTGAATTCTTGCCGACTAAACCTAATTTACTGTGGATGGGCGGGACCAACGCCTTGTCCGGATGCGGATTGGAACCACTAGAGCGGTCCCCGTTCATGTGGTCCAATTTACATCGTAGAGTGGATGAAAAAAAGGTGCGACTCTCTTAAACAAGGAATTTTCCAAACATGAATGCTTTCCGCCGATTGATTCCGACTTCGACCGTTGGCTTGGCGTTGCTGATCCTGGCCGGGTGCGCCAATTTCGATTACAGCAAGCTTCTCAGGCCATATCGAAACCCGAATAAAACCGTCAACACACTCATTGTCATCGGCAACCGCAGAAAACCGCGGTTGCTAGCCGACATCATTCAGGTGGAAACCAGACAACCAATTCTAGCCATACCATCCGATTCCGACGGTAAAATATTTTTCATGCCCGTCAAAGACACCACCATGGAGGTCGAATTCGACAACCTCCGCGACTTCATCAAATATCTACAGCCGGAAAAAATCCTCGTCCTCGGAGATGAGAGATACGTTCCCAACAAATATCTCGAGCAAATTGATCCTAGCCAGACGGTCATACGAATTACCAATAAGAAATGGAGCGATATCGCTGCGGCGGTGGACCGGTTGCTCAACCTGACCTACACCGAACGGGAATATAAAAAGGCCGAAGCAGAACTCGAAAGCGGAAAACTTTACCGTCCCAGCGGCCCCCCGGCAGGCGGAGATTTAGCCAATACCACGGTAAGCGCGACACCCGCGCCTTCCGACGATACAATCACTGTCGAAACTGAAACAACCGATGTGGTCGTGGAAGGAAACGATGTCGTTGACGCTCCTCCGGCGGAGGCAAGTGCCAACGATTCCACCGCCGACAAACTCCCGGAGCCGGAACTGATCGACGAATCGAAGGTCGTGCCTAAATAGGGTTTACTGAAAACGTCACGGGAAGTTGGTTGCTCTTGCGGTGTCACCCACGTTCGCCAAAGCCACGGCGGGATAAAACGGCGGACATGTGGGTGGAAAGCCAAGGGTGCGCTCCGCGGTCCAAGCGTGGAGTCGAAGTGTCCTGGCGAAAGCGGAAGACACCGTTACGAGGAAGTTCAACCCAATGAAGATAAGACTCTTGACTATTTCCATGGAGGTTTCGTAGCAGCAATGGGAACGTTCTTCCACGTCGCCCGCAACACGTTCAGGGAGAGCCTGAGGGAACCAATTTTCCATATCCTACTTTCCGTCGCGATGGCGTTAATAGGGATATTCCCAACTCTCGCCCTGTACGTCTTCCGGGAGCAAACAAAACTCGTCATTGATAGCGCCATGTCAACCACACTGGTTTTGGGGCTAGTGGCGGCCGTCCTCTGTGCGGGAAACACCGTCCACGGCGAGGTCGCCCGCGGCACCGCTTCCCTAGTTCTTTCCAAACCCGTCGGAAAAAGCACGTTCCTTTTGGCGAAAATTGGCGGTATCGTCGCCGCGCTCACATTATTCGTGACGGCATGCGCTTGCGCCTCCATACTCGCCGTTAGGATGGCGAAAGATCAGTTCGAATTGGACTATTTGATAATGAGCTTGTTCTACGGAGCCTTGATACTGGCTCAAGCTTGGGGAGCCGCCCGCAATTTCTTCTCTAGAAAAAGCTTCCCCGAGTCGGCGTCCATGGCCATGGTTGTTTTTGTGGCGGCGCTACTGGGGTTGTCCCGATTCATCTCGGTGGAAAACGCCATACCACCATTCCCGTATGAGATGATTCCAGTATTAATCCTTCTATTTTTCGCGGTTTGGATGATGGGAGCAATCACTGTAGCCCTTTCCACCCGGCTTTCCCTAGTGCCCAATCTTTGTATCAGCGCTGCAATATTCATGGCCGGACTAATCTCCGACTACCTCTTTGGCGGCGCCGAATGGCCCTCCATCAAGGCCCTCCTCTACGCGCTTATTCCGAATTGGCAGTTTTTCTGGTTGGCGGACGCGTTGACGGGCAACCGGAGAGTCCCGTGGTCCTACGTCGGATGGTGCGCGATTTACGCGGCGACATATATGGCGATTTGCGCGATTTGCGCGATTGGAATGTTTTCTGGAAAGGAAGCTGGAGAAAGCGAGCGGATATGAGGAGCGACCGACTCCCGCCATGGATACGGGTCAGAGCGCGCGCCGGGGGCAAACGCTCCGAAGTGGCGGCAATCCTCCAAGACCTGGGCCTGAACACCGTCTGCGGCAGCGCTCAATGCCCCAACCTCAACGAATGCTGGCACGAGGGTACGGCGACATTCATGATTCTAGGCGACGCATGCACTAGAAACTGCCGATTTTGCGCGGTGCCGAACAATACGGCCCCCCCGCCTCCAGACCCTGGCGAACCGAGAAGAATCGCCGAGGCCGCCGCCAAATTGCGACTTCGGCATGTGGTGGTCACTAGCGTCACCCGCGACGACCTTCCCGACGGCGGCGCATTGGCCTTCGCCGACACGATCCGCGAAATACGCGCCGCCGCCCCGGACGCCGCCATCGAGGTCCTCACGCCAGACTACTTGGGAGCGCCACTCCGCACTGTTCTGGCCGCCGCTCCGGACGTGTTCAACCACAATATCGAAACCGTTGAACGCCTCTCCGCGACAATCCGCTCCAAAGCCAACTACCAACGCTCCCTCCAAACGCTCTCCGAGGCGGTGTCCATAGGAAACGCTATGGTGAAATCAGGTCTCATGGTCGGAATGGGCGAAACCGACGAGGAGGTCGAACAAACAATCCGCGACATCCGCGGAACCGGCGCCACGTCCCTGACCATCGGGCAATACCTCCCACCCTCAAAAATCCACTGGCCATTGGAACGCTATGTCCATCCGGACAAATTCGAGGAATGGCGCACTTTGGCCGTGGAGCTCGGATTCGAGAGAGTCGCCAGCGCCCCATTAGTCAGAAGCTCATACCACGCCGGCGACCCCGCCCCGAAGTAGGGTTTGCTGAAAAAGTCGAGAACGGGTCAGTGGCTGGCGACAGATGTCAGGAAACCGATTCCAGGGCTCTGCGGATATTCCCAGCCACCCGAACCGCACCGATCAAGGCGATCGATTTGTCCAGGTCCGGACCCGATCCTTGTCCGGTAGCCGCGAATCTAGCGGGACGATTCAATTTTCCTTCGCCCAATCCGCATTCGGCCTCGACCATTCGCAAAATCGACTCCACCTCCGCCGCCGTAGCGCCTTCCCGCAACGCTCCCAACGCGTCGGCGAGAGCGGATAACGCGGGAAGGACACCGGGGTCCAGTATTTTGCTCGCCAAGCCGGAATCGAAAGAGTCGACATCCTCGAAGAAATACCGCCACGAATCCACCTCCGCCAACGTTCTCGAGCGTGGTTGCGCGAGTTCCGCGACCGCCGCAAATCTCGCGGGATTGGAAGCACGCCATTTTTCAACATGCTCTCTGCCCGTGGCTACCGCGAATTCCGCGACCCTTTCCGCAAATTCCGCGGAGGCCAAATGAGCGATGAACCTCCCGTTGAGGTTCGTCAACTTCGCTAGGTCAAACTTGGCGGGAGACGCCAAAACACGCTCGAGCGAAAACGCCTCGATTAACTCCTCTTTCGTCATCATTTCGCGGTCGTCACCTGGCGACCAACCCAAAAGGGCGAGATAATTGAACAACGCTTCGGGCAAAAAACCCTTCCATTTGAACTCGCCAACAAAGGCGTCGCCATCGCGCTTGCTGTAAGGTTTGCCCGCTTTGTTAACAATCATGGGAAGATGCGCGAAAGACGGTGGCTCCCAATCCAACGCCCGAAATAGGAGAACGTGGCGGAACGTGTTCTCAACGTGGTCGTCGCCACGGATGACGTGAGTGACATTCTGAGCGGCATCGTCCACAACGTTCGCCAAGTGGAAAACCGGTGAGCCGTCTCCGCGTGCAATTACCAAATCTTTCATCGTGTCCAAGGGCTTCGCCAATCGTCCCTTCACGGCGTCTTTGAAAAACACTTCGCGCCGCTGGAACGAGAATTCCGAGGCATCGGACAAAATCACCCGCCTCCCGGCGTTTAGGATATCATCCAACTCGTTTTCCAACTCAAACATGACTTTGCCTTGGGCATCCAAGACCTTCAGTTCGTGGAATCCCGCGAGCGACGCGGAAGTCGGCATAGGTTTTCCTTTGCGGCTGACTTGGGCAAACGACACCCCCGCTCTGGAGATGGTCACAGATTCGCCGGGGTGGACTTTCATCGTCGTGTTTCCCACCACGGCGACGTTGGGATGGTTGTCCGTATCCCATGGGAGCGCGAAAATCACCGGCGGTTTGTCGTCCGGCCCCTTGGGTGCCGGCTTGTAGGCCCTACCCCCCGTCAGAAGGCGCTCCGCCGCGTCGGCGTGGTCGCCGGATCGGCCACTTTGCCTCAGCGCCTCGCCATCGTAGCCGAGACCAAGCCACTTCATAGCCTCGAATAATTTCTCCACCGCCTCCTCCGTGGAGCGTTCGCGGTCAGTATCCTCTATGCGCAATAAAAACTCCCCACCAACACCCCTTGCGAAAAGATAGTTGAAAATGGCGGTCCGGATATTACCGATATGAACTTCTCCCGTTGGAGAGGGTGCGAATCTACATCTGATCATTGTGTTCCATCCTATGTTTCGTCCACCAGTCAAACGGCAACGATAAGGTTGTTTCCAGCGGTGTCAAACCCCCGAATGGCTGGCCCGATAGGCTTTTTCAAAACGTCGGTCGAAAGGAGGGCTGATACAAAACACGCCAAGCGCGTGTTGACTTGCGCCAAGTCCGCGCTATTTTCCCTGCCGTTTTGAGATGCAAGCGCCCGGGTAGCTCAGGGGATAGAGCAGTAGTTTCCTAAACTATTGGTCGGAGGTTCGAATCCTCCCTCGGGTGCCATCTTCCCGCGCCCACCAATGTGTGAGCCAATCACTCCAAAGCCATCAGCTTCACTTGGAAATCAACGCCTTTGGTGTTGGGCGCCACGGCCGAAATGTTTTTCGTGGCGTTTCCCATGATATCGGTCTCCGTCCACTTCTCGGAGGATTTTTTCAATTCCTTGCCCTTGGAGTCGAACCAAATGAACTTGTACGAGAATTTGAAAGGGGTGTCCTGCTTGTTCCTCAAGGAAACTATTCCTTTCATCTTGCCTGTCGGCAAAGTCTTGTCGTCGACCTTCACTATATCGAAATACTCGCTGGATTTGGTGTCGGGAAAGATACGGTGTCGAACCACCCGCTCAGCCTTGTTAGGAGCCGGCGCAACACCTTCGGGAGCACCCCCGCCAGTATGGATGCACGAGCACAGACACGCCACCCCCATATACGATAATCCGACCACCAACATCCTTGATTTCATGAAGTGCCCTCCATCATATGGATTTCATCGAACGCGACAGGCCATATCTGGCGCCAGAGAATCTCCGCCACGAAACAACACCGCCCCGCATCCTAGTAATTTGGAGGCGGAGCGGTGGAATTCAAGCCCGTATCGTCAGAAGGAAACGGCAAACGCGGCGTCCGCGCCAATGGCTTTAGCGGCCTCGGCAACAATTCCGTCCGAAACGGGAACATTGGTTTTGATGACTGCCAAAGCCTTGTTCCCATCGGCGCTTTGCGGAGCGCGGATGTCAATGATATTGATTCCGCCCTCGCCGAGGATACTGGCCACTTTGCCAATTACCCCAGGCTTGTCACCATACTCGAAGAACAGGATATGCCCAGCGGCTTCGAGATACAGTTTGTCAAAGTCGTTCAACCTCGATATCATTAGATTCCCCTCGGCGATTGTCCCTCTCACGCTGACGCGGGCAAGGGAATTCTTCTCGCCTTCAATGAGATCGATGGTCATCGACTCCCCATAGTTCTTCGAATCGTCGGTGTCCCTATCGTTGACGATAATTCCACGTCCTTCGAAGAACGCTTTCGCGTCCGCGGCGTCCTGGAATATGTCGAATTCGGGAGCTATTCCCGCGGCGATGGGGGCCAGCATCCAATTGCCATACTCCTTTAGCGTCCCATAGAAACTCGTTTCGATTTGATGTGGCGATACCTCGGTTCCCAAATAATGGCGGGCGAGCTTCGCCAAGGCGAACGCCAGTTCCTGGAACTTGGAATCGAGTCCGTCCGGAACTCCCTTGTTGACGACGTAACTGGTAAGCCCCTTCTCGAAGTAGTCTATCGTCTGCTCCGCCGCGCGGGTGGCGGCGTTCCGGTTGGCCTCCCGGGTGCTGGCTCCCAAATGCGGCAGCATCACATCCGCGATATCCGCGACCGATTTGGGGCCTTCCACATCCTTCGGATAAACATCGTTGCAAAAGACTAGCTCCCGCTCCTGCTTGACCGCGCGCAAGTCGTCCTCGTTTACTATGCCCGCCCTGGCGCAATTAACTAGGACCGCTCCAGGTTTCATCCGCTCCAACAACGAACGGTTGACCATTTTTTTTGTCTCGTCCGTTTCGGGGACGTGAAGCGAAATGAAATCGGACTCCGCGAATATTTCGTCGATTTTACGAAGCTCCACGCCTAGGGTGTCTGCCAAATCCGCCGACAATACCGGGTCGTAGGCCAATATCTTGACATCGAACCCGCGGAGTCGCTTAACTACTAATTTACCTATATTACCCATGCCCACGACACCAACTGTCTTGCCAGTCAACTCGCGGCCCATCAGCTTCTTTTTCTCCCACTTGCCGGCGCGCGTGGAGATATCCGCCGTAACCACATTCCTTATTCCCGCCAGCATCATGGCGATGACCAGTTCCGCCACCGCGTTCGAATTTGCTCCAGGCGTGTTCATAACGTCCACGTTCTTGCGACGGGCGTGTTTTATGTCTATCGTGTTGTATCCAGCACCCGCCCTAACCACAAGACGCAATCTGGGAAGGGCGTCGATCACATCCGAAGTGACTTTCTCGCTCCTGACAATCATCACCTCGGTGTCGGAATGGGAAGACAAAAGCTCCTCGAATGGTGTCGAGTCGTCTTGGACTACCTCGAAATCCGCAGCCCGCAACATATCAGCCGCTACCGTGTCCAGCTTGGTTGGGATAAGAACCTTCTTCATTCCCGTTTTTCTCCTCTTTTTCCATTCCGCCACCCGGACCCCGAGCCGGGCATTTCGATTCGAACGCTCAGACTCTACAACTTCTTTGGCGTTTGACAAATTCCAGTGACGCGTTAATCGCAATTACCACGCCGCCTCTCTTTCGTGGGATTCCCACGTTCGAGGGCTTGAAACTACGCCCGTTCCGTCTCAATTATTTGTTCCCAATGCTGGATTGCCGCCAACATGTGATTTTTACGGTGTCCATAGCCCACTTCACCACAGGAGGCTTCTTTTATGGGAAGTCATAGGATACGACGAGTAAACGAGTTGCTGAAGCAGGAAATCGCCTTGATACTGGAGCGGTGCGATTTCCAGGCAGGAACCTGCCTAGTGTCGGTAACCACGGTCGAAACGTCTTCGGACCTGCGCCACGCCAAGGTCGGAATCAGTATTCTAGGCGGGGATGAGGACGACCACTCAACTATCCTTAGAAGCATCAAAAACGCAAGAAAAGAGATTCAAGCAGAGATGTCGAAAAACGTCATATTGAAATACACCCCGGTTTTAGAGTTCTTCTTGGATTCGAGCATAGAGCGTGGCGACAAGTTGCTCGCCATCATAGCCGAACTAGAGGAGGAAGAAGGCGGCATCGACAAAAACAACGTGGAACATTCCCCCGCTTAATAGCAGGCCCGGGTTAAGCCTTGTGGAAATGGTGTCGCACCCATGGCACGCATTCGTGGTCATTCGTGCCGATGGTTCCTCCTTCGCCAAGACTACGGCGGGACATGTAGGCGACGAGCCGCTCCTTCCGTTCGCTTTGCGAACCCTAGCGGGCTTTGCGGAAGGACGCTTCGCGCCTAGTGGATGTAGGTGTCCCAGCGTAGCGAGGACACCCTTAAATCACACGAACGTGTGTCGCGGAATTGGCAAGTACCTCAAATTGAGTGGAAAACATTCGTCGTCTCCAAGGGGTTTGAGAGGTTTGCTCTCAAAGCCTTGGCGATGACACCGCTAAAAAGGAATTTAACACTATGAAAATTAAGCACTTGTCAATTATTCAGGTGAGCCCTAGATAACAAGGGAAAGGAAGATGCTATACGCTCGTGGTGAAAATTAGGGATAAGTCAACAATCACTGTGAGACTGGCCAAGAGACGGACTATTTATTAGCGGGAGTCGTTCCGGCTCGAAGTATTTGGACAATAGCGTCGTTTCCAGCTTGGAGAGCGTAGTCCAGTGGCGTGGCACCATCCGAATCGGCTTTAGCGGGATCGGCACCGGCGTCGATCAACGCTTGCGCCCCAGCGGAACAGTTTTGTTTAACCGCCCAGGAAAGTAGGGGGATGACACCATAGTTGGCGTTAGGATCGGCCCCCTTAGCTAGTATCGCCTTAACGATATCGTTCATGTCGCGCTTCATTGCCAATGCTATAATGCTGTTGGCATCGTCACCAGGGGAATAATTCGAAGAGTCGACAATGGCCTTCGCTACATCATGATGCCCCTTCCTAACCGCCCAATACAATGCGGAGTTATTGCTCGTGTCCGTCAAATTCGGATCGGAGTTATGAGCTAGCAGAAGATTGACCGTTTTCAAATCTCCAACTTGAGCGGCTGCCATCAAAGGGGATGTCCCCATGCTCTCGGTTTGGACATCGGTGTCGGCACGCTTGTCCAAAAGCACTTTAACGACATTGGAATGGCCATTCGAAGCCGCCAGAACCAACGGATTGGCGCTATCGTTCAAGTAGTCCACGTCCGCACCGTGAGATGTCAACAGCGCCGCCGCGTCCGCATTGCCCATCGCCGCCGCCGCGCACAACGGAGTTCTTCCGTAAGCATTCATATCAACATCGAATCCCGCAGCGAGGAGTTTTCCCAGCGTATCGGTTTTTCCGTTTTCTACCGCGGTAGAGAGAGGAGTGGCACCTTCCCATCCATCCTTGGGGATTCCCGCGGCAAGAAACAAATCCACCAGTTCGCTATCACCTTTCGCCACGGCGGCCAAAAAAGCCGAGCGGGTGAAAGGAGTATTGCCGTCGCGAAGTTTCGATCGGGCTTGGAGCATTGATTCGGGAGTACCGCACCCAGCGACGACAAGCAGAGCCATTAGAGCCAACACGCCCCAAACACCCCGAACGTAATTTCCATTTAAAATGCTCATAACGCTTAGTAATGCCACGATTGGGGGAAGATTCAAGCCCTCGAACGAAATCCTCCCGTCACCGCAAACTTGAAGTAGTGCCACATTGGAGCTACAGTCGTGTCAAATGCCACCAAACGGGAAAATTCTATTCAGGACGATCGGAGGCCGGTCTCAGCTCGCCATTGACGGGCCGGAGGACTTGCGGGCCATTTCCGCCATCAACGAGGCGTGGTGGATGTGCGTCAGCGCCCCCGTGGAAAGCTTCATCTGCGACCCCGCCTTCACTAAGTTCCTGGACTCCGACGGGAACGGGAGAATCCGGGCGGACGAGTTGCGGAAGGGAGTGGACTGGCTTCTGGATGTCCTCTCCGATATATCAATCCTAGCTGACACGACACCGGAAATCCCCATCGCAGCCATCAATTCATCAAGCGCGGCCGGTGCGAAAGTCAAAGCCGCCGCCGAACGGATACTGGCGAATCTCGGCGCGGACAACGCCTCGAAAATATCATTGGATCAAGCGCGCTCCAGGCAGGCGATTCTAGCGTCCGGCGAGCGCAACGGCGATGGTGTCATTCCGTTGGACGCGGTGAAGGACGCCGCCACAAGAGAGTTCGTCGAAAGCGTGATGGCGACCCTGGGCAACGACACCGACGCCGGCGGAAAACCAGGTGTATCGGTGGCGCGGGTGGAGCGTTTCCTGAAAGAGGTCGAAGAATATCTGGCATGGCTGGACAAGGGAACCAGCGACGCCGTGATGGTATGGGGAGCGGACACGGTGCCGGCGTATTCCGCCATCGCGGCGGTAAAACCCAAGGTAGAAGAATTTTTCAGGCAGTGCGACCTTTTGGCGACGGACCCATCTCTAGCGAGCGCATTCCGCGCCAATGAGAAAAAACGCGAAGAACTTGACGTGAACAACACCGCCGCCATGGACGCGTTTCTCGCGGCCGCGCCGTTGGCGACTCCCTCCCCGGAAGCAACCCTCCCCCTGGATGAAGGATTGAACCCCCTCTATCGGGACTCCGTGCAAAATCTACGGGAGCAGGTGTTGAAAAAATTCCTCCACCGCCGCTCCCCCGGCATGTTGTCGAAAGGTGACTGGATACGGCTAAACGCGGAATTCGCGGAATTCGCCGAATGGAACGCCGCGAAACCAGCGACACCGGTGGAAGCGTTGGGCGAGGATAAATTGCGGAAACTGGCCAAGGCCGGAATGCCAAAAAGGTTGCGCGCCCTCTTCGACAAAGACATGGAGGTGGCGGGGGAGATCGCGGGAATCGCGGAGGTCGAGAAACTCATCCTCTTCAAGGCCAATATACTTGAGTTCACGAGGAATTTCGTCTCGTTCCAAAGCCTATTGGACCCCACCGCCCTCTCAATGGCCCAAGTCGGACGCCTCGTCATGGATGGACGGCGATTCGACCTGAACATGGAAGTCCGGGACCGGGCGACACACAAGAAAGTCGCCGAGTTGAGCGATATTTGCGTCATGTACCTTGAACTCACATCAAAGCTGGACGGGAAAGAGGAGAAAATGGAAGTGGCCACCGCGGTGACATCAGGAGACGTCTCCAACCTCCGCATAGGCAAACAGGGCGTGTTCGTCACGCGCGACAACCGCGAATGGGACGCCAAGGTCGTCGATTTCATACAACGCCCCGTATCCATTTCGGAGGCGTTGAAAGCGCCTTTCGTCAAACTCGGCGCCTTCTTCAAAAGACAAACCGACAAACTTACGGCCTCAAGCTACGACAAGCTTGAAGCCGGCATAGGCAAGGGATTGACCACGGGGGGCGCCACCATCGCCAAACCCGCGCCGAAGTCCGGAGGCACTCCGGCTTGGGCTGGACCGCTAATGCTTTTGGGAGGAGGAATAGGCCTCGCCGGGCTAGGAAGCGCCTTCGCCTCGGTTATGAACGCACTGAAAGACAACGCCGTCGTTTTGAGGATATTCCTTTTCATCGCCGGAATGGCGCTAATCGTGGCTATCCCCATCGTCGTATCCGCTGTACTGAAGCTAAGGAGACGCAACATCGGGATGTTTCTAGAAGCCGCCGACTGGGCTATGAACTCCCCGATGCGACTTACGCGGCGTATGGGATTGCTCTTCACTCGAATTCCCGACCTGCCTAAAAACGCGTCGAAATGCAAGTTCGACCATACGAGCCAACTGCTGAAAAAGGCTGGAATTAAACCAGGAGGAAGACTAGGGATACTCGTCGCTATAGCAGTGATATTGCTACTCGCCTTGATCGCAGTCAGATTCCTGTCGAGCACCAATAAACGCCAAGCGGAGAAAAAAACACGGGCCGTTCAATCATCAACAACACCTGCGCATCAACCTCGGCCAACGGCGAAAACAAAGTAGGGCTCACTGAATAATTGGCAAGTGCTTCATTTTAATGGGGTTAAATTTCTTTTTAGCGGTGTCATCTCCAAGGTTTTGGGAGCAATCCTCCCAAAACCCTTGGAGCCGACTAGCGATTTGAGGCACTTGCCAATTCCGCGAAAGCCAATAACGGGCCATTGGCGGCGTTAATTTCACCTCGGAGTGCGAAGCACACCATCGGCTTATTGCCTAGCCACTGATCCGTTTTTGAGTTTTTCAGCAAGCCCAAAGTAGATCTGCTGAAAAAATCAGATGCGCACCAGTCAGTCCGTGCTAGTCCACCCGGTCGCCCCCCTCTTCCCTCTCCTTCTCTGCGTTCTCTGCGTCTTTGCGAGGAAAAACCCTTCGTGTCTTCGTGTGAGGCCTCTTCAAATCACACGAACGTGTGTGTTCAGCAGGCCCTGGGGGCTTGCTGAAAAAGTCGGATGATTCAGCGGGCCCTACTTGAGTAAGGCGGCTAGACGGGATTTCTTCCTGGACGACTTGTTCTTATGGATCGTGCCAAGCTTGACCGCCTTATCCAACCGTTTGTGGACGGCTTTAAGGCATTCCTTGGCCCGGTCCTTGTCGCCGGCGTCCACAGCCTCGCGGAAACGTTTTTCCGCTGTGCGCAACGCACTGATCCTGGCCTTGTTCCTAACCCGCGCCTTCTCGTTCGTGAGAAGCCTTTTCTTAGCTGACTTAATGTTCGGCATAGATTCTCTCGTCTCCAGATGTTTCCATTGTCAATACAGCCCGGCCGAATCGCCGGAGGGGCTATTATCGCCCGTGTCCCGAAAAAATCAAGCGTCGGGGGGTGGAGTTCGAGCCCCCCGTTCTTTCTAGTAGGTCAACCCTTGCCTCGTGAATTGGCGATTATCGATGCCTCGGGGACTTCGCGCAATTTTTTCGCGAGTTTGTTTTTTCCCGCCAGATTGAGCGGGTATATCTCCTGCGGGAGGTTATCGAACGCCTCGGCGATATTGGCCTGCATATCGTCGGACGCCATTCTGAAAGGTTTGATTTTGAAAGCGAAAAGATAGATTGGCATCCCAGGGAGATTTGAATCGAATTTTTTGGCCAGATACGCTACTTTGAATGTTTTCCGGTATTTCCCCACTGCTTCGATAATCCGTTCCACCGCATCATCGCCGAGGCCGTGCGGCCTGTAATCGTCCTTCTCCGAGAACTCGCCTCTGGCCTTGTAGGCTTTCTCGATCTCCTTCATACGGTTCTCGACATCGGCTATCCAGGATTCCGCCTCCTCGTCTTTTCCCGTGGCGTAAAGGTGCTCGACGGCGATTTGCGCGGCGACTGGCGCCACGGCGGGAGCGACCATCGATTTTTCGAGCCATGCCAAACCGGAATCATCGCCGGCGTTCAACAAGGAGCCGCCATAGCTCATCATAGCCACTGGATTTTCAGGAAACTTCTCAGCGACCATTTTATGGATTTCCAGTGTTTCTTCGTCATCGCACAAGGCGGACTTGGCCATGGCGAATTCCAGATAATCCTCCTCCGACCATTCTTCTTGTTTCTTCTCCGAAAGTTTCGCCAGCGTCGTTTGGGCATCCTTGATCGACACCGTAATCATCTCCAACGCCTCTTTATTCGATTTTTCCCAAAACTCGCCCAATTCTTTTGACAATGCGCCTCGCTTGGAATCGTTGAACACCGAGAGCCACGCGGATGCCGTGGCGGATGGCGCGAGTTTCGCTAAATTGTCGATTCCGAGCGCGGCTAAGCGCTCCATCATAGACGGATGGGTGTCCTCGGGCGCGGTGGCGGTTTTCGCCGCTTGCTCCCTGTATTTGCGTAGCCGGTCGGAATCCAAGGGGATGGCGAGAGTCTCCGCGAAGCGGTCCATCAGTCCGGCGGGAGGGTGTTCGCCGCTTGCGACATCCCTAACCTCGTTCGGAAGCACTTTATCCATGAAATACGCGCCATATACATGGATTTTGTAGAGGGCCGCGGCGACGGTATCCGGGCCCGATATTTTGGCGGCGATAGCGTCGGCCTCGTATTCGTCGTGGCGCTGGTAAACGGCAATGTAGCAGGAAATCAGAGGAGAGTAGAACTTTACGAACGGGTAGAAAAGCAGGAGCATGAAAAAATTCAGCTCGTTCATGACTTCCCATATCATCGCCGCCTTCACCACGCGTTGCTGGAATCTGGAATGCTCCTGGGAAAGATGGCCGAACTCATGGTGCAGCACGCTGCGGAATTCGTCTTCGGAAAGGGTCGCCATGAGGGGCGCGCCTATCGCCAAATAGTTCCTAGTTCCACCGAAAAACATGGATATTCTAGGGACTTGGAGGACGGACGCATTGTATTCGAGATTCAGTATGACCTTGTGAATATCCGGCCCGTCCGTGGATTGTTTGGCGGAATCCACGATGTCTAAAAGCTCCGGGAATCGGTCGCGGGTGGCCTCCACGCCTTCGGGAGGCGGAGGCTTTTGAAACACCATTTTCAGGATTGAGAATAGGATAATCGCGAAAACGACCATCAAGCGGACGGGAATCGTGTGCAGGAACAAAAACAGAGCCAACACGCCCCCGAAGCAGAGGAAATACAGGACTATCGCGAAATAGCCTATGAAGACGAGCGCCGCCAAACGGGACTTGAACCCCGCCGGATTCCGGTCAGCGATCGCTTTGAGCTTGACAATCCTTTTTTTGAGCTTCGCATGTTTCATGGTATTTGAGGTCAGTTCCGCACGTTGCCTGATGCTCGGGCCCGTCGTTCCTCGGGTAGGATCCTTCCGCAGAGCCGGAACGGTGCCTACGGCACGGAAGGGGTCCCGACCCCGCCAATTTATTACCTCTTTCCCAATTCTGCATAAACAAGATATTCTTCTATTTGCCCAGCAAGATTGTTGTTTATTCCCTTTTGCATTTCCCCGCCAACATAGAGGTAAGTTACTGAAAACCGCACGGTTTTCAGTAGGTGTAACGGTTTGTTCACACTATATCTAGCGTCTTTTTAACCTCATCAATGGAATAAGACTTACACTTTTTTTCTTTACATTTCGCTTCTCTCAAATCTTTTAAGTCTTCGTAATCCATCAAGGCTTCTTCCATCTTTTTAAACTCCTCAAAAGGAAGTACGACAAATTCCTTCTTGCCTTTTTTTTCTAATATATTTGGATGTAATGCTAGCATAATCGCACCTCCTACTTGTAGGCGTTCTTTCTATGTTTTATTCTGTATATCGTGATAACCTGCTCGTGTATCTCAAACAATACACGATAATCACCAACTCTCAACCTGTATTCTGGTGTAAAATTAGTCAGATGCTTGACATTACCTTTAAGATCATCCTTTAAATCCTCAATCTTCTTGAAAATTTTAACCAAATCACCTTTCGGGATCTTCTTTCCGTCTTTAATAGCCAGTGGTTTGATTTCTATTTTATATTGCATATGTATTTTTTTTGTATGTGAACGATTATCTATCCGTCGGGGGTTGATATTTTTTCCCCGGGGATATGACAAAACGCCGCTGTTGTGGATTGCCCTTGGGTGGGGGTCAGGTGTGGATTCCCGCCGACCTGCCGCCATGCCGAGAGTCCCCGCTCGGCCCGCTCCGCCTTCCGATAAACCCTAGCATATTGGAAGGGAAAAGTCAAAACGGATTGTTTATTGGGTTTCAAGGAGTTTCTTAATCCTAGCCCGTTCCTCCGGGGTTTTGGCGTTTTCGATCTGTTTGATAAGCTCCAATCGTTTCGCCGCCATCGCGTCGCGCCGTTTCAACTCCAGTGCGTCTTTCTCATCATCGGTCAATACGGCCTTTTCGAATTCGGCCTTGTGTTTGGGCGCGGTTTTCGCAATAGTGTCCGCGTCCTCCACCGCCCTGAGAGCGCCATCGGGGATGTCATCGTCCTTTTCGGAAGCGGCGGCGTCCCCTTGGGAGACGGCGAAAAGCGGGTTCCGATGGTTGGGCTTGTCCGAACCGCGTTTATCCAAATAGGCTAGGGCGCGCCCCGCGGCAAGCGCCAAGCACAGCGTCGCCAAGACCACGACGACAACGACAAGCGCGGTGGACGCGCTATTGGATTTCCCACCATCGTTGTCCGCCAGTCCAATGACTTCAGATTCGGGAGATGATTTCCCGTGTTGTTTCGACATCGCGCTTCATCTCCTCTCTAAGTCGTTCCGCGGAGGGGAAGGAACGAGCCTCGCGTATTCTATCGACGAATTCCACTAGGATTCCCCGTCCGTTCAGATTGCCGTCGAAATCCAGAACATGCGCCTCCAGATCAGCTTTTCGACGTTTCAGCTTCCCGAAGGAAGGGGAGTCGCCGACGAAGACCGCCGCCGGCTTGGTCGAGCCATCGAAATGCGCGATAGCCGCGTAAACCCCCGGAGGGGGAGTTATCTCGTTCACCACCGCCAAATTGGCCGTTGGGAATCCCAGCACTGGCCCGCCGATGGAGTCGCCTTCCTCCACGACACCTGACACGAAGTGGCGTCTCCCAAGCATTTTTTCCGCGTCGTCCAATCTGCCTCCGGCGATGGCCCGCCGAATGGACGTGCTACTTACAATCACACCGTCTAAAATCAGTTCATCGACGGGATTGAATTCGAATCCGTGTTGTTCGGCGTATCGTTCAATTATAGCGACATCGCCTTTGCCCCCAGCACCGAACCGCCATTTTTTCCCAACGCATATTCCTTCGAGCGTGATATCCGGTGCCAAGAGGCAGTCGTCGAGAAAAGTTTCCGCGGAAAGGGCCGCGAATTCCGCGGAGAAGGGGAATCTCACCACGGCTTCGATACCGCGTTCTTCCAGCAACTCGCATTTCCTTTCGGGCGAAGTCAAAAGCGGTAGCGGCTTGCGTGGTTGTAGGACCGTTCTGGGATGGGGGTGGAATGTCAGCACCACCGGTTTGGCGCCGCGCCTTTCCGCCATCGCGCTCAATTCGTCCAAGACCCGTTGATGACCAAGGTGGACACCGTCGAAGACACCTATCGCCAACGCCACTTTATCGAAACCATGATTGGAGAGCGCCTCCAAGGAGGAGGAACATACGATTCCGCTCATTCCACCACCTCCAAAGTCACGGTGAGCGTCATCCCTCCGTTCGGCGGCTTGGGAAGAACGCGCAACCGATGCGTGAGCGCCAATGCCGACGCGTCCATAGTGCCGTTTCCGCTTCTCCGCGAAACACGCGCCACCTTAACCGCGCCCGAGGCGTCAATGGTTATAGTGAGGTCAACGGTAGGCAACTTACCTCCCAACTCGGCCTTGGAAGGTTGCCTCCAAAGCGCATACAACGCGGCCGAGACTTTGTCGTAGTAACCGCTGGGTGGTAAGGACTTCGCAGGTGTCGAGGCCGCTGGAGTCGTCCGAACGCATCCTTTCCGCAATTCCCTTTCTAATTGGCTGGCCGTGACGACCGGAGGCGCAGGTGCAGTCGGTCGCATCGGTTTTTGGGGCGCGGGATTTTTCACCACGGTTTTATGCGAGATAGTTATGGTCTTTCTAGGCGTCCACTTTTTTTTCGGAGGTGTTTTCGGTTTTTGGGGCGCGGAAGTCGCATGTCGGGGTTTGGAAACGGGCCTAGGGCGGGGCCGCTGCTGAGGACGGGGCCGAGGCCGCCGCGGTTTCGGCGCGGGTGCGGCTGCGGCGCTGGCGGCGGACGGCAAGGCGGATGGAGAGACCAACGTAACCCTGACGGTTTCCATGGTGGGTTTCTTGAGAAGGTCCGCCACAGCGAACCAACCAAGGCAGATTAGCACGAACGCGGCATGGACCGCCGCGACGGTTTTGAATATCCGTTTTTGGCTTGCCGAGTCCAATGAGCCTGAGCCGACCTCGGTATCAACCCGATGTCCGCCACGCCCTCCTGGCACGGAAATATCTATAAAATGTCTTTTTTCCATCACAAGCGCTTGACTAGAGCTTCAATGATATTATTATTCAACCCCTTTTCGTGGTGGGGTTCCCGAGCGGTCAAAGGGGGCAGACTGTAAATCTGCTGGCGACGCCTTCGATGGTTCGAATCCATCCCCCACCACCATTTTCCTCTCCCCTTTCCAGGCGGAGCTTAGTTAGTTGAAATATCCGTCCAGCAACTTGCTTTGCTCGGGCAAGCGGAGCTTTGCGATAGCCCTACCCTCCAGTTGCCGGATTCGCTCCCTGCTCACTTGGAATATCTCGCCTATATCTTCCAGTGTCATCGGCTTGGCGCCATGCAAGCCAAACCGCAATCTGAGAACCTGCCGCTCCCGTTCGGTCAACACTTCAAAAGCCTCTGCCAACTTCTCTTTCAATATGGCGTACGCGGCCGGCTGTATGGTTTCGTCACCAGTGGCCGACAATAGCACATCCTCCAATATTGGCGCGTTCTCCCGGTTGGTTACAGATGCCTGCAACGACACTGGCTGTCGGGCCATTCTCCTCAGAGACCTGACGCGTTCCACGGGCATTCCCAGTTTGGCCGCCAACTCCGTGGCGTCAGGCTCCCTACCATGCTCCTGGAGGAACAGTTGCTCGGCATGGAGAATCTTGTTCAGGGTGGCGATCATGTGGGAAGGGATTCGAATAATCCTGGCATGGTCGGCTATAGACCTGGATATCGTCTGCTTGATCCACCAAGTGGCGTACGTGCTGAACTTGTACCCGCGCCTGTAGTCAAATTTGTCCACCGCTTTCATCAAGCCAAGATTCCCCTCCTGTATCAAATCCGGCAACGGCAATCCTCGAGACTGATATTTCTTCGCCACGCTGACAACCAACCGTAGATTGGCTTGCAAAATCACGTTCCGCACATCGTCGGCGCGGTTGCGAGCCTCGTCCAACTCAACAACAAAATCCGAAAATTCCTTGGGGGTCATCAGCGCTCGATCCATAACAACGTTCTCCGCAGCCTTGCGTCGTACCGGGTCATCAGTGGCGAGTTCCCGGCAATAGCTTTGGACGACGGAATGCCATTCGGCGGGAAGTTCCGACCTAAGCACATAACGAACCAGGACATCCGACAACGCATCGCGTTTGGACTCGATATCCTTGGTGTCCGATTTAAACGCCAATTTAAGGGCCTCCAACCTCTCTTTAATTTCGCCCACCCACTTGCCAACATCGAGCAATATCCGCTCCGACGAGGAAGCCTCCCCTTTGGCATGAATCAGAAAATAATGCTCAATCCCCTCAATAGTAATATCCTTGAGTAGCCGTAGATGCTCTTCCGCCACAAATCCCAATCGATAGAGACGTTTTCTGAAGTTGGCCAGGCACTCCTCGTGCTGCTTGGCGTAGCGGATTTCCTCTTCGGGATTCAACACTTCGGCCTTGTTCATCTGACGCATATAAATGCTCAAAGCGTCGGCCCCAGGCTCGGCGCAGGAGGAACAGCTCCGCGCGCTGGCGGCATCCGCTTTTTTATCCGATGTTGAGACTCTCCGCGAAGTCATAGTCTTTCCAATCAACGGTAGCCGTAGACGCGGTCCACTTCGACAATCGTCACACTACCACATCGGTCAATTCCGGGAAGTTGTCCCTGTAGAAACTCCCTATAAGCGTTTTCAGCTTGTCTCCCGAAAAATCCCAGTCCAGCGATTGTTCGCCGAAACGATCGACAATATTCGACGTGTCAAACTCCGCCTCCGAACCAAAATATGGGAGAAATTCGCCTAAAAACCTATGGAGTAGCTTCTCGTCCGATGTCGGCTCGGAGATATGGTCCACGATTTTAACGTTCTTCACCTTCAAGGTTTCTTGCACGGCCTTTTCGATGGCTCTCGTGGACACAGGGTTGCTTCCAGTAAGGTGATACGTCTTGCCTTCCGGCGGCGAAAGAAAAAGCTCCGCCGAGGATTCAGCCACATAGTCGATGGGAACGAAATACACATTGTCGGATGGTGTCGCCTCCAAACGCAAAGGCATATCCAGGCACGCCGATGGTTCAATATGACGCTTGGCGCACTGCCTTTCCTTGATGACCGCCAGGAACTCCAAAATGAAATAAAACGCCAAAGGTTTCCTTATTCTGCCATCGGAGCGTCTTCCGACAATAATCGAGGGACGATGGATAGTGAATGGAAGGTCCGACATACGGACTATCTTTTCGGAATCGAATTTGCTTTTCTCGTAGGCGTTATGCCAATCCCTAGCTGGAAGAGAATCCTCCTTGACAAGCCCCCTGGTCTTTCCGGCCACATAGGCCGTGCTGACATAGTGAAACGCCCCAACTCCAAGCTCTTTACCTATTTGCAACAACGTCTCCGTGCCACTGACATTGGCGTTGAATGTCTTGCCCGTGGGGTCCGCTCCCAAATTGACATCGGCGGCGCAATGGAAAATGGCGTCTATTTCGCCCAGCCCCGAGGCCATCGCCACATGAACGGAATCGGCAATGTCCCCCTCGAACACATCAAGTCTCTTCAATATATCCTCGGCCATCTCCGGCACGCCATCGAATTCGCACTGCTCAACAATGGTCTGACGCACCCGCTCCTTAGCCGGCGTGCCCTCCTTTCCTCTGGTGATAGCCAAAAACTCCACCTCGGAGTTCCGTTTGCACACCTCGACGGTGAAGGCACTGCCAACCAAACCAGTTATTCCCGTTATTAAAACTTTTTTCATCTATCACCTCTTCCGCCATGGACTAACACCATCGGCAACATAGCATGCTCCACTCAAAATCCAAAGCCAACAGGGCGCCAAGCCTCTACAATTGGCATGGTACCCGGGGTGGGACTCGAACCCACACTCCCATCGGGAAACGGATTTTAAGTCCGTTGCGTCTGCCATTCCGCCACCCGGGCCAACAAGAGCCCATCACACGACCATCATTGAAAACCCCGCATCCACCTCAAAACGGCAGAGCCCAAGACAAGACATCCCTAGCGATCACCAAATCCTCCGATTTTTCCCACAACGCTCTCGAGCGAGGCAGGAACAAAATCAACGCTATCCAGCTTTCAAAGGAAGCTCTTAAGGTACCACCGAACGCCCGCAATAGCAACCAAGGAAAACGTTTCACCGTTCCAACCGCGCGCATCTCGGAAAAACGGAAAACCCCCTGAAACCACGCGCTGTGCTGAATATCTACAGTTTTCAACCACTGAAACTCGTGCCCAAGCGAGGGGTGCCCTGAAATTACCCCCATGTGCGCCTTGCAGGGACCGGGGTCGGGACAAAACAATGGTCAGCGTTTGCGTTTTTTCTTTCCGTGCTTGTGTTTTTTCTTCTTCTTGGAGGGGGTAAAATTCGAACCTCCTCCTCCAACACCTGGAAAAGCCCCCGCGCCAGCGGTCGGTGGAAGGCCGCCAAGCCCTCCTCCCAAGCCTCCGCCGATACCGGCGAGACCGCCAAGTCCACCGCCAAGCAGGCCGCCCGCAAGACGGCCCAGCATGCCCCGCTTGCCCAGCATCTTGCGCATCATGGAAAACTGTTTCACCAATCGTCCCACGTCTTCGAGCGAGGCGCCGCTTCCGCGGGCTATCCGTTTTCTCCGGGAGAAATCTATGATGTCCGGTTTCGCCCGTTCGTTTTTCGTCATTGAAAGGATCATCGCTTCCATGCGCGATATCTGCCGCTCGTCCATTTCGGGCATGTCCGCGAGTTTCGCGCCCCCGGGAAGCATTTTGAGAATAGACTCCAATCCCCCCATATTCCTCATCTGCCTTATCTGCGACAGAAAATCCTCGAAATCGAAAGTGTTTTTGCGCAATTTCGCCGCGAGCCGCTCCGCTTCCTGCTCATCGACCTCGTCCGAGACCTTCTCGACCAGCGACACTATGTCGCCCATGCCAAGTATTCTGGAGGCCATGCGGTCGGGATGGAACACGTCCAGATCGTCTATGTTTTCCCCGATACCGACGAATTTGATAGGGCGCCCGGTGATCTTCCTCATCGACAACGCCGCTCCGCCCCGGGCGTCCCCGTCGAGTTTTGTCAGAATGATACCCGTCAAACCTAGCGCGGAGTGGAAACTTTCCGCCACGGAGACGGCTTCCTGCCCCAAAGCGGCGTCGGCCACGAGTATCGTTTCGGACGGGGCGACGGTCTGGCGCAAGCGCGCCAGTTCCATTATCATGGCGTCGTCTATCTGCAGCCTGCCGGCGGTGTCGATGATTACCGCGCGCAACCCGGAGGCCCTGGCGGATTCCACTCCCGCCTTGGCTATGGACGGAACATCCACGCTGCCACGGTCGGAATAGACGGGGACATCTATTTTGGCGCCCAACGATTCCAGTTGGTCCACCGCCGCGGGACGATATACGTCCGCCGCCACAAGCATTGGACGGCGTCCTTCCTTCTTCAATCTCGCTGCGAGTTTCGCGCAGGTCGTGGTTTTACCGGAGCCGTGCAGCCCCACAAGCATGAACACCGCGGGATGTTTTGAAAAATCTAGTTCCTCGGCGCTCTCCCCCATCAACTCCACGAGCTTGTCGTGAACTATTTTCACCAGTTGTTGGCCCGGGGACACTCCCCTCACCACCTCCGCCCCTAGGCATTCTGTCCGCACTTCCTCGACAAAATCCTTGACCACGTTGTGGTTGACATCGGCCTCGAGCAATGCGATGCGGATTTCGCGCACTGCGTCGGCGATGTTGGACTCTGTCAGAGTGCCGTGGCCACGGAGTTTCTGAAAGGTGTGTTGTAGTCTGTCGGTGAGATTCTCGAACATATCAGCGTCCAATCTCCTCTATTACTGCCTCGACGTATTCGGGCATCTTCTCCGCCAACGTCTCCGATAGCCGCATTTCCATCTCCAGCGACTCCGGCTCGATTCCCATGAAATCTATCCGGGGGGGCTTCGCGCCGAATCCCTCCACCATCTCCACGAACCGGACCACGTCTCCGTCGTGTGTCGACGAACGGCCGACATCTTTCACGGAGGATACGTTTCCCAACGGAAATATCTTGTATTCGCCCGGCGCCAATCCCATCTTGGCGCAATCGACTATCAATATCCTCTCAACCCCCTCTTCAAGACAAGACAACAGCCGCGTGGGATCATTGCCCGCCTCTATGGCTTCGAACCCGGTATCCAGATTATTGTCGACGATATGCTCGACAATTCTCAACCCCACGCCATCGTCGTTCTTGGCGTAGCTACCCATGCCGACAACAAATTTCACAAGAACTCCCGTAGTGTTTCCAATGGAATCCGGGGCCGAACGGATTCGGGAACCTGCCGAAGGAAGGGATGCGAGCCTGGAGTCCGGCGGCGGGGAGGCTGGAAAACGCGATTCCCTGAAGCGGCTTCACGCCCCTCCGAGCTTGGGTGCGATATAGTCCACGCAACTATTCAACGTGGCGAGTTTCGGGTAGTCCTCTTCGGGAACCTCGACGCCATGTTGTTTCCTCAGCTCCATAACGATGTCCAAGAAGTCCATCGAGTCCAAATCCAGCTGATCCCGCAGATTGACATTCGGATCCACGCCGGAACAATCCCCTTCCGGCAATATGTCGTTGATGATATCTATCACCAGTTGAGATACCTCGTCCCTAGTCATCTCTTCCTCTGTTTTCCGTGTGTTTAAACAACCACGCCGCGGTCTCCGCGGAACCCGTCTCCGTTTCCGGAGAAAGGGCATAATGTAACACCCCATCGCGCAGGCGCAACACCACCACCGCTCTTTTTCGCAGCCGTTGACTTCGAACCCGTCCCGTGGTATACTCGGCTACGATTCAACGTGCGGAGGATATTGCCATGGATGACGTAGAGTCCGAACAATCCGGAACTATCCTCCAATGCTCGGCTTGTGGCGAGATATTCGACATCGGGGAGGAAACGGTGTCGATAGGCGGTCTCCCCGCGTGTTCCGAGTGCGGCGGAGAACTCGTGATTCCGGGATCATTGGAGCTTGCCTGCTGCCACTGCGATTTCCGCGCCGGGCCGGTGGGATTTCGGGACGCCCCCCAGGCTTGCCCCGAATGCGGTTGGGCGATCGATGTTATCGGACAGGATTCCGAAGCCGTTCCCCCAACAGTCGAACCGACCCCGAAAGACGAGCCAGCCCTGGCCGCCGCCCCCGTCAAAGACCCCAGCCGGGAAGACACGATTCCCCTTGCGGTCAACCGCCAAAGTCCCACCGAAGGCGAAGCATCCGGAATCACGGAACATTCCTTCGGCAAATACGAGATCATCGAGGAAATCGCCAGGGGCGGAATGGGGATTATCTACAAGGCGAGGGACCCCGATCTCGACAGGGAGCTGGCGCTGAAAGTCCTTATCGCCGGAGAAGGAGCTTCCGAGGAATTGCTCAAACGCTTTATCAGGGAGGCCAAGGCGGCGGCGAGAATCCGCCATCCAAACGTCGTCCCGGTCCACGATGTCGGGCACGTCAAAAGCCAATACTATTTCACGATGGATTTCATCGAGGGGGTCTCGTTCGACCAAATATTCTCCAGCAAATGGATGCCGGTGGAGGAGATGGCCGCGCACATGAGGAATATTGCCAAGGCCCTCGCCATGGCCCATTCGATGGGAATCGTCCACCGGGACATCAAGCCCGCCAACATCATGTACGACATAAAAAACCAACGCGCGATGCTAACCGACTTCGGCTTGGCGAAGGAACTCGATGGCAACACCATGCTCTCCATGACCGGAATGATGATGGGGTCTCCCTCTTATATGAGCCCGGAGCAGGCGAAGGGGATGGTCCGCGCCGTCGACCACAGGTCCGACATATACAGCATGGGCGTCGTTTTATACGAGGGCGCCACCGGAGAGCAGCCGTTCACCGGGGAAACCATAATCGACATCGTCAAGAAAACCGTTTCCGAAGACCCGCTCCCGCCGAGGAAACTCGCCCCGGACAAAGTCGATGCCGCCTTGCAGAATATCATCCTCAAATGTATGGAGAAAGACCCCGAAAGCCGCTACCAGAGCATGCAGGAGCTAGTGGACGGCCTCAACGCCTATCTCGCGGGGCACGGCGCTAGAGC
>WFSE01000100.1 GCA_015486135.1 Lentisphaeria bacterium
ATCAGGTTTAGCTCCATACGTTTTCAATGACATATAGGACACCCTCATACGGTAGGGCCCACTGAATAATTGGCAAGCGCACGTTCGGGCGATTTGGAATGCGCTTGGACGCAGGATGCAGGACGCAGGACGCAAGGTGGGGGGAGTTTGGGGGTTAGGGTTGCGGATTTGGAATACGGGGGAGCGGTTGAAGAAGATTCTTGCCAGCACCCCCTTTCCATGCGTTGAAAAAAGGGTGCTTGGGAATATTGTAATTGAGGGCGACTACCACTCCACGGGCAAAAGATATGGCTGGGTTTTATGTGCGCTGCCGCAACGACGGAAATATTATCAGTGGATAGAGCTGGGGAGGGGGTTCTCCGGGAGTGCCTAGCGCTTTTTTCGCGTTTTTACGCTAATGTGACGGAAGAAAAATTCTTCGCGGATTTTCTGGATAAAAAATGGGTGATTCTTCTAAAAGAGGGGGGAGTGGTTATCGGGTTTTCCACTCAGACGTTTTTTCTGGCGGATGGCAGAGTGTTTCTTTACAGCGGGGACACCGTTGTCGCGCCTGAATACTGGCGGAAGAGGCGTTTGTCCGGAGCGTTCTGCCATCTAATGACGCATTTGCTTGAGCGATTTCCCGATAAAAAATGCTACTGGTTTCTCACGTCCAAGGGATTCCGGACATTTAGGTATTTACCTGTTTTCTTTAAATCCTTCTACCCGGATTTTGCGGAAAACCCAAAGCTGAAGCATTTGCTGGATGCTGTCGCCATGGAAAAATACCCCGATCGCTATGACGTTGACACTGGCATAATACACCCGGCACCTGAAGACAATGTTTTGAGAGAGGAAATGCGCAAGCGCTCAGTGGCACGGGATAATGACAGGTATATTCAATTTTTTTTCAGCAAGAATCCCAAATTTGGAGATGGGGACGAACTCGCATGTATTACGGAAATCAATCCGGATAATTTCAAAAAAACCATATTCAGGGTATTGGAAAGCACGAAAGTGGATTGGAATGTGACAGAGTGAAACTCATGAAAAGAGCCATGATATTTATATCAAACTTGCTATGGTTCATGTCGTATCTGCCGGCAGTCTTCATTTTTAGAAAATCCTGTGGAAACGCGCGGAACGCGCAAATAAAAGTGCTCAGGCGCCAAATCCGCCGCGTTAAAAAACTTTCAACGCTACGGTCCTGCGGAAGCGCGGAGGAGCTACTTGCCAAGTTCGCGGAGTTGCCGCTGACTGAATACGAGGACTATTCGGAGGATGTCGAGGCGATTTCCAACGGGGACAGATGTCGTATGAGCGGAGATCCGGTTTCTCTTCTGATGCCGACGAGTGGAACATCCGGCGGGACAAAGCTGATACCATACAACTCTTCTCTGCTTGAAGAATACCGCAAAGGGACCGCGGTATGGATAGGGGAGATGTTCAGGAATAATCCGGCCCTGCTTGCGGGCAGGCATTACTGGAGCATAACACCTAACACGCGGAGCGGCGCCACTCGGGGAGAGGGGGAGGTGCCGGTCGGTTTTGATTCTGACACGGAATATTTGGGGATGGTTCAGCGTTTTTTTTCAAGCCGCATAATGGCCGTTCCCGACGAGGTCGCGGAAATCGCGGATATGGAGGCGTTCGAATATGTCACCTTGCTATTTCTAGTCAAAGCGCCTGATCTTCGGTTCATTTCCGTATGGCATCCATCCTTTCTGGTTCTTCTCTTGCGGAAACTACCGAAATATTTTGAGGATATTGTGGCGGATATCAATGCCGGAACCATTCGGGACGGGCTTGGAATAGAGGAAAAGACGATTCGCGCGCTTAAGAAGAAAATCCGTCCCGACGCGAAGCGGGCGGAAAACTTGAGGGCGATAAATCGCCAAACTGGACGCGACCGGGGGGTGGATAGCGGCGAGCGATGTTCAGATCAAGGGGCGCAGCGGAAAACCGAGCGTGTAGCGCGGAAATTGAATTCCGACCGCGCGGGCTTCGCGGAGCATATATGGCCGGAGCTGAAATTGATTAGCTGTTGGCGGGGAAATGAGTCCGAGCCCTATGCCAGAGAGATTCAGAAATTTTTTCCGAAAGCGAAAATCGAGGGGAAGGGTATTGTCGCTACCGAGGGAATAGTCTCCTTTCCGCTCGGGGAGGATGCGGGAAAAGTGTTGTCGATCAATTCCCATTTTTTCGAATTCATCGATGAGGAGACTGGGGAAAACAAATTCGCGTGGGAGTTGGAAGTCGATGGAATATACTCCGTTGTCATCACTACTGGAAACGGATTATGCAGGTACAAGCTTCATGATAGGGTTAGGGTTACTGGCTTCTTCAGGGAGGCCCCTTTTGTCGAGTTCCTCGGCAGAGATAACGTGGTCTCGGACATGGCCGGGGAAAAACTGCATATATCGCACGTGGAGAATATGATTTCGCAAATCAGCGGTAGGTTTAATTTTTCCGCGTATTTCGCGGCGGTGGCGCCTTTTCCGGAGAGCGACGATGATGCTTCCGGCCCAGTCGGGCATTATAAGCTCTACCTTTACACCAAGCGCCGCGGAATTCGCGAAAACAGGCGGGAAATAGAGGTGTGCGCCGAGCAAATCTTATTCGACAATTTTCATTACCGCCATGCGAGAAATCTCGGCCAGTTGAATCCGCTGGAGACGGTTTTTCTCTCCTGCGACCCCACGGAAGCGATCCGCAAGTGGTTTGTCGAGTCGGGGAGGCGGGCCGGCGATATAAAAATCCCGAGACTTCTCCCGCGGCGGATACTTGAAATAATAGAGCGGAATGAATCGGCGGTGGAGGCGGCATAATGCGGATTTTATTGATAATGCCCGATGCGAATATCCACAGACTTTCATTCGGGAAAGTGAGAATATCTTTCCGCGAAGCTCCGCTTACCTTGACCACCCTAGCCGCGCTCATTCCCGAAGGACTGGACAGCGAAGTCCGCATTGTCGATGAGAGTGTTGATCAAATTCCATTTGACGAGAAATTCGATTTGGTTGGCATTAGCTGCTTGACCGGCACCGCCGTCCGAGCTTACGAGATTGCCGATATTTTCAGAGGGAAGGGGGCCGCGGTGGTTCTCGGCGGAGTGCACGTTACACTTATGCCTGAAGAGGCGGCCGCGCATGCCGATGCGATCATCACCGGATTCGCTGAAAAAACCTGGCCGGAACTGCTGAGAGACTTTTCAGAGGGAAGGATGAGGACGCAATATTCTTCCCGGGAGTCGCCACTGCTCGCGGGGCTCCCGAAACCGCGGCGCGACCTTCAGAAGAAAGGCGGTTATATGATTCCCAACGCGGTATTCGCGACTCGGGGCTGCAAAGGGAAATGCGAATTCTGCTCCGTGCCGGCCGTGCCGTTCGGGTGGCACACCCGCCCGATTGGCGATGTCGTTGATGAGATCAGAAGCATCAAAACCAAAATGTTCGCCTTCAACGATGTTAATTTATGCGAGGACCGCGAGTATGCTCTCGAGCTTTTCAACGCCATTGCTCCGCTCAGAAAAAAATGGGGTGGACTGGCTACGGTTAATATCGCCAACGACACGGAACTGATGGAAGCGATGGCGGGAAGCGGATGCATATATCTTTTGACCGGATTCGAATCCGTCAACGATGATTCGCTGCATTCCATAGCAAAGAGGTTCAACAAGGTCGAACGGTACCGGGAAACCGTCGATATTTTCCATTCCCACAAGATATCCGTACAAGGATGCTTTATTTTCGGTCTTGATAGCGATACCGTTGATATCTTCGATAAAACCGTCGAACTTGTAAATTATCTGAAAATTGACATACCGCGTTATGCTATTTCCACCCCCTATCCGGGAACTCCGCTTTACCGTAAACTTAAAGATGAAAATAGGATCATTCATGAAAACTGGAAATACTACGATACCAGGCATGTTGTGTTTAGGCCTCGCAATATGACTGCGGAAGAGTTGCAGAACGGATTTGAAGACGCATGCCGCAAGACTTTCGCTCTGCGGTCCATTGTCGGTAGGGCGTCGGGCTCCGCGCGCTTTGCCGTAACATTCGCCGGCAATCTGGCGTATCGCGTATATGTCAGCCGACTACGCGGAACTGTTCAGCGGGAAAAAGTGCCTCTTTCTTCTGAAGAAAGCAAGGTTCCGATATGAAAATAACCTTTATCATGCCCTCGATAGGGAGGAAGAGTCCGGATCAAAAGTATCCTAAAGGCTGGCTTATGGAGCCGCTGGCGATTGCCGCGCTTTCCGCGCTGACTCCGGACGGGATAGGGCAGGAATTCTTCGATGACCGGTGCGACCGCATCCCCTATTCCACCGATACCGACCTCGTGGCGATCAGCGTTGAGACCTATACCGCCAAGAGGGCGTACCAGATCGCGGACAGATACAGAAGCTTGAACGTGCCGGTGGTTCTTGGAGGATTCCATCCGACACTGCTGCCGGAGGAGGCCGAACAGCACGCCGACGCGATCTGTGTCGGAGAGGCGGAGAGCGTCTGGGAAGATATACTCAACGATGCGAAACTAAGGTGTCTTAAGAAACGCTACGTCGCCTCGTCGCCGCCGCTTGAAGGAATAAAATACAATCGCGCGATTTACGCGGATAAACCATATTTGAAACTCGCACTTGTCGAAACCTCAAGGGGGTGCAGGTTTGAATGTGATTTTTGTTCCATCGCGGCGTTTTACAGAAAAACATACCGAGCACGGCCGGTCAAGGAGATTATTGAGGAAATCCGCGGAATCCGCGGTAGGAAGTATATCTTTTTCATCGACGACAATATAGGGATGGATATAGCCCGGTTCAGAGAGCTTCTGAAAGCATTGATTCCGCTTAAAATACGCTGGTCGGGTCAGGTCAGTATCCACATAGCCGAGGACGAGTCGCTTCTAGAGCTTATGCGTGAGAGCGGCTGCCAACTTGTGCTGATAGGACTCGAGTCCCTCAATCCCGCCACCCTTGAGCTGATGGGGAAATCCGTCAATAAACTGGCGGATTATGATAGATGCCTGGAGCGATTCAGGAAATACGGAATCGCGATTTACGCGACGTTTGTGTTCGGCTATCCCCACGACACCGTTGAAACATTCGGGAAAACATTCGCTTTCGTAAAGAAGCATAAGCTTTTTTTCGCAGCGATGAACCATCTTGTTCCGTTTCCCGGCACGCCTCTTTACCGACGTTTGGAGCGGGAGGGGAAGCTTGTTTACGACACCTGGCACCTCGAGGAGAATTACCATTTCGGCGAAGCCGTTTTTATTCCGGAGAAGATGACCCGGATGGAATTGACCGAGCAGAGTTTTAAATGGCGGCGGAAACTGTATGACTGGACCACGATTCTTCTTCGAGCTATGAATTTCCGCACGAACTGCATGCCCCTAGGGAAAGCGGCGCTTTTTTTCTATGGCAACCTGCTGTCGGGTAAAGAGGTTGCACAGCGGCAAAAGATGACGTTGGGCGGAAATGATTAGCGATGCGAGTTGAAATCAGAATAGCGAAAAAGAAGGACAACGCGGGGCTTAAAGCACTGACACGCGAGATTTCGATGCCTGGCTGGGTATCCATGTCGTATCTGCGCGAACCCGATTTTTTCGATAGCCTGGCGGGGCAGGGCAACGATGGAACCGTCATTGTCGCGGAAAACGGCTCCGGTGAGATCATCGCTTCGGGCGCCCGAAGCAAATGCGAGCTTTACGTTAACGGCATGCCGATTGAAATAGGCTATCTTTGCGGACTCCGTAGCCGGAAAGATGGAATTCCGGCTAAAACCGTTTTCCGGGGCTATGGAAAACTTAAGGAAATTCATACGGAGAAAGGCGATGTCCCTTGCTATCTGACGACGATAATAGCCGGCAATCATCGAGCGGAAAAAGTCCTGACCTCTGGAGTCGCGCCACTGCCTGTGTATAAATATACGGGAAGCTATGAAACCGTGGCAATCCCGATTAACCGTTTCCGTAAAAACCCTAGGGATAAAAACATCCGCCGTCTGAAACGTGGGGAACTTCCACTCCTGATTGAATTTTTAAACCGCGAGGGAAGTAAAAAGCAGTTTTTCCCAGTAATTTCAGAAGCGTATTTAAAGAGACTCAAAGGGTTGGATGCGGAATCATTTTTCGCGTATTTCGCGGATGGTGGAATCATTGGGGCCGCAGCCTTATGGGATCAAGGCGGCTTCAAACAGCATCTTGTCCGAGGCTATCGGAGGGATATATCTATAATAAGACCGTTGCTCAACGTAGCCCTGAACGTTTGCGGATTCCGCGCGCTTCCTCCTCCGGGCGAAGAGGTCAAAGAGCTATATCTGGCATTCCCTTGCGCGGCAAACAATAATCCGGAGATTCTGAAGGCTATTATCGCCACAATGCTTTACGAGGCGACCTTCCCCGCCGGGGGTGCCCTGAAAAACAACCCTCTCACAACGGATGCTGCGGAAAGGGAATACCACTTCCTATGCGGAGCGTTCCATGAAAAGGATCCCTTGCTTTCCGCCCTCCGCGCCTTTCGCCATTTCACATATAAAAGCTCTATCTATCTTGCATACTGGGATGATGGCGTGGAATTTGTTGAAAAGCTTGACGGAAGATTGAGCCCCTATCTCGAGCTTGGCACGCTATGAACAATATGAAAGGTCGGGATGAAAGCGCGCGATATCATGAATGAGCAAAATCAACGATTCATTGGGGGCAATCCCCTTGGCGTTTACAACTGCCTCCGGTACGCGCTACTCCATGCCGCGAAGAGGGTGCGATTGGGAATTTCACCGATGCTATGGTTGTGGGGATGGGCGATTGTAGCATCAACCCTTACCCTCAATCAACACATCACGGTTGATATAGTCGCTGGAGCGGCGCTTGCTGTTGCGTCATTCGCGCTATTCGCGAAAAACAGCTGGTTCATAAATCTGATTTCAAGGCTGTTTTTTCCGGGTTTACTTAAGAGCGGGGCAATTAATGAAGATATATACGTGGTAAACAATCTATGCGTAAACTTCTATATAATGCGAACCGATCGGGGCGGGTTTGTCTGCTTCGACCGCGGCTGGAGCGAAACCGAAACGGCAAGGGCGTTGCGCGAATTCAATATCACGCCGAATGAGATCTCCGCCGTATTTCTTACACACCATCACTGGGATCACGCGGGGAATGCCGATCTCTTCGCGGATGCCGCGATTTACGCGGGAGGCATTTCGGACCACTGCGAGCGAAAATTGAGTATTATCGCGGACAACGAGAAGATAAGAATCGACAATCTGGAAATTGCCGCGGTGGCCGTCCCCGGACATACTTCGGATTCCATGGCATATCTAGTAAATGATAAAATCCTTTTTGCCGGAGATGCCGCTAGGATTCGAAATGGCGGGATAGTTCCATTTTATCGAATTTTCAATAGGGATGCCGTGAAGGCGGGGGAATCCTTGAGGAAACTCCTGGAACTGAATCCGGAAGTCATCGCCACCGCCCATACGGGGATATTTCACAAAGCAAATCAATAAAGCGCGTAAGAGGCGTCAGGTTATATATTAGGGCTCACTGAATAATTGGTAAGTGTTTTATTTTCATGGGGTTAAATCCCTTTTTAGCGGTGTCATCTCCAAGGTTTTGGGAGCAGACCTCCCAAAAGCCTTGGAGCCGACTAACGATTTGAGGCACTTGCCAATTCCGGGAAAGCCGGAAACGCACCGCTGATCACGTTGCCTTCGCCTAGGAGTATGCCTATACGCCTTCGGCTCGTCGCCTAATCATCGATACGTTTCCGACTTTTTCAGCAAGCCCTATATTAGTTTTTTTCCGCCCTAGGGGGTGCGTTGGTATTATGGGGTGATTGACGCTATTGTTTATCTCAGTCAGGTGTGGAATACTATGAAAATCCTGTTGATACATCCCCAGAACTATCTGCAGCGTTTTGAGACTGGCATTTACGGGCGGCACTTGCGTTACGCTCCCTTAACGATGCCGACGCTAAAATCGCTTGTCCCGGGAGGACTTGACGCAGAAGTCCGGATAGTTGACGAAATGGTCGAGAAACTCGACTTTTCCATCGATGCCGACCTTGTTGGGATTACCGCGATTACGGGAACCGCCCCCAGAGCCTATGAGATTGCCGACAGGTTTAGGAGTCGGGGTAGCGTTGTCGTGTTAGGGGGCGTGCACCCCACGCTGTTGCCGAATGAGGCGATTAAGCATGCGGACGCGGTGGTCGTTGGCTACGCTGAAAGAACCTGGCCGCGCCTCCTTCGAGATTTCAAATCGGGAGAGATGAAGCGATTTTACCGGGACACCGAGTCTTTTGATCCGGGAATTATCCCCGCTCCCGACCGCTCGACAATCCACAGGAAAGATTATCTGGGCTGGTGCACTGTCGAAATGGGCCGAGGTTGCACAAATGATTGCGAATTCTGCATCAGCCACCGTTTCCACAGAAACTATATCCGGCGTCCGATAGGCGATGTCATAAACGAGATTAAACCCCTGAAAAGCAAAATCATTTTCTTTCTGGATCCGAATTTGAACGGGGATAGGGAACATGCGAAAGAGTTTTTCAGGGAGATGGAAAAACTAAACAAGTGGTGGGTGGGCTGCGCCTCTCTTGATATTGTCGAGGATCCGGAGCTGCTGCGCCTGATGTCGCGGAGTGGCTGCAAGGGGCTTCTCATGGGCTTTGAATCCGTGCGTTCCGAGGCGCTCCTGGCGGCAAACAAGCGGAATAATATCGGCAAGCATTACCGCGATGTTGTTGACGAGCTTCATCGTCACGGAATTATGGTTCAGGCATGCTTTGTCTTCGGTTTCGACTCCGATGATTTGTCGGTGTTCGACGAGACGGCGGAATATATTATCGACGGGCATTTTGACCTGCCTCAGATAAGTATATACACTCCATTTCCGGGAACCCCCGTTTTCGACAGGATGAAAAGCGAAGGCAGGATACTTACTGAGGAATGGTCTCTCTACAACGGTCAGAATGTCGTCTTCCAGCCCGCTGGAATGACGCCGGAAGAGCTACGCGTCGGGACGGACTCCGTTCGCAGGAAAGTTCACTCGAAACGAGCGCTTTCCAAACGCCTCTTTCTGCGTCCGATAATGATGAAGCCGTTTATTATTCTTTCATATCTAGGTTTCAGATACTATCAGCACCGCATTGATGTGGCATCGAGGGAACACATGCGCTAGCCGCAGGGCCCACTGAATAATTATTTTTATTGAATGAACTTCTTGAGAGCTTTAGATAGGGCTCACTGAATAATTGGCAAGTGCTTTATTTTTATTTGGTTAGGCCTGTTTTTAGCGGTGTCATCTCCAAGGTTTTGGGAATGATTCTCCCAAAAGCCTTGGAGCCGACGGATGCTTTCTGCTCAATTTGAGGCACTTGCCAATTCCGCGAAAGCCGGAAACGGGCCATTGGCGGCGTTAATTTCGCCTAGGAGTGCGAAGCACACCGGCGGCTCATTGCCTAGCCACTAACCCGTTCTCGACTTTTTCAGCAAGCCCTAGAGATCCCGCGGAGTTCGGGATTTTTCGTCCATATGGCCAGGTCTTTCGAGTTGAATGTGTTCCAGAAGAGGACGTTTTTTGCTGCGAGCTTATTTTGCTCCGCATCCTGGATAAGCGCTGCGAGCGCCTTGGCCGAATATGTGGGACTGATCTTTATCGCTGGACGCGGCCCTGATTGGATATGGGTGTATTTCCGGAATATGCCGGAAGCCCTCGCGCCCTCCGGGGTTGGATGGGCGTATCCGTCACCGATGAATTCGCCCCTGATGTTGATATTGCGGCCAGCATGATTCGAAGGGGTGAATTCTCTTGATATCCCGCGGAGTTCGCGGAGAGTGGCTTTGATCAGCTTCTCCAAGTTGGTTCGATTGGCGAAGTTCGCGTCAACCACCCTGATCGCCTCTATGCGTGAACTGATGCCGGCGATTTCTAGCCCGATGCTTAATCCAGCGGCGGTTCCCATGGAGCCGAACGGGAGATATATAATATCCGGCTCCGGGAGGAGTCCGGCGTCAATCTGCTCTTTTAGTTCAATTGCGGCGTTTATGTACCCCATAACGCCTAGCGGAGAAGAACCTCCCGGTGGAATCGAATAAGGCAGGCGTCCTTCAGTCAGGAGGGATTTCAGGTATTCCGAGAGCACCCCGAAAAAGATAGTGAAGGTGTTTTTGAAGAAGCGTATATCCGCGTTATTCGCGGCGGTCGCGAGGATATTCTCCTTTTCCGAGCCGTTTTTGTGTTGCGGAAGGAGCATGGCGGTCATTTTCATGTTTAGTTTTTTTGTGTAAATCGCCGTCGCCAGTGTGTGGTTGGATCCAGCGAATCCGAATGTGATCACGCGCTTGGTTTTTTTCCTTTTCGCATCGCCTAGGAGGAATTCAAGTTTCCGTATTTTGTTGCTTCCGTAATCGCTTCCCGTCAGGTCATCCCGCTTGACAAAAAATCCGCCAATATTCAAGTCTTCCGCGAGCTTCGCGTATTCCTCGATTGGAGAGGGGATGTCGGCAATTGAGACATAAGGGAGAACTCCCGCAAGTTCCGGGAATTTTCTGAAGAGCGGAATATTGTCTTTCTCCCTGTCCGCTATGCATATAGGCACAAGGTTGCCGTTTTTCACAAGTGCGTCCGGACACCAGTCGCAATGGGTGAATTCACCTTTTTCGTCGAGTTCCGCTAGATGCTGGAAGAATATTCTTTTCGTCCTGATTTCCGAACCGTCTTTTTTCGCCGCGTCGAGAAGCGCGTGGTTGGCTTCCCTGTTCCCCCCGAGAAGCGCATTGAGCGTCAGTTGGTTGATGAATTTCTTGGGGTTCTGGGGCATGTGCATAGGATATTTACGCTTCATAAATCGGAAGAGAAGCATCGCGGTCTTTTCGAGGAGGCTGGCTTTGAGAGAAGCGGAAACGGCCATTTTCCCATTTTCATAGACAACGCCCACGAGATACGAGAGCCATCTCGGATCTTCGGGATTGATGTTCGACCCTAGAAACGCGAACGGCTCGAAGTTGAATTCGTCTTTCATGAGCCGCGCCATTTCCATGTTGGTCAGCCCGTTTCCACTTCCTTTTTTGCCGGTAGCGTAAAATCCATTGTTTATATCACCGTAGAGCGATTCCACCACGGAATCGTCACGATAGAGTGTTACCATAAGATAGCTCAATTCCGGCAGTTGAACCGCAAGGGTTACCGCGTCTTTCAGGTCGGCTTCCCGTTCCGGATAAACCGTGAGGACCAAGCCTGCCGTTATTCCGGCCGCGGATGCTGTTTTTATTTTCTCACGCCTCAAGTCATTTATGTCCCCGTGGCTGGCATTGCGGGGGAGATCCCGCCGTTTCTGTCCAGGTTCTATATGGAAAAAAATGGTTGTGAGCCCGGATTTTTTCATGTTCCCGCACATTTCGGAGTTTACTAGAAGTCCGTTGGATAGGATTTCCACCTCTAGGCCCTCACCGTGGACCATTTCTATAATATCGTAAAGTTTCGGGTGGGTTGTTGGTTCTCCTCCCAGTAGCGCCACGGAAGCGAGGTTGCGGTTGCGTTTAAGGATGGCAAGCTCCCTTTTTATCTGTTCCAGCGGTTTGTGGATATCGCCTTTCCATGGCAGGTTGTAGCAGGATTCGCAGGAGACATTGCATTCGCGCGTAATATCCAAAGTGGCATGGGGGACCATTTTCCCGCGCCATGGCAGACGCCATATTTTTTTCATATTTGGAGTCATAGGCGAATCACTTTTTCCGCTCTTGTCAGTATTTCATTCGGGAATCCGAGTTCGCGAATCATTTCGGCATTGCGTTCGAGAGGGTTGCGGATTTCGCGGAATTTCTTGATTTTCCCGTATCCGAACTGCCAGCACCAGCTTGGCGACGGCATTGTCGGAAAATCCGAACCGTAAATCATTTTAGAACAAAGGGCGCTGTTTTCAATAATTTTGTTGATTTTTCCCACTCTGGTAACAAGCGGGAGAGCGGCGGTGTCCCCATAAAAATATTCATGTTCAAGAGCCATATCGCACCACTCGCCGAAATAGGACGGTTCGTGGAGAAACATATTCATTCCGCAGTGAGCGGCAATTACGGTTACGCCTGCATCAAGCGCCTGTTTCAGCGTCGCCGGGCGGTTGTACGCGCGGTTTCCTCCGGAAATACTGTGTTCGATTCCCGTATGCGCTAGAAGGGGTATATTAAGTGCGGCCATTGCCTCGTAAAAAGGTCGACATCGTTTGTCGGCGGGATTGATATTTTGCGCGGAGGGAATCCATTTCACGAGAACCGCCCCGATTCCCACGCAACTTTCAAGTTCCCGGAGGGCGTCTTTTCTGTATGGATGAATGCCGGCGCCGAAAAGGAATTCCGGATGTTTTTCCGCGAATTCCGCGACGGTGCGGTTGTCTGCGGGTGGATGCGGATTCCACGGCAACGGAGTTCCGTTTTCATCGTATGCGGCGTCAATGGCGAGTAGAACCGTTTTGTCGAAGCGCGAATTTTTAATCCATTCCGCGAACTTGGCAAGATATGAGTTCAGTCGACTGGAGTCTGAATGGCTATGGGAATCCTCCGGATTATCGTTCTCAAATGTTTTCCGGTAGATTTTCCTTAATCTTTCCAGGTTGCGCGACAGGGACGAAGGGAGGTTCTCAATGCTTGAAGCAAAAAGAGCGGGAAATGGCGGATGGGTGTGTATGTCTATTTTCATTTCCGCAAGTCGGATTCCGTTTTGCCGCCATCCGGATTCCGCGTCATTTTTCTTCGGCCGTCCGCGTATTTAGCGAAAGGCGGCAAAACGGTGGTTCCGATAACCGTTTCGCCGGGCTCCACCTTGCTCCCGGCAAGAAGGAG
>WFSE01000101.1 GCA_015486135.1 Lentisphaeria bacterium
AGCTGTTTTCATATAAGTCCCGTAGCGACGCGGAGGGCGGCGAAGCCGTTATGCTGAAAACAGCTTGACTCTGGAGAGGTTCCGACAAATTCCGCCTTTTTACCCACTAAAACTGCGGAAGAGCCGAAAATAAAGCTGTTGCCAATTATTCAGCGAGCCCTAGCCTATAACAGCGACCAATACGGCCATAGCGACAAATAGCATTCCAAGCATGCACTTGGCGAGTACCACGTTACGCTTGCTCATTTTTATCAAGATCGAGACGGTAGTGCCCAAATAGGTCATGCCGAAAATCACCAATAACGGTAGTATGAACATTAGATTGTAAACGATGAGATATATCACCCATTTTGAGACGACATGCTCTCTTGCCAGCAAAACAAGAATCGGCACATATACTTGGCCAGTGCATAGGCTCTCAAGCAACGTAACGACAAAGCCGGTGAAATCACGATAAATCCCTTTTCCGCCAAAGGCCGCAAGGTGAGACGCGCCTCCTGTTCCACGCTACGAGAGCCGGAATCGAACAAATACAAGATTACGCCACGCGCCCCGCTCCCCCGGGGAGAAACCGTGTAAATATCAAATCCAAGCGTGGAATTCCTCTCGAACACCACCGCCATTCCGGAGCGGAAAAAGGCCCCGGCGGCGAGAATGGACATACATACGATAGTGGCGGCGATTAACGGGATATATACCCGTTTCAGCCAGACAACGTTTCTGTTCCCAAGCATGTCAAAAAGAACCCAGCCCGCCGTCGCGCACTGGAGGGCAAGAAAAGGATATAGAACCTCGCCAACATTGAAAAACGTGCTGAAAATCCCCCCAAACAGATACGCGCATTGCGCCGATACCATCCCGGCGAGAAATGCGTTCCGGTTCCGGCGACATAGGCAAGCGCCTGAAAAGACAACGCTGAACACCGCCGCTAGATAAGCGAAAAGAATGAAAATCCCGCCCTTGGCGCTCAATGTCAGATAATCATCCACAGCCGTATTGTAAAACGTGTTCATCCATAACGGCTGGTACCAAGCGGAATAGATGTCTAGAAACGGACCGCCGTAACCGAACCCGACTCCCGATTTCCAATAATCCGCGCTCATCGCCAACGCGCCTTTCCATAGTTCCAAGCGATTGCCAATCGACGCGTCGGCGAAATTCGCGAGTTCCGCGCCACGCCGCGCCGAATCGGGGACAAGAAGCAGGCACGCCGCGAAAAACAAGGGAAATACTAAAACTCTCCGCTCCCGAATCAAAAAAAACAGCAATGCAATCCCGACAACGAACGCCGCGTACCCTCCACGGGAATAGGTCGCGGCGAGAAAATATTGAGAGGCCAGCGATGCCACAAAGCCGGAAACCGCGAAAACTCCATATAAAAAGCGCTTCCCGCGGGAACCGCGGTTTTCGCTAAACTTCCTCAGCCCGTAAAGCGCCAGCCCGGCGGCGCAAACCGCGGACATCGCGAGAACCGCGCCGCATTGGTTCGGCGTCTCGAAAAACCACTGAAAACGAGTGTGCCCTGAATAATGATACATCGATATATCCTAAATCCGAAATGCTACCATTTCACGCCGTTTCAGCCCAAAAAGCTGTCCGCTCGAAGCGGGTAAGTTTTCCGAGGTCGAGAAGCGTAAGGAAGCGAAGGACGCCGTCAAATCCCCCAAACGTGCGCGCCAATTATCCAGCACTCCCTATTTCATCGCTTCTTTTATCGTGTCGAACCAGCGCGGCCCCAAAGTCATCCCCTCGACATCCACTTTTTTGACTTCGCGGTATTTTGCCCCATGGGGAATCTCCCCGGTGTAATCCTTACTGAAAAGCATCACCAAGGGAATATGCGCCTTGTACTTCCATCTCGCGTACAGAACCGACAATTTAGCGAATGGCCAACGGTACGGGGAATTGATTGTGGTTATCTTCCTGATCCTAGTGTGCCTGACAATCACCGTTTTGATTATTTTCCCTTTCCCATAGGTCTTCGTCACCCGCTTTTTCTCAATGCGCTCGCCGGTCTTCAATGCGGCGACAGCCGCCAACTGTCCCCCCGCCCCCACTCCAACCACGTAAATCGGCAACTTCCTCCATTCGGGCCTTCTCTGAATCGCTTTCAGAAGCCTCTCTATGTTCTTTTCCGTGGCGAAATAGTCGTCCGACATCCTCACTGTCGCCGCCACCGCTCCCTGCCCCATAATAAAATAGAGGTTGTCGATAAGTTGAACCTCGTCCGACGAGACAGCGTTGTCGTGGATGTAGACGACCACCGACTTCGGGGATTCCGGGATGAAATACACAGGCTCTTCAAGATGTTCCTTATAGTAGGCCAGTTCCAGAATGGCCTCATGGGGGAGTTTCTTCCAAGCATCCGCGAACTCCTTCGACGGATAGTACCACACCTTGCCGTCGTAACGGCTCTTCTCCGGCCAACGATGGTAATCCGGCACCACGCCGTTGTTCCTGTCCCTCAACCCCACTATCCCCGTGATGAAGAGTTGCAACATCTTCCAGTCGTCCAAGGAAGCCTCGTGATGGAAATACTTCCCTCCTTTACGCTGCCAGACCGGATGCATCAACGTGTGCAACACCTGAACCCCCACCCCCCCGGACAACCTCATCAACCCGAATTGCGCCTTGTACCGGTACCGGTCCCCGGCGGTGAGAAGCGAAAGCCAAGCCACTTTGTTCCCCTTCTGAATCAAGTCGAACCGATGCCCGCCGGAAACGGCTACCGCGTCGATCCGGTCGGGATAATGGCAACCAAGCTGCTCAGCCATGGTCGCCCCGGAGGACTGCCCGGTTATCAGCAGTTTCTTGTGCGAGAGCTTGTACTTCTTCTCGAGTATGTCCTGGATTTCGAACACCAAATCGTGGAAACCGGACTCCTTGTAGTAATACATCTTGTCCCGAATCTCAACCTCGCTCAAATCACTGTTTATATCCATCGAGAATATTGTGTATCCAGCCTTCTCGGGATACCACCGGAACTGGGGCTTGCGAATAAACCCCCTCTCGGGGTAATACGGCGCGAAAAACACGATGTTCGACGCCTCCGGCACGGGATTCCCGGCGGCGTCCAGCGCTATTCCGAAATGGACCTTGACCGTCTTATTGCGGTGCAACCCGGCGTCAACTACAAATTCCCCAAACTCCACATGCCGCCCGTTCGCCCCCTCCGCCTTCTCCGCGACCTTGATTTCCACTTCCTCGGGCTTGACCTCGTGTTTTTCCGCCACTTCCGCATCGGCGCGCCGTCCATCCTCCTTGGCGGCGGGCGCCTCAACCTCCGACTTGACAACGGGCGCCGCCGCCGGAACAGCGTCGTCCACCATGTCCGGGACCTCTGGTTCCTCCTCCCTGGGCGACTCATAGCCGCTCAGCGGGACGGAGGCAACACCGCCAACATGCGACCTCCCCTTAAGCCACCAAAAAAACAGCCCTGAAACAATCAGGGCCGTAATGGCGAACAATATGGCTGAACTGGATTTCATTTCTTTTTCATCACAATCACCCCCGAAACCTCACAAAGGCACCAACCTTCTCCACCCAGAATGCGAATTTATGCATTGGAATAAGCAATTCCCTCCTAGGAAGAGGGATGCCAGAGGATATTTGTGATGAAGAACAGTGCAATCACCAAAAAAGCGCATACCAAAAACACTATGAACTTTCTTTTACCCCCCTGACAAGATTTAGAGCCATCGGGCAACAACTCCTTTCGAAGGTCGCGAATCTCGCTCAAACACAACAGAGAAACGACAAAAGCCGCCAATGAAAATAATGAGTCATGTATATCCATGCTACTCTCCCTAGCCCCCCTTCTTGAGCAGGGTAGGCCAATTCAGCGTTACCTTCCTTTTTTTGTGAACAAATGCCTAGCAATTATTTCATCTATATCGCTTGTGCCATATTTTTTCTCATAATAGTCCTTTATTCCCTTATCGGAACCGCTCTGGATTCTCAACTTGTCACTAGCCAATGCGCGCAATTTCGCATATTCGTCAGGTGTCTTGGCGATATGCATCTTGCAGTCTTCGGGAACCCTGAAAAAATCTTCTTTAACTTTCCCCATCTTCTTGATGGAGTCGTAATTCAAAGAAACAAGCAAATTCCCACCTTTCGCATAATATGCGGTCGAGTATATGAAAAAATCCTTCTTGCCTATAACATACTCAACCACAGCTATCGGATTATCGTTCAAATCATCCGACGAGTTGATTCTTGTTATTTTATGGCACGGAATCCCCTTGTAGCGCTCTTCGGCCAATTTGTATTTCGCATCATCAGAAATCCTCAAAGACGCTGGAACATCTCTTTTGACTTCCGACTTTATGGCAATATCTCCTATAATCGTCCACGAAATATCGTTAGACAACACCAAATTGACACACCCCCATTTTACTTTCTTTGACTCGGGATCCATGATCGTGGTCTGAATTTTGAGAAGCGACGTGCCATCAGGATTGAACTTTTCCCACGTTTTAGTTTCCTCAATTCCCTCTTCTGTTTTTTCCAATTTTGTCGAAACCCTAGAAACTCTATTTGCTTCCGCCTTCTCCAGGATCATCTTCGCCTTCTCGGCGTTGGAGAGTTTCTTGTTGTCTTTGGGCGAAGCGTCGTCCCCGGCCAGAACGCCCCAGCAAAGCGCGAAAACCGCGCAAGCGACCAGTCCCGCTGCAAACCTCTTAAGATGCATAATCAACCTCCCTCGCTCTCTGGAAGCCCCCAAGCACCCCCGTATCCTCCCGTCAACCCGCTTTAAGAATAGCAAACTCCCTTGGCGATGTCAAGAGTCTCTCCAGAAACTAGGGGAAAAAGTCGGATAACCCCTTGCGGGGGGAGGATAATACCTGGGAAGCCCTCAACAGCACGGTCCCGTCAAAATGAGACGTTGACATCGCCTTTGACCTTTCGTGGAGGCGGGATCAGGAAGATCCCATTGGTATCGCTCCAGTCGCGGTCCCAATCCCTTAGAAGCAACGGGTCGGTTGGCGGGCCCCAAGGGTTCAAATCCACGATGAGAATGTCGTTCCGGGCCGTGAAATAGATATCCACCACCAGCGTGCGAATCGGCAGCAACCATTCAATCTTCTCGACAAACGCCCGCGCCATATCCCAATAGTGCTCTTTACGCCCCTCCAAACGACGGAAATGCCGAATCAACCAATACTGGCTCATCGCTTTCAACACCCCATCTTGTATGAAAAGACGAAACTCCCTAGGCACGCTCATGCGCCTGAATGGACGTACGCAGATGTGGTCGGCGGCACCCGACGCCACGGCGTCGCAGACTTTTCGGCTTTCGCAAAGATAACGCCATGCGCTTTTGGGGGAATATACGGCGCCCCGCTTTCCTTTGAAACGCTCCGTGTCGGTCGGCGCCGCCGTATCTACGAAGACAAAGCAATTGCCCGGGAAAGCGTCCATCGGTCCCCGTAACCGCTTTACCACTGCCGTTGCGTCATCCCCATCGACATCGCCTTCGGCCAATGCGCGGATCTCGCTTGGAGACAGCTTGATAAAACTGGCGGGAAAGGTGTGCTCGGCAAGGGAACCGTACCAGGACGATGCATTGAGCGCGCTCAAGTTACGGTTACCCGATGACATTGTCCACCTCCATTAGGGCTAATTGGCAAGTGCGTTATTTTCCATTTGGTTAAACACCCTCTGCCACTTTGCGGCCTTCGCGTCTTTGCGAGGCAATCTCTTCTTCTTTTTCTTTTCCTCGCGGAGAAGCAAAGAACGCAAAGCTTCTCTCTCTTCCCACAACATGTCGTTTCCGATTGCGGAAGCGACATCCAAGGGCCTGTCCTTCCGCAAAGTCCAAAGGGTTCGCAGGGCGAACGGAAGGATGCTCTTCGTGAGCTCCGTGGTTGAATAAATCTTAAAATACGAATCTGTCGCCTACAGCATTGGGCTTGTTCGCCCGTCTGTTCCTCTGTGCGTTCGGTAGCCCTTTTTAAAAACTTTTTTCACCACAAAGAGCACGAAGCTCACGAAGTTTTTCCATCTCCGCGGACGGAGCTGGAAAAGGCTTGCACGGAAGAAACGTCAATACCCGCCCCCGCCATCTCTTGCCGTGTTATTTCTGATTTGCGTCATTCGCACTTTGAATTTGTTTCCTCCTCCGCTAAAGCTATGAAGGACAAGTAGGATTTATCTTTTCGTGCTTTGGATTTCTTATTTCGTTTTTACGCCATTACTGGCGGCTCGGTTCAGTAAACATCAATTATTGGGCCCGCCTCCCACGCCCCCTTTGGCCTCTATCTTGACTCCTGGAAGCGCCGTCAGTGAAAGTGTCAGCATTACGCTCTGCTCCCACTCCTTGTCCCCCTCGTCATCGTTCCTCTCCCTCACGCGGTACTCGATTCCAGCCTCCCAACAGTGGAGCTGACGCACAATCCTGGCGCGTATCTCCTGAAAACGATTATCCTCTATATCGTAATTAATCTCGAACTCGCCCCGGGTCTTCGAGAATATGGGGAATTCCAAACCGAAATCAATGGTTTGACTTTTGTCGTAATGCCTGGCGAAGGAACTCCCGGAGGTGATGTCGACCAGCGAACTACCCATGGAATAAACACTTCTCTGATCGTAATCGTCCTGGTAAGTGTATCCCACGAAGACCTTCCAATCCTCGTTTATCGTGTAATCCAGTCGAGTTTGAAAGCGGTTGATGCTGCCCCCGCCGACATCAAGCAGCAAATCCGCGGTCGTGGAGAAATTGGGAAATGGATTGAACTTGAATATAGTTCCGAAATCGCCCATGTTGTGGCTAAATCCTTCTTCCCGATGGAAATGGAAATCGACGTAATGCTCCAACGAGGCCCACGTGTAAATCTCCTGATGCCCGTAGGCCCCCCTACGCGTCTGCAAGCGGTTGCGAACCCCCAAACGAACGAAGTTCTGCTCCGTAATCCGGTCGACATCGTCGAAATAGTATAAATGCTCCCTGTCCACCGTAGGCTCCGGAATGTAGTTGTAGTTGACATACGGCACCATGACGTGACGTAGACCGTCGACATTCCAAAATGCGCTTTTGGCGTTCTGCCACGTCCGATAGATTTTGGTGTTGGCCTCGACACCAAGCTCGGCCGCGAAACGGAACTCGGAGTGCCCTTTGTCGTCATAGTTGGTTATGGATCCAGAGGGGTCGGTGGTTGGTGAATCGACGATGAAGTAGGTGTCAAGCTGTTTCTGGTCTATCTTAGTGTCGGACGTTTTCGAATAAGTCGTCATCCTGACGCCAGCCCGGGGGATTATGTTTACAGGCCCCAATTTGAACGGGTAGTAGAACATGTGCAAGGAATCGAACCGAGCAGTCTCGTAGTCATCAATATCCTGCCCTCCGTTGGAGCGAGGATGGTCGTAATCGCGCCACTTCATCCTGAAATAGTTGAACGTGGTGCTTCCTTGGTAATAAATATTGTAGAGCAATTCCTGCCTAGGAACATCCAATCTGAGTTCCGGCAACCGCTCCACAACCGAGAAGAAGTCGTTGACCCTTGGACGGGCCAGAGCCGACACGCTGAAACGGTCGAACTGGTATTCCAACGCCGCGTAAGTCGCGGGCTGCGGATTCTCATCCTCCCGGGTACGGAAAAAGTCATGCAGGAACTCTTGGTCGCTCAACGCCTCAAACCGCCCCCTGAAGTCCAATCTCGGGGTTAAATGGTTCAAGTGCGTGACATAGATGTCGTAACGGTGGCTATCGTAATCGAAGCGTCCTTTGCGGTCATCGACATCGGAATCATAGACACCGTACACAAACGCGTCGGTCTTGGAATCGTCCGTGGCGGCTTCAATGCGCACGCCCCCTCCAGGGCCGCGCTTGGAATAGTAATCCCCCATCAGCGTCACGTCGGTGTTGGGGTAGTCGTACACCTTGAACTTTTTCTTCGTCAGGACAAAATAGCCCCAGTCGGAGTCGATCCCGCCTTTAACCTGAACGCCCAACCCGCTGCTGTCAGGCGGCTTGTAAAGGACGGGAAAATAAAATATAGGCACCCCGCCAACGCGGAGCACCGAATTCCAGGCGAAGATATGGTAATGCCCCTTGTCGGAAAAATATTTCCCGTCTCCGTTGGTTTTTTCGGGAATCATCTCAACCGTGGTGGAGGTGATGGAATAATGCTCATGGTTGTCCCGAATATATTCGCAAGTGGTAAGTTTGGCGTCCTTGACGGTCACCGTGCCGTCCGGAGACCGCTCGCCATGCTCTCCCTTGACATAGTACTCGCCGTAGCGCCCGGAGAACTTTCCCAAGTCGAAATAGCCAGTGGACAAATTGCCGACGGCGCGCTTGCCGGTCCAGGTATGCACCTCCTTGACAATCGTGACATCGAGCTCTTGGGCTCCGGTGGGAGTCATGACATACCCATTGACCGTGACCTTGGTGTTGGGATCCTTCAAGAGCTCCTTGTACTCGTGGTAGGGAATTCTTGTGTTTTCCCTAGTGCGCTGGATGAATCGAACCCGCCCCGTGGCTTCGACATCTTTCGTTGCCATGTTCAGAACGGCTTTGTCGCAGGAGAAATATATGTTTTTGTACTTCAATACGACGTGGCCAGTGGCGATGAGATTGCTCCCGACGTAATCGATCTGATCCGCGGAGGTTGATATGTCGTCCTTGATAATCTTCGCCCCCAGCCCACCCAATCCGGAACCAGCCAGCGACAAAGGGGAAACACACAAGGCGAGAAGAGTCGCCGACAACGCCACCGCCACAACGTCACGCAACCGCGACGCGGTGGAAACATCACCCCGCTTTGTACGATCCGATTCCAACAATGGATTGTCCTCCCGTGACAAACCCGGACGCGCCTTCCCTACCAAAACGCCATTCACCTCGGCGATGGCGAAAGAGGGAAAGACATAGAACGCCCTACTCTACATCAAGCAATGGCAAATGCCATGCCTTTAGGTGTAAAAATACATGGGGAATCAACGAAAAACGGGCGGAGCGACGCAACCACCCCTTGCCAAGCGCCATTGTCGCTGTAGTTTTACCCGCTTCGTCCCCCCGTGTAATTGGCTGAAAAGGGCGAGAAAGAAGAAAGGATACTGATGATTGACATCGAACTTTTGAGAAAGAATCCGGAGCTCGTCAAACGCAATTGCGAACGACGCGGATGCGACGTGGATATCGACAAACTGGCGACGCTAGAGGCGGACACCAGAAAACTGACCGCCAAGGTCGAAACCCTCCGCTCCGAACGCAACCGACTGAGCAAGGAATGCCGGGACAATCCCGACGCCAGAGAGAAAGTAAAGGAAATCAAGCAAGAAATAGCCTCGCTTGAAAACGACCGCGACAGAAAGCGCAAGGAGCTCGACAAGGCTCTTTTCTGGCTCCCGAACCTCCTCGACCCGGAAGTCCCGGACGGCGACTCCGACGAGGACAACCGCGAATTGCGCAAGGTCGGCGACAGACCCGAATTCAACTTCAAGCCCAGGGACCATCAGGAGCTTGGGAATCTGCTCGACATTATCGACACCGCGCGCGGCGCGAAAGTCGCGCAAGCCGGGTTTTATTACTGGAAAGGCAAAGGCGCCCGCCTATGCGACGCACTTTTCTTTTGGACTAGAATAAAGCTGGAGGAGTGGGGATTCATTCCTTTCATGACTCCTTGCGCGGCCAAGGAAAAGACCCTTTTCGGCACGGGATATCTTCCTTTCTGCGCCGCGGAGACCTATGCGATAGAAAACGAAAATCTGGCGCTGATCGGAACATCGGAGCAGACTTTGGTCGGATACCACGCCGACGAGATATTGGACGCCGCCAAGCTCCCCCTCCGCTATTCCGCGTTCTCTCCTTGTTTCCGCACGGAAGCGGGAAGCCACGGAAAAGCCACCCGGGGCATATTCCGAGTCCACCAATTCCACAAAGTGGAGCAGATAATCTTCTGCATGCCTGAGGATTCCGTCGAACGACACAAAGAATGCCTCGATAACGAAGAGCGTCTCCTCCAGGAACTGGGGGTTCCCTATCGTGTCGTGGATGTTTGCGTCGGCGACATGGGCGCGCCTGGATATCGTAAATTCGACGTGGAAGCCTGGTTCGCCGGATTCGACGCCTACAGGGAAGTGGCTAGCAACACCAACTTGACCGACTTCCAAGCCCGCAGATTAAATATCCGCTACAAGAAAAGCGACGGGGACAAAGGCCTGCTACACACCATAAGCGCCACGGCGGTAACGGACAGAGTGGCGATAGC
>WFSE01000102.1 GCA_015486135.1 Lentisphaeria bacterium
AAATGGATTGCGAGGCGGTGGTCGTCACCACCACGCCCCCTTCGCCGGACCACCCCGACCTCCCCTACCCCGTGGAACGCCTCCACCCAAAAACCAACGGCATCCTCGCGCGGATGCCACGGTTGGGAGGGTGGCTCCTCCGCCGCCAACTAGAAAAACTCCAGAAACGCCACTCCTTCGATCTCTGGCAAGTCACCATGGGATGGCCCATCGGCGTCCATACCGTCCGCTTCTTCAAGGACTCCGGTATTCCATGCGTATTGAGGTGCTGCGGAGAAGACATCCAGAAGGTGCCCGAGATCAATTACGGCTACCGGCTGGACAACATCACAGACCGCGCAATTAGGACGGCGTACCCTCAATTCGACGCCTTCGTGGCACTGACCCCCACCGTGGAGCAGGAATATCTGGAACTGGGCATCCCTAACGATAAAATACGAATAATCCCAAATGGCGCCGACACGGCTGGCTTCGCAATGACCCAACCTTCGAGTGAATTACGGAAACGTTTCGGTGCCAAAGGGAAACTCATGATCCTCACCACGGGACGCTATCACCCCAAAAAAGGATTCGACCTAATCCCGGAAATAGCCTCCAAGCTGAAAAGCTCCGGCTTCGACTTCTCCTGGGTCGTAGCGGGTCCAGGGACTTCAAACCTGGCGCGGAAATATCCTGCCGCCGCCGAGAACGGCGTGGTATGCTCCGAGGATTTCACCCGCTCGGATAGCGACGATGCGTTTTCCCTCCCTCCCAAATCCCTCGTGGCGCTCTACAAAACCGCCGATGTTTACGCGCTCCCAACTCTCGTTGAAACATTCGGGATGGTCCTAGTGGAAGCCATGGCGGCCGGATTGCCCATACTCACAACCACCGCCCCGGGAGTGGACGACGTCATAGCCGATGGTGAAACCGGCTTGAAGGCCCCTCCCGGAAACCCCACGGGATTCGCGGAAGCGTTGGAACGCCTCCTCAAAGACAACGCCCTCCGCAACTCTCTCGGCGAACAAGCTCAAGCCGAAGCCAAGGCCCGTTACGACTGGAACATCGTGACACAAAGTTACCTGGACCTCTACAAGGCTACCATCGACACGCTTTAGCCCCCCCCTTACATGGTAGGAAAAGAAGATTATTGCCTCGCGGAGGCGCAGAGAAAGCAGAGGAAGAGTGATTCCACTTCCGCTCCGCGACCCCTCGCGGGCTTTGCGGAAGGACAATCGGACTCATCCTCCTTCGCTAAAGCTTCCGACTTCGCTCAAAGAGCTACGAAGGATAAATCGGAGGACAGGTAGACTTACGGATTCACGGACTTACAGACTTACGGATTAACGGCCCCCTTGCTACCTTGAAAATTCAACATTTGATGTTAGATTCTCAAGGTCACCGAGGTGTTGCTATGATTAAGAGAGAAATCGCGTCCACGATAGAAGAGTATTTGGATATATTTCCGGTTGTCTGCTTGGTGGGACCTAGGCAAGCGGGGAAAACCACCCTGGCGAAAATGATTTCGGAATCTAAGGATTCGATATATCTTGACTTGGAGCAGAGCGAGGATTTATTAAAACTTACCGAACCGAAATTATTCTTCTCGGAGTTCAAGCATCGACTGATAATCTTAGATGAAGTGCAAAGAATGCCTGGACTGTTCGCGGTATTACGCGGATACGTCGACACCAATCCAGGAGCCGGGCGTTTTCTGCTTTTGGGTTCCGCTAGTCCGGATCTTCTAAAGCAAAGCTCTGAAACGCTGGCGGGAAGAATTGGATATCTTGAGATCACCCCATTCAATTGCCGCGAGATCGACGAGCTCCAAAAACATTGGCTTCGCGGAGGATTCCCCCGAGCGTATTTGGCCGCCTCTGAAAAGGCGGGATTTATTTGGCTGAAAGCATTTATCGGCACGTTTCTACAACGCGACATTCCCAATTTGGGGATTAATATTCCGGCCTTGCAGTTGGAGCAATTTTGGGAAATGGTCGCGCATTCACATGGACAGTGCTGGAACGCGAGTAAAATAGCCGCCAACTTCGGAATCAGCGCGGTAACGGTAAAACGTTATCTAAGCTTGCTTGAAAGTTGCTATATGATCCGCCAACTCCCACCATTTACCGCCAATACTAAAAAGAGGTTGGTGAAAACCCCCAAGGTTTACATCAGGGATTCCGGTTTACTGCATACACTTTTACGAATCAACTCCTTTGAGAGATTGATGGGGCATCCCATTCTTGGCGCGTCTTATGAAGGATGGATTATTGAGCAAATTTGCGGCGGTGGCGCCAATACCAACATAACACCCTATTTTTACAGAACTCATGCTGGAGCTGAAATCGACTTAGTTCTAGACACGCCATCCGGCTTGATTGCGATCGAAATCAAACGGTCGCTAACGCCAAAGCCAACTAGAGGATTTTACTCGGCTTTGGATGAACTAAATTGTAACCAAGCGTATATCGTCTATCCAGGTGACGACATATATAAATTGAATAGCCGCACATCCGTACTCCCCCTGCAACATCTAATTCCCCTGCTCCGTGAGTCCGTGAGTCCGTGAATCCGTGAATCCGTGAGTCCGTGAATCTGCTGAAAGTCCTTCCGCAAAGCCCGCAAGGGTTCGCAGTGCGGAAGCGGGGTCGGGACCAACCCTTCTGACTTCAGTCAAAGTGCGGAACTGACCCCAGCTGTCTTGAAAACACTCTCACGGGCGCACATATACCTGGGCTGAAACACAGGACCAATACAATATAAACTAAAATCCGAAATTTTAAGATTTACCTTACCACGAAGAGCACGAAGGACACGAAGATGTCGTTTCCGCTCCGCGGAACCGCCATGTTTAGCTTCATAAAGAAATGTCTTGTTCAATGGAAAAGAAGGATTTCGACAAGCTTTCTCATCAAATTATCGGATGCGCCATAGAAGTGCACCGCAAGCTTGGTCCTGGATTGCTGGAATCAACGTACGAGCAATGCCTAGCGCACGAACTGACCACCCATAAAATTGACTTCAAGCTCCAACATCCCATGCCAATCACCTATAAAGATGTCCGAATTGATTGTGGCTATAGGATAGACATGTTTGTCCATGAGCAAATCATCGTGGAACTAAAAAGCGTGGGACAACTTACGGGCATCCATGAAGCCCAACTCCTAACTTAGGGCTCGCTGAATAATTGGCAAGTGCTTAATTTTCATTTGGTTAGGACTGTTTTTAACGGTGTCATCTCCAAGGTTTTGGGAGCAGACCTCCCAAAGGCCTTGGAGACGACTAATATTTTTTACTCAATTTGAGGCACTTGTCAATTCCGCGACACACGTTCGTGTGATTTAATGGTGCCCTTCGCTTCGCTGGGGCACCTATATCCAGCAGGCGCGAAGCGTCCTTCCGCAAAGCCCGGAGGGTTCGCTAAGCGAACGGAAGGATCGCCTAATCATCGGTACGTTTCCGACTTTTTCAGTAAGCCCTAACTTACATGAAACTGGCCAACGCTCCAGTCGGGCTTTTAATAAACTTTAATGCGAAAATCCTTAAACATGGCATTAAGCGCTTTGTATTATAGCACCTGTCCAACAACCATGCGCAAGACCAGTTTGCGCTTTTGTCCGCAAAAGCGGAAATCTTCGTGCTCTTCGTGATCTCTGTGGTTAAAAAATCTTCAAAAAAGCAGGCCGACACACTCATTCGTGTAATATGAAGCTAATACGCAAGACAGAAGTTAGCAGATTATAAGCAACTAGTCTAAAATGAAAGCATCATGAAATTCAGAGAACCGCTTTTTCGGCCCCCGGCGGAAGCCAATAGCCTAATATTCCAAGTAGCTTACGGCTGCCCGCACAACGCGTGCCGCTTCTGCGCCATGTATAAGGGCGTCCGTTACGAGAAACGTCCTTTCGCGGAGCTAGCCGCGGAATTCGCGGAAGCGGCGGCAGTCATGCTGGACACGCGGCGCGTGTTTCTCGCCGATGGCGACGCCATGGCGCTGGATTTCGACATATTGGAGCAAATACTCCTCGAGTTAAACCGTCTTTTCCCCCGCCTAGCCCGTGTCAACCTCTACGCCAACGGCTCATCGATTCTCGCGAAATCCGCGGCGGAACTTGACCGTCTCAAGAAACTTAAACTCAATACCCTCTATTTGGGCTTGGAATCGGGCTGCCAAAGGCTTCTCGACCTCGTGACCAAACACGAAACCGCTACCGGAATGGCGGAAGCCATTCAAACCGCGCAACACGCGGGACTCAAATGCTCCGTGATGGTCCTGCTTGGCTTGGGAGGGAAAAAATATTCCGCGGGACACGCCGCGGAAACCGCGGAAATACTCAATCTGGCAAAGCCAAAGTTGCTATCGGCGTTGCGATTCGTGGAGGTGCCGGGAACCAGTATGTTCCAAGGATATCAACCGCTGACAGAAGTGGACGTGGTCCGCGAACTCCGCGATATGCTGGCGGCGCTCGACTTCGAAACCGTATTCACCGCCAACCATACTTCGAATCCAATTCCGCTAAAAGGCCGCCTGCCCCGCGACAAGAACAAGCTCCTGGACACCCTCGACACCATGATCAAATCGGGCGCGTTGGACGCTGGCGGTCCGGGACATATCCCATTATGGTTATAATGCTATATTCAGCCTCCATTAGCACTAGAAAGGAAATGCCATGTGCGGCATAACGGGCTTTATAAATTACCACGCGTCCGACCGGGAGAAGACACTCAAGCGGATGACCGCGGAAATCGCGCACCGCGGCCCCGATGGCGAAGGTGTCCTTCTGGACGGCCCCGTGGGGCTAGGTCACCGTCGGCTAGCCATAATAGACCTGGAAACCGGAGACCAGCCCATGACCTCCGCGGATGGACGGTTCACCACCGTCTTTAACGGGGAAATATACAATTACCGCGAACTCCGCGACGAACTGAAAGCCATCGGCGCAGTCTTCAAGACAAATTCCGACACCGAAGTTATAGCGGAGGCGATCAGGGCCTGGGGAGCTGAAAAAGCGCTGAACAAACTGCGCGGCATGTTCGCTTTCGCCGTTTGGGACACGGAGGAAAAGAAGCTCACCCTGGCCCGCGACAAAACCGGAATCAAGCCGCTCTACATCGCCAAGACTAACGACGGGATTTTTTTCGCCTCGGAGCAAAAAGCCCTACTCCAAGCGCCTCCGGTTCCGCGGAAAATAGATCCTAGGGGCCTATACGACACTTTGACGTTAGGCTATCCCGTCACCCCCGACACCTGTTGGAACGATATCCGCATGTTCCCGCCCGCGTCATTCGCGGAATTGCGTCCGGATGCCCCCCTCCCAGCATTCCAACAATTCTGGAAATGGGAGTTCTCGCCACATGCATTCACTCTGGAAGAGGCTTTGGACAAGGCGGAGTCGGCGCTAATCGACTCCTTGAAGCACCACCTCCGCTCGGATGTCCCACTGGCGGCGTTCCTCTCGGGAGGCATCGATTCCTCCCTAATCGTCACTCTCCTTCTGAAAAACGGACTTCTGGAGCGCCTCCGGGCGTTCAACGTGGGATTCGCGGACGAACTTTACGACGAATCCCCGGACGCGCGCCATGTCGCGGAAATCGCGGGCGCCGACTACGAGCAAATAAATATGGGGGAAGCGGAAGGCGATCCCGACGAATTTGAAACGATAATCGCTCAATACGACGAGCCATACGCGGACAGCTCCTGCCTTCCTACATACACCATTTCCAGAGAGATGAGACATCATGTGAAGGTCGTCCTATCCGGGGATGGTGGAGACGAGCTCTTCGGCGGATACAGCAGGTTCAACCACGCCGCCACACTATCCAAACTCCATTCGCTTCCCGGCAAAAAAGCCATCGCCGCTATCGCCAATATCGCCTCGCCGCTGGTAGGCGCTAACACTGCGAGAAAAGCCCTCATGGCGATGGAATTCGCCTCCGCCCCCAAGGAGCAGATATTCACCCTCCTCAATACGTATTTTCCAGAGGACAGCCGTGCGGATTTTCTAGCGCCGGAATTTTCGGAGGCGGCTTCGGGGGTCGATCCCACCTGGACCCGGTTCAACTCCTTCATTCCCAAATCGGCAACCACCCCGCAAGAGCAACTAATGGGACTGGAACTCTCCCTCATGCTTCACGGAGACTACCTGAGAAAGGTGGACATCGCGAGTTCCGCGCACGGGCTCGAGGTCCGTGTTCCATTTCTCGACCCCGCCGTCATGGACTTGGCCGCTTCCGTCCCGCTCTCCCTAAAAATAAAGGGAAAAACAACCAAACACCTCCTCCGCGAACTGGCTAGGAGGAAAATCTCCGATAGAATCGCCGACAAAAGAAAATGGGGGTTTGGAATCCCGTTCGACAAATGGTGTGGCGACAAGATGAAAGACTACCTCCGGGAGCTGTTGTTCTCGTCAAAAGCCGACAGTGGAGTCTGGACCGTTTTGAAGCGTTCCGAGGGCGAACGCCTGTGGCGCCTCTTCGCCGACCCCGACGCCGCGGAAAAGGCGCGTTCGAAAATCAGCCGCCATCAGATATACCAACGCGTCTTCATCCTCGCATCCGTCCAAATATGGTTCAACAAGTGGAACCCGGGCTGGTAACCCCCCGAAGCAAACAACATCCAAAGGACATCATTCTCCCATTCTTCACCCGATGGGCAAAGAAGAATTTAACCATGTAGATGCTGTAGATTCTAAGACTTATCTCACCACAAAGAACACGAAGCACACGAAGATGCCACTTCCGCTCTGCGGAACCGCCATGCTAGAAAGAAGACAAGAAAACAACTAACATCAAAACCAAGCCACACAAAGCGAAGAACCACCGTTTGCGCTTTTGTCCGCAAAAGCGGAAACCTTCGTGAGCTTCGTGCTCTCTGTGGTTAAAGAAAACTCTTGAAAACACGCTCACAGACGCACATATCAATACAAGGCCAACACCATAGACTATAGACCTGTATTTTTAAGATTCATCTCACCACGAAGAACACGAAGTCCACGAAGATGTCGTTCCCGCTCCGCGGAATCGGCATGTTATAACGAAGAAAAGATGTGAATACCAAAGGCAACCGGAAGTTCGACACTATTAATTTCTCTTCCATACAAGCCTTTTCCAACTCCGGCAACGGAGATGGAAAAACTTCGTGAGCTTCGTGCTCTCTGTGGTTAAGAAAACTCTTGAAAACACGCTCACGGACGCACATATATCCTTGATTACAACACAAAGCCAATGTCATGGACAACAGACATTTATTGTAAGATTTATCTCACCACGAAGAGCACGAAGGACACGAAGATATTGTTTCCGCGCTGCGGAACCAATATGTTTGGGGAAGAGAATGGGCTAATGCTAAAACAGATGGCAATCTCCAATGGAAGCCTTTTTCATCTCCAAACGCAGATATGAAAAACCTTCATGCTCTCCGTGGCAAAAAAACACAAAAACCTCCAAGACGAACACGAAAACAGCATGACACCTGCAATATTAACGATAAGAGGCGATTTGCTCTTCTATGGGTGATATAATTACCGCCTTGGATTTTGAGGCATAGCAAAATGAAGAAACTCCTCTGCGTGATTGGACAGCTTGGCGAGGGCGGTAGCGAGAAGCAGCTCCACCTGTTCCTAAAGCATCTCGACCGTTCGGAATACGACCCCAGCGTCGTGGTGGCCAGCGGCAGGATCATCGACAAGTGGCGCGACGCCTTTGGTGAGCTGAACGTCCCGTTGGATTCCCTCTCCGGCCCGCCCCCGGTCAAAGCGCTGCGTTTCAAGTCTAAATTGCGCAATAGCAAGCCGGACATCATTTTTTCATGGAGTTTCTACACCAACGTGCTGAAGCTCGTCTCCGGCAAAATTCCGTTCATCGGCTCCCTCCGCGGAGGCTTGGGGGAAGAAAAACTCGGTATGCCGAAATGGCTTTTATCCAAAGCGCTCTCCCCGGCACCAATGGTCGTCAACTCTCTGGGGCTGGAAAGAGAACTCTTAGACGATGGAGTGCCCAAGGACAACATTGTGGTCATTCCCAACATCTTCGAGCGACGTTTCAAAGAGGCCAATACGGCGGAAATCAAATCCGAGGCGAGAGCCAGACTACTGGAGCGGCTAGGCATACCCCAAGACGCCATCATCATCTCGGGTGGGGGACGGCTCTCGCCGTCCAAGGATTTTCCATTCTGGCTAGCGTCTTTCCGCGAACTCGCGAAAATCGCGCCAACCGTCCACGGGGTCCTTTTCGGCTATGGCCCTCAAGTACTGGCCGACGAACTGGAAGGAGCCCCGCTCGGCGAAAAAGTCCATCTGATAGGCCGCCTCCCGGATGTTTCGGATATCCTGCTGGCGTCGGACGTATTTTTCCTGTCTTCGATCCACGAAGGTCTTCCCAACATCCTTCTCGAAGCCATCGACGCGGGATGCGCGATTGTTACTACCGAAGTCAACGGAGCCGAAGAAATCCTTGGCGACGACGAGCAATTGCTCTCATTATCGCTATTGAAAGAACGGTCTCCCGCCAAGGCTGCGAAAATGCTAAAAAACCTGTCCACGGATGACACAGCGAAATCCACGGCCAGCACCTTGGCCCAACGCAGACTGGAAATTTTCTCCCCCGAAAAAATAGCCCCAATATACGCGGAATTACTGACCCAATCCCTCCGCTAACGCCCCTCTCGACTCGGCTAAAAGCCCCCCTGTCTCTCCTCCAATT
>WFSE01000103.1 GCA_015486135.1 Lentisphaeria bacterium
CAATGGATTCATTGGCCGACTTGATTAAGTCCGCCACAAAAACATAGGCGTCAAAAATCTGCCCATCAAAAAATATCCCCTGTTTTGGTTTTATCTCCCGGGCTTCAAGCGCCTTAAAAACTTCATGCAACTTGCCATCGGTTATAAGTTGCTTCTGTTCGATGTTATCCAGGCGCTGAAAAATCGCGGCATTGGTGGCAAAAAATTTCCTCATCACAACAAAGGCATTTATAATCTGGATGCTGATCTGGATTGCGGTGTCACTGCGCAAAACCGCCGAAAGCATGGATACGCCTTGCTCGGTAAAAGCATGAGGTTCCACAGTGGAGTGTTTAAGCGTTTCGAACCGGTCACATTTTGTGACCAGTTCATTTTTTTCATCCTGACTCAACTGAAAACGAAACGACTCGGGAAAACGCTCTATGTTTCTTTTGACAGCCTGGTTCAAGACTTTGGTTTCGACCCTATACAATTCCGCCAAATCACGATCAAGCATCACTTGAACACCGCGAAGAGTAAAAATTCGATTTTGTATTTGCTGGACATCAATCGTCTTCAATTCTTCGCTCATAACGCAAATCCCGCCTTCGTCATCATTCCATCGGGGCCCAAGCCCTAGAGCATGTACCACACCCACGCGAAATTTTCCAGAAATATCATCACCCAATATAACATGGGACGGAGGATTTTCGCCACAGACGGCGCAAGAACCGACGGGAACGCTAGCGAAAGGCTCGCAGCTTCCACTTTCGCGGTTTTCGTAGAAAAACTCTCCCCCCCCTCTGCGTTCTCCGCGACTTTGCAGGCAATCTCTTCCTCTTTTCCTCTTTTCCTCTTTTCCTCGCGGAGAAGCAGAGAACGCAGAGATACCAAATCCGAACCTCGAAAGATCTTCCATACGAACCTTTTCCAGCTCCGGTTACGGAGCTGGAAAACCTTCGTGTTCTTCGTGATCTCTGTGGTTAAAAATTCTTGAACAAAAGCCCACTGTCTCATCCTTCCGTTCGCTTTGCGAACCCTTCCGCCTCCGCATAAATCTACGGCGTGACAAGCCGGCGGATTCACAGATTCTCCGACTCACGGACTCACGGACTCACAGGCTCACGGCCCCCTACTTCCCCGGCATCGCCTCGACGGCCTTCTTCCAGGCTTCCAAGTCAGCGCCAAAGTCCTGACCGACAAGCTTGGCGAGTTCCGTAGAGATAATCTCCCGGTCTTTTTTTCGCAGGCCTTTGGCTTCCAATATGCTTAGGAGGTCGGCGGCCAAGGCGCGTTTGTCCGAGCCATTTCCAGCGGCGCGGCGCGCCAAGTCGATATTGCCGGCGAGAAAACAAAGTGCTCGAGACTGGACATCAGGTTTTCCAGAGATAATTCTTTCCACGATGAAGTGAATATAGCCATCTTTGTATTTTTCCGTTTTGCAATGGACAGCAAACACCCGCAGCAGTTTACCATACGAATCGGGCACCTCGATAGAATCAGGAGCGCTGTTTTTTCCCTTCACCGGCTCTTTAGTTTTGGGAGGGGTGAAAAACGCGGCGAACAAGGTGTCCGAGCGGTCTCCCTTCATGGTTTTCAAAAACGACCCGGCCATGCGTTCCAATACATTATCCGGCTTGTCGGATTTCTCCGGCAGGCTGGAGCGCCATAAATCGGCTAGCGCCACGACGCCCCCCGCGGGCCACGTCCCTTTGGGATATCCGCTCAAAGCGTTCAATGCGCACTTGGAGAGGGATGAGGAGAGCTTGCCGACCAACGTCCCCTTCTTGTCCACTGATGCGACAAGAAACCGCCCCAAAGCCAAAGTGTATTTCGGGGGAATGGACTCGGGAAAATAATCCACAAGCTTCTCCAACCTGTTCTCTCCCAACTGAATATCCAAGTCCCGACAAACAGACAAAAAACCGCTATTGTCCGATTCGGAAAGCAATTTGGCCAAAATCTTGTCTAACTCCTGCGGGGGAATAATGATAAGATGTTTTCTAAACGCCTCGTCAATATTCGCCATTAGCTTATCCAACTGTTCATCGTCAATATCAAACTCCTTGGGTATCTCGCGGTCCTCATCCCCGCCCGCCGCCACATAGAGATCGTGTAGCATATCGAATACGTCCTGCCTCAAAGAATCCTTGTAGCATGGCACTTTTTTATCGAACAGGAACTCCTCCACTTCCTTAAGCCTCGCTGGCGGGACACGGTCCTTCAACAGCCCCAAATCCTCGAACTCAAAAATATACTGGGTGGCGATATCGCATTCGGCCTCGGTCATTTTCCCGGCAAGGGCTCGGGAGATTATCTCTCCAAGCACGTCGAAAGATTCGCGGTCTTTCCCCCACCAGCGCTCGAAAGCCGCCAAATTGTCGAATCCGCGGGCCACAGCGGCATCCAGAGCGCACAACGCCTTTTCTCTATCGAAGGCGTCCATGTCTCTCCAAGAGCTTCGAGCGTATTTCAAAGACACGGAAACCAATCTGGCCAGCTCTTTTGGCGTAATAAAATAGCAATAGTCGGAAACCGCTCCAGCACAGTTATCCATCTTGCCATTGACAATTCCCATAGCACCGTTGGTTATCATCTTTAGATACGCCAGCCGCTGCTTGGGGCGCGATTTCAACACCTCCCTCAGCAGCAAATCATTGAATGCCTTGAATCTCGCATTGCCTCCAAACACGTCAATAGGAAACCATGATGGACAATATTCGCATAGGTACGGGGAGATGGAGGGCTTCAACTCGCAAAGTGCTATAAGCTCCAGTTCTTTGCGGTCTGGCTTCATCATCCCGAAATCAAGCGATTCCAGAGTCTTGAGTGCGGATGCGAACTTGCCCGTTTTTGGTTTCGGACAGGTAAATCCTTCCCATCCAGTGCGATATCCAATCTCGACAAACAACAACGCTTGGAACTCGGGATTCCCATCCGGTTCCAGAACTATTTCGAACATTTCGCCCAAGAATTTGGGGGTCAACACCTTGGAATCTTTAAGCTCGGCGAAAACGGCAATCATAAAAGCCTCGGAGCATACTTTGGGCTGGCTCTTGAAATATTTGAGAACAACCTCGGCGTCCTCATTGGTGAAACGCCTGTCTGTCCTCTGGAAGAACTCAAGCAAGGCGAGCTTTTTCTTCAAAGGAACGCTGTCGTCGCATATCCTGGCCACCGCGAGCTTGGCGAACTTGGAGAAATCACCGTCACGCTTGGAGTCTCCGACCGCGGCAAGCGGGAGAAGACAACACAAAAAATAAATTGCAACTAGGACTGACTTGGTGTTCGTGTTCATACACAATCCCGGGACTTGGAATGTCTTTCAAGGGACCAACTTACGGCCCTTGCGCTCCGAAGCCAAATATTGAACCCCATAGGCCAATGTAAAGTCGTCCAACCAGAAGCCTCCCACTTTTTTCCATTTCGGCTTCCAATTTAGCCTTTTTGAGCTTCTGAATTGTCAATTCACCACATTCGCAGGTCTTCTTCTCACCAGCCACATTCCCTACATGGTAGAAGAAGATTTTAACCATGTAGATACTGTAGATAGTATAGGGGGTGCTTTCTATGCGCCTATGCGAGACAATCTCTTATCTTTTCTCTCACGGGCTTTGCGGAAGGACGGGCGGACTCACCCTCCTTCGCTCGAAGAGCTATGGAGGACAGGCAGACTCACCCTCCTCCGCTCGAAGAGCTATGGAGGACAGGCAGACTCACAGTCTCACAGGTTCACGGCCCCCTACTTCCCCGGCATCGCCTCGACGGCTTTCTTCCATTTTTCCAAGTCCGCTCCGCAATCTTTGCCGACGAAACCGCGCAGGGCATTCCAGCAATCCGAAGTCCTTCTTTCAGGCTGGATCAATTCCATTTTTTCCAACAATGCTTGGGCCATATTCTTTCGTCTAGAGCATAACGCTGTGGCGGTGCCACACAATCGCCCCAAAGCGGCTATGTCATCATCGGATGCAACCTTGGCATGCCTAATCCAACCAAGGCAAAAACGAGACAATTTGTCATCCAAGACGCATCCCTCCTCGGGTGGAAGTTTCTTATGGAGATAACATTTATATGAGTCCAGCCAGTAGCCAAGATTGTCCATAAATAGACTATCAGGCATGGCAAGCAAAAATTTAAATTCCATTTTCACCACGGCGCCATCGCCAACAAAGCCACATGACAGCATAGCCGAGGCGACGGAGGCTTTCACGGATTTCGGAACATTATCAGAAAGCAGTTTGTCAAGATGCTTTTTCACGTCATCAGCCTCGCTGAAAAGCAAAGACAAAACAAATAAACTGGCAAAGTTCGCTTTTGCTCGACTGGAGATTCCCTCTTCGAGCAATCTGTTGAGAAAGTAATCGGCGGAAGCCTGCGACTGCCACGTGGCAATTTCCGAAGCCAGACGCTGTTCTCCATGCACTTGGAACAGGGTCATCAACCTGCCTTTAGCCGCTAAGGCAAGCTTTCCCTTTTCAGATGCGACCTTCGCCAAAGCATTTACGATTTTCGGCGCGGCGAATAAAGGAAGCATATCGTCCGCTATAAATCTCAGTTGAAACAACTCTCCCTCGCTTCCCGACACCACGTCCGCTATAAAAGACACCCCCTTTGTATCCACAACAGCAACACAAGCACTCCCCGAACGCTCGAACCTGAGAGCTAACGTAAGGACTTCGCATAACCTCAACAAGGATTGACGGTGTTTTTCCAAAACGCAAAATCTCAACACATCGGATTGGAATGCGGATTCAAAGACAGGAAACGATGAGAACAGTGACGAGTAGAATCTAATAATGCATGAAGCATCCTCAACCTTCCAGGCAGCCCCCAGAAGCGTATTGCAAGCTTCGTCCTTCAGAGTGTCATATGAACTCAAAGTGATTGTCTTAGTCGTCAATGAAAAGAACGAAAGAAGCACTCGGGACGCATTGTCCAAAGGACAGCGAATAATAGTGTCGCGTATTTTGGAAACATCCCGTAGATCCAGCACAAGCTTCCGGGCCCCCACCTCTACAAGCCGCGCTATGGCACCACGCAATTTTCCGCCATTTGACGAAACCCCCGGCATTGTGGATAAAAGCTTGAAAACATCCCTCTTGGAAAGATTAGTTCCATCCAAAGACACCTTTTCAAAAAACTCAACGCATATAACCTTCCTATCCTCGGTCAACTTGGGATTCCGCAAGTCGGCGATAAGATTGTCAAGTCCATAGGAATATTGGGTAGACTCGGCACCGCGATTAGGCCTTGAGGTATCCTTACCATGGCATAGCGCACCGCCAAGCAGCAAGCCGAACGCCATCAACAACAATTTTGTTCCACGCCCATACATCATTTGAATTTAGCGGGCTTTCCGCCAGCACCAAATGTTCCATTGGCAGTGAACGGAACTGCTCCATACTTAAGCTTGGGAACTATTCTTCCAGAGGTCAAATTCATGAACTCTCCCTCCATCGTTTGAGTTTCACCGACACCCTTGGCGGAGTTGGGATTCCTTTGGAACGGGCCACCTTGCCTGGCGAGCCCGCATGTCCTTGGTATCCGCCCTTGGATTCCGCCCCGAACGGCTCCACCCCCCCCCCCGAAAAGTCAAGCGGGTTTCCGAAAAAAATCCGACTTTTTTTCACACCTCCCGAACAGACCGCATTTACCCGGCTTCATGCGTTCTTGGTATTACAATAACATATACCGCGAATTCCGCAGGGCAACCTCTCTTTTATTCCTCGCAGAGAAGCAAAGAACGCGGAGTTTTTCTTTTCCTCCCCACAACATGTCGTTTCCGCTTTGCGGAAGCGGCATCTTCGTGCTCTTCGTGATCTTTGTGGTTGAATACATCTTAAAACACATACAGCGTTGTCATTACTCGCCAGCCTACTCCCAAGCGCATGTGTCCATCGCCATTTTGAAGACTTCTTTTCACCACCGAGAACACGAAGTTCACGAAGTTTTTCCATCTCCGCAAACGGAGATGGAAAAGGCTTGCACAGAAGAAAAATCGATATTTCCCTCCACATTCGCCCCCCTATCCGTGTTTATCCGTGTCCATCCGTGGTTATTCTTCTCCCTAGCTACATGCCCTACACTTCCTACATGGTAGAAAATCCCCGCTCTTCCCTTTCTCCAATCAAAGCCATCGGGTGAATTTGACAGGCCGGGAACGGTCTGGCCAATTCACACGATCTCCGTGTTCTTAAAGTCTCCGTGCCTCCAGCGAAGCGGGTGGTGAATTCTTTCCCTCTTTCTCCGCGATCTCCGCGTCTTTGCGAGGTACCATCCCACGGCCCCACAGATTCACGGCCTCACGGCCTCACGGACTCACAGGCTCACCGACTCACGGCCTCTCAACGCTCCAGCACCTTGTCCACCACAAAGGAGGAAATCTTCCACTTTCCGTCCACCTTGATGAGTTCCGAGCGCAAATCCCGGGACTCGTCGAAAGCCCCCCGCTGGCCAGATTCCCCCCAAACCCTGATGGAATACTCCGCCACCGCCGTCTTCCCGCCAGGATCGACCTTGACGACCAAGTCATCGACCTTACCGTTCAGCGTCTTGAACATCGTCCTCCCCTTAGTGATCCGGGAAGCGAACTCCAAAGGACGGAATGTCCCGTCAATCATCACCTCGCGAACATCCACGGAGCACGGGTCGGCGACGATATTCGAGAATTCGGCGTTCTTTGACGCCATGCCTATCGGCGACTCCTTGGCGGCCTTCCCGCAGGCGTCCACAAGCCTGTCGAACACCGCGGCTATCTTCTCCTCGTCACTCTTCCGGCCCCCGACAAACCACCACGCCGCCGCCGCGAGCGCCACCACCACCAGAAGCGCCGATACCGCCTTCCTCATAGAAACCTCCCTGTCACCACAATGGGGCGCCGTAAAGACGCTTCAATTTGACCGCTCCGAAAATATGATTGTCCATCGGCATCGACCGGTTGTCTCCAACCACGTATAACTTCCCTTCGGGGACCGTCCTCTCCGGCAGATTCCAGTCGCTCGGTTTCTTCACGTACGGCTCGTCCATATACTTGCCGTTTCGAATCAATTTACCGTCCTTGAACGCTATCGTGTCTCCAGGAAGCCCAATCACACGCTTCAAATAGAGCTTCTTGTCTGTGTATCTTATAACCACCAAGTCGCCCCGGCGCGGAGTCGAAAACCAGTATGCCGGCCGCCAGCAAAAGTCGAACCACTCCTTCGGATACGTCGGCATCATACTCCCGCCGTGAATCCGCGCCGGAACACATATGAAAGCGAAAAACAGATAGGCAAGCAACGCCTCCACGGCAAGTCGAATAAAAAAGCGGCGGTTCAACTTAGGAAAGATGAAACGCCACAAACGCCCGCTCAACCCGATAGGCTCGTCATTGTCAATACTGCTAATATCCGACATGTCAGCTTCCCGCCTCCAGACACCCACACGCCGAGGACCAATGAAGAATCGCCTGGCACCTAGCACCTTGTTCTCCTTAGGTTAAATCCGTTTTCAGTCGTGTCAAGCACCGCGCTCCAGGGAGGCGGGAGGGTGATTTTTGTATTATCATTGCTTCCCCATAGGATGCCCTCGCAAAAGCGCAGAAAACGCAAAGATGTCGCTTCCGCATTGCAGAAGCAGCATGCCAGGAACTCCTGAATAATTGACAATTGCTTAATTTTCATTGGGTTAAGCCTGTTTTAGCGGTGTCATCTCCAAGGTGTTGGGAGCACACGTTAGTGTGTTTTTAGGGCTCCCCTCCTTCTGAGCTCCGCTCCCTCCGGGCTTTGCGAAAGGACTTGGTCGCAAACCTCCCAAAAGCCTTGGAGACGACTAATATTTTGAGGCACCTGCCAACCATTAAGCGGCGCTACTCCGTCGGGAAACGTTTGAGGAGTCGGTCGTATTCGGACTTGAATTTAACGTAATCGAAGTTTACGCCCAAGTCGGTCCCCCCGGATTTCAACGACGACCTGAACGCCGTGGCGCATCCCGCCTCGAGATAATCGAAGAAAAGGACCTTGACTCCGTTTGGGGCGCTAAGGGAGCAATAGCTCATATTGCCTTTGGCGCCACCTCCGGGACGCTTTCCCAGCTTAAGTCGCTTGTCCGACAAGGCTTTCAGCGCTGCGCAAATGGCGACCGCGTAATTGTCTTCCTTGAATAGAGCCACGGGAATATAAATGGAGTACAATCCGCGATCCACGCGGAATTTGCCTTTGCCCGAAGGGGGGACAACATAGGAGCGGGAGCTAACCCCGGCGATAATCCTGGTCCGTCCGCTCCAAAGCTCCGTATGGGCGCGCAATCCGCGCAAAACCAACATCATTCGAGCCATCATCTCCTCGGCGGTCCCCGGAGCGGAGCGGTCGAATGGGGGCTGCCATTTCATGGAAGCTATCGCCACCTCGGCGGTGATAGCGTTCTCGGTTGGCGAATAGGAAAAGACCTTGTCCACGCGGGATTCCTTGGAGGAAGCGAAGCGCTTGGCGTAACGAGCCGGCTCGAAATATCGCTCGAAAAGCCGGGCGCCGAGCCGAGCCCACTCGACGCGTTGGGGCGAAGGAGTGTCGTTAGCCTTGGCTGGATTCCTTCCAACAGCCAGCTCATCCATATTGGACATTCCGTCGCCATCGAAATCCGCGAGATTCTTGTCGATATCGTAATGATACGCGAAATTCGCGATCATCCCCGCGAAGGGGCGATTCACATCAGGTTGTTCAACAAAGAATTTGTTGCCGTTTTTCAAGGAGGTTACGTTCATAGGATCCAAGCCGGCGTTGACCTCGAACCATGCTGGAAGCAGATCGTTGTCCGGATCCCATTGGGCGTCGGCGGGATTGTTGGGATTCACAAGCACCTTTTTCCCGTCGGAGCCGGTAATGGACAGAGCGGGATGCGGCGGGGTTCCACATCCCGCCCCCGAGGTTCTGGTCATAGCCACAATTTCGTCAAAGTTGGTCATCCTATCGTGGTCATTGTCCTTGGCGGCGTCTTTGGGGTCGAGCGGGTCCAACCCGCACGCCACCTCGAAATTGTCGAACATCATATCCCCGTCGGTATCCGGATTAAACGGGTTCGTGTTGAGTTGGCGCTCCTTGGAGTTGGAAAGCCCGTCGCCATCCCAGTCATTGGCGAAAAACGGTCCGTTGTTCAGGTAATCGTATCCATCGTAGCAGAACCACATGGCAAAATAAGGGAGTGCAAAGGAACTCCATCTTCCATCCTTGAACCGTCCCAAATGCCCGATTTTGTCGAGCATCGCCGTCTCGACGTTGCGCAGCTTGGCGAATTTATGGATTTTACGGTGAAGCTCGAAAAAAGTGAACGCCTGCGCCTTGCTCCACACCTCGTTGATTCTAGGATAGACAATCAGGCACGGCATAATCTTGTCCTCGCTGGCGAAGCGGTTGAACATGGTGTCGAAATGCCCTTTGTGCCACTCGGCCATGAAATAAGGACTATTCACGTCATAGAAATCCTTGAATACGGTAACGTGCCCCCTCAATCCAGTCCCTACGATAATTCGCTTCGGGTTGAATTTGGCTCGGATACGTTTGTAATACTCCGCGAAATGCCTTTTGTAGTCTTTATCCGAGCCGCCGTTCATCTCCGATATGGGGATCTGGAAAGAGCGTCTGTAGGAGGTGTTCATAGCCAATCCCAACGCGTGGTCGAATTGCACCGCGATTTTGCGCCAATTGGCGTCCGACTGGGATCGTTTGTCCACCCCGGACATGAACGATCTCAACATGGAATAGAAACCATGAAGCTCCTCCCGTTCAGCGGCATCGCGCAAGCCTTTGACTCCTCCAGTCGTGGTCACGCGCGCTCCCCCTCCCATCATTTTCTCCATCCACAGAGGAAGCACGCACCAATAGGTCGCGGATTGCGCGAAGATTGGGAACTGGCGCTTGGCGGTCATGGGATCATCAACCTCTCTGGAAAGCCTCCAATGGTCTTTATTGTCAAAGTCGCTACGGAACTTCACTCCCGGGTCGCCCTTCAACCCGAAAACCCATGATTTCGTCTCCGCGCCGTTTTTGGCGATAATTTTTAGCCAACGATCAAGTCTGGGACGCATGCAGAGGTACAAATCGCGGTAGAACCTCTCCGACTTGACCTTGCCCCAGTCGGTATCGCTTGGAGGATCGGGGGAATAACCATCGGCATCCCAATGCCGTTCTATCAGCTTGAAATAGCACACAGTGCCCCTGACCGCGCTGACGACAGGTCTTATATAAGTGAGCCCCCCCGCCAAACGCCCCAAATACGATTTATTCAGGACAACAACCCGCCCCGGCCCGCGTCGCCCGGTGGCCCTCAACACCGCGAAAGCGTCTGGAGGCAAAACCCTCACCATGCGTTTGACTGTTTTGGTGTCGCCACGGCTGTTCGCCACCGAATAGCGAAGGAGATACGTGCCAGGCTTCTTGGTGTCGACGGTTCCAGAGACCTTGATGTCGTCGAGATAACCGTCCCCGGGATCATATGCCATGACTCCGGCCATGGGAGAAAACTTGGAGCCGAAACGCAAAACGGTAGGCAAGAGCCCGCCTATGTTGGGATGTTTCTCCAGTTTGAAAGACTTCCCCGGAGCTTTAGCCCCCCTCCTCTTTTTCCCGCGCTTGCCGGCCGGACATGCATGGCAAAAGAAGAACACGAGCAACACTGCCAGTACAGGCGATAAGCTTCTCCGCGCTCTCCACATTACAATCTCCTCACCGCCATGCGGGTTTCCACAACAAACTCGCCAAAAATACTAGCGCGCCACATGATTGCAAATTCCCCGCCCACCGCGGGAAAGCCGCGCGGAATGGACGGTGAAGGCTTGACTAGACATGGGGGCGGCTGTAGTGTCCACGCCCTCCAGTGCTAATTTTTTTGGGGTGGGACAGAGATATAAGCGAAACGGAAGCGAATGGAAGAAGCGGAATTCTATCTAATCAGGCACGGCGAGTCGCTTGGAAATATTGGATTGGACTTGGGATTCGACCCCGCGCTCTCCCCGCGTGGCAGAGCCCAAGCCCAAGTATGCGCCGCGTTCATGAGCGAACGCCTCGTCGGCGACACGACCATATTGTCGAGCCCGTTCGACCGTTGCGTAGCCACAGCCGCAGAAATCGCGGCGGCGGCGAATTTGCAAGTCAAGCTCGAACCGCGTTTGCACGAGCTTTTCGAGGCCGCGTGGTTTCCATTGAAGGAGGTTTCGCTACCAACATTGCGAGAAATATCGGAGAGATACCCGGAAACGGTGATACCCGAGATATCCGAGGAGCGCTGGTGGCCGGATTACAACGAGACCTGGGACGATGTCGATATCAGAATGGCGACTTTCAGAAACACGCTGGTGTCAGGAGATATCCCGACTCGCAAAATTGTGTGTGTCGGTCATTGGGCGTCGATACAGTCGCTTGCCAATTCAATGATTCGCAAGCTGGCGTTGAATTTCGTGCCAAACGCCAGCGTAACTAAAATAAATTACAAAAACTCCTCGTTTAAAGCGGAAATCGTCAACCTTCCGCCAGAGGAGATGGAAGGCTAGAAATATGAGCGAAAAACACACAAACGAAATACCGAGGGCGTACGAGCCCGCGTCGGTAGAAGCGAAATGGCGCCCGGCGTGGGAAAACGGCTCCTGGTTCAAAGGCGATCCCACCTCCGACAAAAAATCGTATTCCATCGTGATTCCACCGCCAAACGTGACCGGCATACTCACAATGGGGCATGTTCTAAACAACACATTGCAAGATATCCTCTTGAGGCGCGCCAAGATGCGCGGATTCGAAGCGTGCTGGTTTCCCGGGACCGACCACGCCGGTATCGCCACCGAAAGCAAAGTCGCCATGAATCTCAAGAAAACCGAAGGAGTCTCCCGGGACGACCTCGGGCGCGAGGAATTCGTTAAAAGGGTTTGGGAGTGGAAAGAAGAGTACGGCGGCACAATAATCAAGCAATTGAAAACGTTGGGAACAGCCTGCGCCTGGGACAGGGCGCGATTCACAATGGACGAGGGGCTCAGTCAAGCCGTCAAAAAAGTCTTCGTCGACCTTTACAACAAAGGCTACATCCACCGCGGGAAACGGATGATAAACTGGTGCCCCGTGTCCAAAACCGCCCTTTCGGACGAGGAGGTCATATACCGGGAAGTCAATGGCGCTTTCTACCATTTCAAATATCCACTGGCGGACGGAACCGGGCACGTTGTTGTAGCGACCACCCGACCCGAGACGATGCTGGGGGACACGGCGGTGGCGGTGAACCCCGGAGACGAACGCTATAAATATATCGTTGGAAAAATGGTCGAACTCCCTTTGACGGGCCGCCAAATACCAGTTGTCGCCGACGAGCACGCCGACCCCGAGTTCGGCACTGGATGCGTCAAAATCACCCCGGCGCACGACCCGGACGACTTCGAGGTGGGCAAACGCCACAATCTACCGATGATAGACGTTATGAATCCCGACGGAACAATGAGCGGCAAGGCGGGCGAGGAATTCGATGGGCTCGACCGCTTCGAATGCCGCGAAAAAGTCGTGGAAATGATGCGCGAGGCCGACCTGCTCGTCTCCATAGAGGAACGCATCCATAGCGTCGGCTATTCCGAACGCGGCGGCGTCCCGATAGAGCCCAGAATCAGCGAGCAATGGTTCGTTAAAATGGATGAACTAGCGAAACCCGCGATAGAGGCGGTGCGCTCCGGCAAAATAAAATTCCATCCGAAACGCTGGGAAAAGACCTACTTCCACTGGCTGGAGAACATCAAGGATTGGTGCGTCAGCAGGCAGATATGGTGGGGACACCGCATTCCCGCTTGGTTCAACGATGAAACCGGCGAGATACATGTGGGATTGAAATCCCCCGAGGAATCCGGCAAAAGCGGATCATGGCGCCAGGACGAGGATGTCCTCGACACCTGGTTCAGCTCATGGCTCTGGCCGTTCTCGATAATGGGCTGGCCCGAAAAGACACCCGAACTGAAGTTCTTCTATCCTACCAACGACTTGGTCACGGGGCCCGATATCATCTTCTTCTGGGTAGCGAGAATGATCATGGCCGGCTTGGAGTTCATGGGCGAAATCCCCTTCAAAAACGTCTATTTCACGAGTATAATCCGCGACGCCCAGGGGAGAAAGCTTAGCAAATCCCTGGGAAACAGCCCGGACCCGCTGGACGTGATCGCCGAATACGGCGCCGACGCGTTGCGCTTCTCCATCATCTATATCGCCCCCTTGGGACAGGACATCCTCTACTCCAATGAAAAATGCGAGATCGGCAGGAACTTCGCCAATAAAATATGGAACGCAGCGAGATTCCGGACGGCTAAAGGGGAGAAATCACTCGACTTCGCGGAATTCCAAGAGCGGGAAACCCTCGAATCGATTAAAGCGAAATGGCCTATTGAAACATGGCACCCCACCGACCGCTGGGTGCTCGCCAGACTCGCGGAAACCGCGGAAAAAGTCGGGAAGGCCCTGGACGCCTTCCGTTTCCATGAAGCCACGCACACTCTCTACGATTTCGTCTGGAGCGAGTTCTGCGATTGGCACATAGAATCGGTCAAGCAACCCCTCTCCTCCCCCGAAACCGCCGCCGCGTCCAGCGCCATATTCGACTACGCGCTTTTCGCGGTGATTAGGCTTCTCCACCCATTCATGCCCTTCCTCACAGAGGAGGTGGCGCACAACCTGGGCTATATCCCCGATAACAAGGTGCTGGTGGAATACCCCTACCCCGACGGCAAAACCATATGCGACGCCATCGGGAATATGGGCGGATTAATCAATCTCATGAACGGTAAATTCGAACTGGTGAAGGCGATTCGGAATATCCGCGCCTCCAGCGACCTCCCCTCCGGAAAAAAGCTCAAGTGCGTCCTCAAACCAGCCAGCGACGAGATAGAGGAATTCATTAAAGGCGACATTGACTCGCTGACGCGGTTGGCGCGGCTGGAATCACTGGAAATAGATACCAACTACGAACCTTCGGGACCGACACCGTCCGCGGTCACCGATGCCGGAACGGTATTTGTGCCATTAGAGGGAATCGTGGACGTGGAGGCGGAACGGGCGAAGCTCGAAAAGCAGAAACAAGACCTCGAAAAGTGGGTCGCCTCCTCGAATGCGCGGTTGGACAACCCGAACTTCACGGGCAAAGCCCCGCCAAAGGTGGTCGAGGAAGCCCGCGCGAAACTCGCGGAGATGAAGGAGAAGCTGGTCGAGGTGAAAGAATCGCTGGCCCGCCTGTGAAATACTCAGCTGGAAATGAGACGGCAAATCGGAAAAAGAACCGTCTCCGCATTGCCAAGAGTGCGAGGACAGGCTAATGTAGGGAACTCTGAAGGAAAATGGGCTGGGACCTCCTCCTTCGCCAACGTTGTCGCCTTCGCTAGAGCTGGGGCGAGACAGGACGGAGAACAGGTGGACGATAAACCGATGGCCAGATAAAAGAAGATTGAAACCATGTCTTTGTTCAGAAAAAAACAATACTCGACGTTGCGCGTGGGAAACAAGAAGAAAGACATCCCTAGAGGACTCTGGGACAAGTGCAAGAGTTGCGGCGAGGTCGTTTACCGCAAACAACTAGCGGAAAACCTCAACGTCTGCCCGGAATGCTCGTTCCACAATCCCATGATTGCGTGGGAACGGATAAAGCTCCTCACTGACAGGGATTCCTTCTCGGAAATCGACTCCTCGCTGGGCTCGGTGGACGCTCTTAAATTCGAAGGAGTGGCGTCGTACGACGAGAAAATCAAGGCGAACGAGAAAAAAACCGGACTCAAGGACGCTATCGTTTGCGGCACGGCGACATTGGACCAGCAACCATTCGCCCTGGGAGTGATGGATTTCCGCTTCCTTGGCGCCAGTATGGGGTCCGTCGTTGGGGAAAAGGTCACCCGCCTAGCTGAACTGGCGACACAAAAACACATCCCCCTGGTTATTGTAACAGCCAGCGGCGGCGCCAGAATGTACGAGGGAATGCTCAGCTTGATGCAGATGGCGAAAACAAGCGGCGCAATCCACCACCACGACAAAGCTGGCCTCCCCTATATCGTCATCATGACCCACCCCACCACCGCCGGGGTTACCGCGAGTTTCGCATCCCTAGGCGACTTGACTCTTGCCGAACCAGGCGCTCTCATTGGCTTCGCCGGTCCGCGTGTCATAAAGGATACCACTCAGGCGCAACTGCCAGACGGCTTCCAAACCGCCGAGTTCCTCCTGCAAAAAGGGATGATTGATAGGATTATCGCGCGTCACGAACTTCGGCACGAGCTCTCGCTTTGCATCTCCTACATGACGGTGGCGAAAAACCAGCCGAATTCAAAAAGCAAGAGCAAGAAGAAATAACACCAGATTTCGGGCTTACTGGAAAACGCTCGGACCTCTTACCTCGCGGAGACGCACGCGTTCGTGTGTTCTGAAGGATAAATCGATAGTATCGACATTATCGATAATATCGAGGCTTTTCCTTGCGAAAATAGCGCGGAGCGCGAGCCGTAGGCTCTTTGGAGTGCGGCACCCCTGTGCCGCTTTGTATTACTGGTGTCGCGGACGGGGGGACGGGGGGACGCAAGACGCAGGACTCAAGACGGAAATGTGGTGTGGTTTTCTATTATTCCCATAGCCTCCCATAATTCCCAGACCCCGCAGGCCGCGGCTAACATATGCGTGCTGATAAGAATTAGCGGCTAAAATCCAAGTCAGGTTAACAGTAGGAAGTAGCATAGTGCTTGCGTCACCAGGTGAATTCGAGAAAATACGCCTCTTTTTTCGTCCTGTCGGTGTACAATGTCCAAGAGTATTCCCGCGTGGCATCGACATACCTGTAAACCGTCACGCCACTCAATGATTCTGGCCGCCACCAGGAAGGCGATGTCAATCCCTCGTAAAAGGAAGCCCCATCGCCATCCACTTGGCGCAACCTCTTCATCTCCACGATTTTATCAATATCCTCCGGCTCGCATTTGAAATACAGAAAATGCGCATGGTCCCTCAGAAACGGCATTGCGTCCACAAATGCTTTCACATCATGTACGCCACGCAAGGTTGAGCCAAAATGGATTTTGAAGTAGGTGTTCGGATTTTTCGCGTCCAAATCCATCGTCACACCAAAAGATTTTGTCAAAGCGTCGTCCATGCGCGTGGCGTTCCTTTCGCCATCCGCGTAAGTCGCAACAGCTTCCCCTCCCCAATGCCAAGCGCGGCTACAAATCGAAATCGCCTTGTGAACGAGTATTCCCGTCGCCAAAAGGAACGAAACCGCAATAGGAGCAAGCATAAGGAACACCTGCGCCTTGCCAATCCTCTTTCTTGCAAGCATGGAGGAGCCAACGAGCGCCACCAATGCCAATAGCATCAACAAAGCAAAACCATACAGGCAAAACATCGCAACAAACGCTATCATTCAGCAATTCCCTCCGGCGGGACAAGTTTCCAATCCATCATTGGTCTGTTTCCAAACGCCCAGAACGACAACAATATACTGCGATTACCGCCAAGGGGGTGGCAGAACACTTTGGGGTCCTTTGATATAAATCATAAAATAGAGAAGGTATATACAGCCAAGCGTGACTAAGCAAAAGGCTAGCGTCCCTAATGTCTTCCCCATCATCTTCTTGCTGTTCTTGTAATGCTTCTCTAACAAAGCGGCGATCCATGGCGACACGAAGTCGGCAATCAAAGTGAATCCAAACGCCAACATGACGATAATAGCCGCGGTCCTGTAATAGGGATTCGGCACAAAACGCGCCAGTTCGTATTGGGCTACCTCCTCCACGGCGTTCCAGAACAAAAGGCACACCGGTAAGATTATCATGGCTCTAGTTCGGGCTTTCATCTTTGCGACCTCCTAGCATCGCGGTTTATCAACGCCCCTCGAAGCGGCGGATAGCGCACCTATCAAAAAGCTTACTAAAAAAGCCGGAAATGCGCCAATCCTCCGCCCGCACCCCCTGTCCATCCGTCCCAATTATTCAGCAAGTGCCTATCAAAGAAAAAGAGCGACCCTGGCCGGGACGCTCTCAATCTTTTTCCCGAAATCCTCAGGCGTAAAGCGGTCCGAGCTCGGAGCAGACTCTGAAATCGTCCCCTCCGTACCGATCCCACATCGTAGGTCTGAAGATGTCCTCTTTGGGAATATTGTGCATATCGACAGGAATCCTCAACATGGCGTTGAAGGTTATAAGGTCGGCGCCGATAAGTCCAAAGGAGTTGGCGTCGTGATTGGGGCCAATTCTCGACATGTATTCGAAAGAAGACATTCCGCGCGGGGCCCAGTAGGTCTCCGGCCAAGTTTCGTTTGTGACGGAACTTATATGGTCGGCGGCCTTCTCGGGAAGATCGACGGTCTCGCCCTCCACGACGGAAAACGTCATCTTTTCCCCGACCATGTTGTACCGATACGAAGTCATCGGGACTCCTCCGGGTGTCCGGTACGAGCTGGAGAGGCCGTCTCCGAGGAAATACTCGAGGATAGCCGCGATATACGTTGTGCCATCGCAGGACTTTTTGATCAACTCCTTCTGGAGCGCTTCGCTTCCGCGGATTTCGCGCATGGCTTCCTGGATGGGAGTGTTCGCGCCACCTGAAACGATAGAGAAGAGGTCGAACGCATAGTCCAAAGATCCAGCGCCGGAGTTCCTCTTGTCAATCAATCCCTGCGGGGCGATATCGGAGATGTCGATTCCCGTAGCGGCCTTCACGCTCTCCGGAGTCCAATTTGTCCGGATATCGGCGAAAAGCTGCGCCGCACCCGATATCAAGTTGGCCACCGTCATGCCAATGCCGTTTTTAGAGTCGTTTTCCGTGGCGGTGATGTACGGTGCCCTGAATCCATCCCAGTCGAACGAGGAGTTCAACACCGACTCGGCCATATCGAAATTCGGGAAGAGGTCGGTCCACGCGCGCTGCCCTTGTGTTCCCGCGCAAATCGCGTTATGCCCTTGGGCGAACTCGACATCCGCCTTGAAGCCTTGGGCCTTGCCAGCGGCGGGATCGGCTAGGACCGGGTTGCCCACCATCAAGTCGCGGACAATCAGCGTCATCATAATCGACTCGCGCAAAAGCTCGTCGTCCGGCAGGGGCTTCTCCCCGGAGTTGAACTGGTATTTGAAGTTCTCCTTCATGAATTTGAATGCGCGCTCCAGCTCTTCGTGATCGTAGTAACCAGCGTCCATCCTGCCGCGGACAGCCACCATATCAACCGACACGGATCCCATCCCGAAGTAATGGAGCAACGCATTGCGCCTGACATCCGAACCGATGATTCCCATCGACACGCTACCGACGGAAAGATAGTTCTTGCCTCTCATCTCTAGAACGGCGGTGGCGCAACGAGCGAAACGAAGTAGACGCTCCGCCACATAGGGAGCCAACGGGCCACTCTCGTCCTCCAAATCCGGATTGTATATGGAAAATATCGGACGGTTTTTCTCGTCCATGGCGGCACAGAAAGCCTTCAGCCAGACGGCGCCGGGACGGTTGGTCTGGTTAAGTCCGTATGCCGCCTGCAACCATTCCGAGCTACCAATCCCCTGGCAGGCCGACATCAGCTCGTCGCTATACGCCCAGGAACGGCTGATCCAAATGTTAGCACCAACACCTTCTTTGGCATAGTATTCCTGCGCCAACGCTCCGGTGCGGGCACCGTAAACTATCTCGGGAGGAACCACCACCTTGACGGGAGTGCCATCGGGAAGACAGACATTCTCGGTAATAAGCTTGTGAACCTTCTCAACCATTTTCCAAGTATCCGCGACGTTCGCCTCGTAGGCGCCGGCGCGTCCATCCACAACCGGAGTCAGCGCTATTGTCGGGACATGCCCCACAAGCCTTCTAGAAGATGGTTCGAACCGTCTGACGGCATTCTGCAGCTCAGCGAAATCAATGTTCCCCATGTCGGACATCGCACTCCTCCTTTGTTTTCCAAACTCTTGGCGTTCCAATTTAGCGGAGCCACTAAAATATCCGTTGGAAGAGGATTTTCAAATCGCGGCTTGCGACCCTATATCCAGCCCGAGCGGAGCAGTCCTATCCAGGCGACAACAGCCATAAGGACGCACACACGTCCGTGTGTTTTGAAGACACCCTCTCTCGAAGCTCGAAACCCGAAATAAGAAACAAATTCGAATTTTCAAAATCGAAATGCTCGAAACCCAAGCCAATCGAGCACGACCGCGGCATTATTTCAGATTTAGGGTTTCCCCCTTCGCTAAAGCTATGGAGGACAGGTAGCATTTCGGATTTCCGTCCTCGCAGAGCAGGTGCTTCGCCGAAGGCGGGAGGCGGACGCACCGGACGCCTTCAACGGAACCGGGCCGCGCAGAGCGCGTGATTCCCTGAACCCGCGGAACGAGGCTGGTGCCGAGTGGAGCGGGTGAAGGGAATCGAACCCTCACGACCAGCTTGGAAGGCTGGGGCTCTACCGTTGAGCTACACCCGCATGCTCGATAGTCGAAGCGGAGAGGAAACTACAACCCAGAAGATTTTTGTCAAGAGTTTTATCGTTGGAAAAATCCATCCACACCGACAGCTAGTAGCCTCCCCTCCCCGTCACAATATACATTGCCGCTTGAACATCCAGAAAATCGAATATAGATTTGTCGCTTCCAAATCGAATCTGGAGTCAACAAACCTGGAGGACTCGTTATGGCTATTAGTGTAATTCACGATTTATTGGAGCTTGGAGTCAACTCCAACGCCTCGGACTGGCATATAAAAGAGGGGCATACTGTTGTTCTCCGCATCGACGGGAGCTTGGTAGACACCGACTTTCTACCCGACGCCAAATGCATCGACACAATGCTAAAGCAGCTGGCAAACGACGAGCTCATCAAGAGGTATCACGACACGGGGGATTTGGACGTATCGTATGTGGAAGACAACGTCGGTCGTTTCAGGGTAAACATCCACAAGCAACGGGGACGGCCTAGCTTCACGTTGCGCCATGTGAAGACTAAGATTCTACTTCTGGAGGAGTTGGGCACCCCCCCCACACTCCAAAGAATAGCGGAACATCCCAGGGGAATTGTGATACTGGGAGGTACGACTGGTTGCGGTAAATCCACGACTCTGGCGGCGATGCTCGAGCACGTCAACCGGAATTTCCGGCGCCACATAGTAACTATCGAGGACCCGATAGAGTATGAGTTCGAGGATAAAAAATCGGTATTCGAGCAACGAGAGGTTGGACTGGACACACTCTCCTTCCAATCCGCCCTTACCCACGTCCTGCGCCAAGATCCCGACGTGATAATGGTGGGGGAAATGAGAGACAGGGAAAGTTTCGACGCCGCGTTGCAAGCGGCCGACACGGGACATTTGGTTTTGACCACATTGCATGCCACGACAGCATCCCAGTCTATTTCCCGTATCTTGGATTTCTACGACCACGTGGAACAAGCCTCGATCCGTATGGCGCTGTCAATAAACCTTCACGCCATCATCTGTCAACGCCTTATTCCAAGAGCGTTCGGAGGGGGAGTTATTCCAGCCGCCGAAATTATGATAAACACCCCCATGGTGCGCAAACTCCTGGAACAGGATCAACTTGACAAACTCCCGGCGGCGGTGGAAACCGGACGTGACGACGGGATGCAGTCGTTCAACCAGTCGCTGCTAGGACTGGTGAACGATGGCTCTATCACCGAGGAAGACGCATTGAAGTCGGCGTCAAATCCGGATGCGTTGCGGATGAACCTGCAGGGCATTGAACTAAACACCGGCTCCCAGATTCTGGGCATTTGACAAAGGGAATACCATGTCTCGTTTCAAATCGGACTTGCTGGAAAAAATCAATTCCAGGCGGGCGGTGGTAGGCGTGGTGGGCATGGGATATGTCGGCCTCCCGTTAACCATCGAATTCGTCAACGCCGGATTCAATGTGGTGGGATTCGATATCGACTCCAGGAAGGTGGGCAAGCTTAATTCCGGACAATCCTACATCAAGCACATTCCTGGGGAAAAAATCGAGCGAATGCACACCTCCGGACAATTCTCCGCCACCGCGGAATTCTCCGAGATTGCCCGTGCGGATGCGGTAATTATATGCGTACCAACCCCACTGACCCAGCACCGCGAGCCCGATATGAGCTACATAACCTCCACCGCAAAAACAATCGCCCCGTTCCTACGCCAGGGGCAAATTGTAACGTTGGAGTCCACGACATATCCGGGAACAACCGCGGAAGTGTTGAAGCCGATTTTGGAACGCGACAGTGGATTGAATATCGGAATTGACTTCTTTTTGGCGTATTCCCCGGAGCGGGAAGACCCGAACAATCCGGATTTCGCAACGTCCACCATTCCCAAGGTTGTCGGAGCGGACGACGGCGCATCGCGAGAAATCGCCGAAAGTCTTTACGACTCCATAATAGAAAAAATCGTACCGGTATCCTCCGCCGCCACCGCGGAGGCGACGAAGCTGGTCGAAAACATCTTCAGATCCGTCAATATAGCCATGGTCAATGAACTGAAAGTCATCTTCACTAAAATGGGAATAGACATCTGGGAGGTGGTCAACGCCGCTAAGACCAAGCCATTCGGATACATGCCGTTCTATCCAGGACCTGGTCTGGGCGGGCACTGCATCCCAATAGACCCGTTCTATCTCACGTGGAAAGCCAGGGAGTTCGACACCACCACCCGATTCATAGAGCTGGCGGGGGAGATAAACACGACAATGCCATCCTATGTGCTCCATAAAACCATGGAGGCGCTGAACGAAAAGAAAATCCCGATGAACGGAGCGTCCATACTCCTAGTGGGACTGGCGTACAAGAAAAACGTCGACGATCTCCGCGAAAGCCCCTCCTTCGAGCTATGGAAACTTTTCGAGTCCAAGGGAGCCGAAGTTGAATACTACGACCCGCACTGCCAGGAAGTGCCCAGCCTGAGGGAACATCTCAAATACCGCGGGCGACGCAGCATTCATGTGGATACGTCAAGGTCTTTCGACGCTGTCGTCATCTCCACGGCACACGACGATGTCGACCACGCAAAAATCGCAAGCATGGGCAAATGCGTGGTGGATTGCCGCAACGCCTTGCCAAACGACTTCCCCAACTTGACAAAAGCCTAATCCGGGCCTGCTGAATAATTGCCAAGTGCCTTATTATTATTGGGTTAAATGCTTTTCTCATGGTGTCATCTCCAAGGTTTTGGGAGCAATCTCCCAAACCCCTTGGAGCCGACTAGCAATTTGAGGCACTTGCCAATTCCGCGAAAGTCGGAAACGGTAGCGCGAAAGGGTGTCACCCCTCGTATGAAGCCATCAAATCCAACATCTCGGACACGGCTTGACGAATCCCCACCATGACAGAGCGAGCCACGATGCTATGGCCGATATTCAGCTCGCGCATATGGGGTATCTTCAAAATCCCCGTTATGTTATCGTAGTCGATTCCATGCCCGGCATTGACATTCAACCCGACTCCATGCGCATGCTCCGCAGCCTTCACAAGGCGCTCCAACTCACTGGTGGCAGCCTCCCCCGTGGCATTCGCATACGCACCGGTGTGCAATTCCACGTACTCCGCTCCGGACTCGCCGGCGGCGTCAAGCTGCTCCTTGTCGGGATCGATAAACAGACTGACAACAATCCCGGCTCCACGCAACTCTCCGACCACATCCTTCAACCTATCAAGGGACGACGACACGTCCAGCCCCCCTTCCGTTGTCAGCTCCTGACGCTTCTCGGGAACAAGACAACAGCTGTTCGGCTTCAAAGTACATGCGATTCCAACCATCTCGTCAGTTGCGGCCATCTCCATGTTTAGCCGATTCACGTTGGCGGCTAAAGCCGCGAGGTCCGCGTCGTTCACGTGGCGCCTATCCTCGCGCAAATGCGCGGTTATACCCCACGCACCCGCATCCTCGCAAACCAAGGCCGCCTCCAAAGGAGATGGCCACGGAGCTTTCCTCGCCTCTCTCACAGTGGCCACATGATCAACATTTACTCCCAGTTCAAGCATCTCCATACCTCCATGACATGCGTCGGGCTCTCAATCTTATATTTTCGCGTATTGAGCGGTTTCCCGCCTTGACGAAAACACGATACATGCTAGATTTGCTCCCTGTTTGCTACCAGCCCATGCTTGAACCTACTCTCAGGAAAGGGCCGTGTCAAAAAACAAGGCAGAATTTCGATGAAACTATTGTCAAACGCACCGACAAAAACGTCCCGGCGGGCCTGCTGGCGTTTGGCGGTCGCTTTTTGCACCATCGCCTTAGTAACGGCAACGATCGCAGGATGCGCGTCTTCCAAGCAAAATAAAATTGACACCCGGACTTTGGAACAGCTGTTCTTTCATTTCAAGAAATGCGGACTCCACGTCCAAAAATCGTTCCCCGTGGAATACCGGGCCCTTCTAGCGTCAAATGGTATCGTTTCCATTATTGACGGAGTCCATGTCGAAGTGTACGTATACGACCAGACGAACAAAGTTCAGGCTAAAAAACTCGAAAAAATCAGAAAAAAAGGGGAAATTGACATCTTGGCGGTCCCATTCCCAGCGGTGGTTAACGGCCACTTCGTGCTGATGACTTTCTCCCGGCATCCCGACAAGTACAAGGTAGTCGAGGCTTTTAAAAGCTTCTAAGTATAATGTGTCCAATTGTGGAAGGGCTAAAAATAAAGGAGAATGGCATATGCCCCGAAAAAAAGATTCAACGAAAGGGAAAAAGAAGTTTGTATTCTTTTTCGGCAAAGGCAAGTCCGAAGGCAAAGCGTCGATGAAGCAACTTCTCGGCGGCAAAGGTGCCAATCTCGCGGAAATGGCCCACTTGAAACTTCCAGTGCCTCCAGGCTTCACCATCTCGACCGAAGCATGCGCCGAATACTACAGACTCGGCAAAGAGAAGTTCTTCAAGTCTATAAAGAAAGAGGTCGAAGAGCACCTCTCCAGGCTTGAAAAAGTTACTGGCAAGACTTTTGGCAAAGGCCCCAACCCCTTGCTCGTATCCGTTCGTTCGGGCGCTGCCGTGTCGATGCCGGGTATGATGGACACCGTTCTCAACCTCGGCCTCAATGAAGAGACGGTCAAGGCAATGATCGATCTCACAGGTGACGAGCGCTTCGCTCTCGACTCCTACCGCCGTTTCATCCAGATGTTCGGGAATGTGGTAATGGGCTTGGACCACCACGATTTCGAACACGAGCTCGATGCGGTGAAAAAAGCCGTCGGAGCGAAAATGGACACCGACCTCACGTCAAAAGATTTGAAAGATGTCATAAAACGCTACAAGGCAGTAGTGAAAAAATGCACTGGCAAAGATTTCCCTGAAAATCCGATGGACCAACTTTGGGCCGGCATCGACGCGGTATTCGGCTCCTGGAACAATCCCCGCGCCATCAAATACTGCGAAATCAATGATATACGCGGACTCCTCGGAACAGCGGTCAATGTGCAGACCATGGTCTTCGGTAACTCCGGCGAAAACAGCGCCACTGGCGTGGCTTTCACGAGAGACCCGTCAACGGGTGAAAACAAATACTTCTACGGCGAATTTCTCATAAACGCCCAAGGAGAAGATGTCGTCGCAGGGATAAGAACCCCGCAACAAATCACGTTGAAAGGCTCCCGCGAGTGGGCGAAATCGCAAGGTGTCCCGGAAGAAGTTCGCAGGACACAGTATCCCTCATTGCAGGAAGCCATGCCAAAGGCGTTCAAGACGCTGGACGCCATCCGCGTCAAACTTGAAAACCACTACCGCGACATGCAGGATTTGGAGTTCACCATTGAAAACGGCGAACTTTTCATGCTGCAAACCAGGAACGGCAAAAGAACCGCTCCAGCCGCGGTGAAAATCGCCATGGATTTGGCAAAAGAGGGCCTTATATCCGAGAAAGAGGCCGTGATGAGAGTCGAGCCCTCCTCCTTGGACCAGCTGTTGCACCCGGTCTTCGTTCAAGCCTCCGAGGCTAAAGCGGAAAAGGTTACAGTGGGCCTTCCAGCGTCCCCGGGAGCCGCCACTGGCCAAGTCGTCTTCAACGCCGAAGACGCCGAAGAATGGGCGAAGGACGGCAAAGATGTCATCCTCTGCCGCATCGAGACCAGCCCAGAAGATATCGGCGGCATGCACGTCGCCAAAGGTATCCTCACCGCTCGTGGTGGTATGACATCACACGCCGCAGTCGTGGCGCGCGGCATGGGCACCTGCTGCGTGGCTGGTTGCGGAGACATCTCCATTGACTACAAGGCTAAAAAGTTCACTTGTGGTGGAGCCACCGTCAAGGAAGGCGACTGGATATCCCTCAATGGATCCACGGGTACCGTGTATCTCGGCAAGATCGACACCGTCGAGCCAGCCCTGACCGGCCCCTTCGGCAAAATCATGAAACTGGCCGACAAATACCGCAAGCTTGGTGTCAGAACCAATGCCGACACCCCGCATGACGCGGAAGTCGCGGTCAAATTCGGCGCCGAGGGTATCGGACTCTGCCGTACCGAGCACATGTTCTTCGAAGGCGATAGAATCATCGCTTTCAGACGCCTAATCCTGGTGGCCGAGACTGTAAAGGCTCTCAAAGACCAGCATGGCGTGGCTAATCTGAACGACCTGAAGAAACTATGCGCCGGAGACGACAAAGCGTTGGCGGCGATAGCCCAGTATCAACAGGCGTTGAAAGAACTTCTTCCGCTTCAAAGGAAGGATTTCACCGGCATATTCAAGGCGTTGGATGGTCGCCCGTGCACCGTCCGCCTACTCGATCCTCCGTTGCACGAGTTTCTTCCCCACGACGACGCCGGCCAAAAGGAAATGGCGCAACAGATGGGCGTGTCCCCTCAGGATATCAAGAAGCTCGTCGAGGGATTGCATGAGTTCAATCCTATGCTCGGCCATCGCGGATGTCGCCTAGGTATCACCTATCCGGAAGTAACCGAAATGCAAGCGCGCGCCATATGCGAGGCCGCGGCGGCGGTGAAAGGCTCCAAGCCCGAAATCATGGTGCCGTTGGTGGGCAACGTCAAGGAACTCGCCATGCAGAAGGAAATCATCCTGGATGTCATCGCAGATGTCAAGAAGAAAAAAGGCCTGAAGAGAATGAAAGTGCTTATCGGCACCATGATCGAGATTCCCAGAGCCGCGGTCACCGCGGATGCGATCGCCGAGGAAGCCGAGTTCTTCTCCTTCGGAACAAACGACCTCACCCAGATGGGATGCGGATTCTCACGCGACGATGCCGGAAAATTCCTCGGCGAATACGTCAGAGCGGGCATCTATGAGTACGACCCCTTCCAAGTTCTCGACCAGGACGGCGTTGGCGAACTAGTCAAGATCGCCTGCCGTAAAGGCCGGAAAACCCGGAAGAACATCAAACTCGGAATATGCGGAGAACATGGTGGCGAGCCTAAATCAGTGGAGTTCTGCCACAGTGTCGGCCTGAACTACGTATCTTGCAGCCCCTACAGGGTGCCAATAGCAAGATTGGCCGCCGCTCAAGCTGCCCTTCGGAAACAAATGGGCTGACATTCCACCCCACATATCGACAAACTAAACGCCCGGCCATGGCCGGGCGTTTTTTTCGCCAAGGCTACCGCGAATAAACAGGGCCTACTGAATAATTGGCAAGTGCTTAATTTCCATTGGCTTAAGTTCCTTTTCGGCGGTGTCATCTCCAATGTTTTGGGCGCAAACCTCCCAAACCCCTTGGAGACGACTAGCGATTTGAGTAGAAAACATTCGTCGTCTCATTATTGAGGAGGCTTGCGCGCAAAGCGGGGACATCCATCAAGCCGAGAACTGGGAATGCCCTTTCATCACCACGTCCAAACTCGTCGGCCCGTTGTTGAACAACACATCCAGAATAGAAAGGTTGGGAACAAATCCCGGCGCGGTCTGTAAATATTCCACCGATTGATAATCCTGTATCAAATTTTTAATTCCGCGCGACTCCAGACTTGCGAAATCCACATAATCGCAGGCATGCTTTCCGTGAAGATAGGTGTCGCTTCCAGTAGCCCGGCATATATCGGCAATGAGCTCTGTGGCGGCACCGGAAATCCCAGCGCCCGAGGCCTTGAGCACAGGTGTGTCAACACCCATCGCCTCGAAGCACAACTCGATAAAAGCGATATTGTAATCCACGAGCAATCGCCACTCCCGCTCCCACAACCCTACGAGCTTAGGAAAAAACCAGTCGAACCATGGCGCTGGTTTGTAATTCACCAACAACGTCCTTTCGTGCATGCGACGCCAAGGCTTGCCACCGTCTATTTCCACCTCGAGGATTTTTTGTTTGTACCGTCCAGCGTTCCTGACGGGAATCGACAGCCATCTGACCGAACCATCCCGAAAAAGTATTCTATTCCGATTGTGGTATTCCTTCCGGACATACTGGGTGTTGTCCACAATGACAAAGCAATCCACGGACGCGGCTTTCGCGAAAAATCCGGCGTAGGGATAAAGGTTAGGCTGGTGGCCAGCGACGCAACTCATCGGAATGCGACTCCAAAAAAGACTCGACCCTGTCAATCTCGCCTTCCGTCAAGGCGGGATACAAAGGAATGGAGACCAGATTGTCCCGCGCCCAGCTGGCGACGGGGAACTCGTCGCCGGAACGCCCAAGACACTCGTAAACAGGACTGTAAACAGGGCGTTTGGCCTCTATCCCGGTGGCGACGAAAGCCGCTATAACATCATCGGCGGGCACGCCGTCGGGAATCACCAGAAAACGGGAGTACACATTTCCGGAGGAAGGCGCCCCCTTCCCCATAGCCGCCAGGTACCTGGAAGATATTTCCCGTCTGCGCTTCAACATCGCTCCAAGCTTGTCTAATTGCGACGCTAGAAGCGCCGCATTCAAGTCGGACATCAAATAGTGACGCCTGGGAGACCATCGTTCTATTTTGTCATGGGTCACTAATTCCACCATACAATCCAAAACCCCTCGATCGGAAGTGGCAACCCCTCCCCCATGCCCTGAAGTTAAAAGTTTCGTAGCGTAAAAAGAACACACCGACACGCTTCCCATGGAGCCAACACGCCGCCCATCCACCTCCGTATCCAGCGTTTGGGCGCAATCCTCGACTAAAGGCACCCCGGAAATTCGATACAATGGGGAAGGAATCCCGAAAAGATGCGCCCCCACCACGGCGTCCACTCCCTCCGGAATCAAATCGGAAGAGATGCCCAACGTCTCTTTTTCTATATCCACGGGAAGCGGAACCAACCCGGCCGACGCCAAGGCGTCCAGCACCGCCGAACACATATATGCGGGAACCGCCACCCGTCCCCCCGGACGAAAGCCAAGCCCAAGCAACGCCAACGTCAACGCATCCGTACCGCTATGGACCAACACCCCATAATCCATCCCCAACAACGCAGCCATCCGGCTCCCAACGCCTTCCGCGCGGCCACCATGCGACAGGTGGAAACTCGACAACGCGTCTTCCAAGGACGCCGCGTCCTTGGAGTCCAACATCGGCTTGGAATGGTTGATTTTAAACATTTCAGCGTGTATAGTGTCTCGTACAGTGGGAGGAGTGAGTCGCCCAAGCCATGGAGCCAAGGCGAATTGTGCAACACCTATCCCCCCCAACTATACACCAGTGGATCGGCTCGGCAAGTCTTGCGCCGCAAGCCATTTGGTCGCGACGAGACAGACAGGTGCTATATGGACGCTCAAGAGGACAGAAAACTCAACATTGACCTCACTGACTACTGGATGATTATCAGGAAACGTTTCGTCTCCATATTCCTGGTATTTCTTTTAGTACTCCTGGCAACCATGGTACATATACGAAACACTCCCCCCAAATTCCAGGCAACGGCAAAGATTAAACTCGCCCTCCGGCAACCAATGGCCACCATCAACGGCGCCCAAATCACTTGGTATGGTAGCAAGGGAAACGAAATCCCCTCCGAAATCAAACTCATAAAAAACAAAACCGCCATACTCGCTGGAGTGGTAGACGCCCTCCAGCATGCCTCCGAGTCGAAAGCCCTCACCAAAAACCCGGACTTCTTCGCCTTCTCCTCGCAAGACGAGGCGAAAAAGGCAATGCAAGATTACAAACAACGCCTGGAAAAATTGGCGAGCTTTCAAAGCAACCCGAAAATATGGCGCTACATCAAAGATCTCACTCCGAACGCCATCCGTTCAATGTTGGACATAGCTCAGGTCGCACAGACAAATATAATTGAGGTGAAAGTTACTGGACCGGAACCGGAACTATGCAAGGCGATCGCCAACACCCTGGCGATTGTATACAATATCGACTACTGGAAAAGTAAAACCCTCCAAGCAAAAGAAAAACTGGATTTCATTAGCCATCAACTAGCAAATGCTAAAGCCGCCTTGCACAAAGAGCACGTCGACGTGGTTAAAACCGCGGAAGAAGCTACTTTCCTCGGCTCCGCCGAAGTCTACAAAACAGAGCTCACATCCCTCCGCATAGAACTTCAAAAACTACAGGAACGCTACACTCCCAAGCATCCGAAAATCATTAAACTTAAACACTTGATAGCCAACATCGAAAAGGAACTGTCCAAAATCCCCAAAGTAAAGCAGGATAGCGAATCAAAACAAGTGGCTCAGGACACCCGAGAGGAATCAATCAAGCTGCTTGAAAACATTAAACTCACAGCCAACATCGACTACCAAGCTAAACTGACCAAGGCGCAGGAGGAAATACAAGTCATATCCTGGGCAAAAAACCCTATACAGACGGAACCCAACACGCAGATGCTTCTCGTGGTGGGAACAGTATTCGGCCTCCTCGCTGGTTGCATATTCGCTTTCGTCTGGGAAGGATTGGACACCTCGATAGGAAAAATAGAGGACGTGGAACGCATCACCGGGCTACCTGTTATCGCCCATATCCCACTCATTGGAGCCAAAGAACGCCAGTTGCCCATCATTAGGCCTATTCGAACCGTATTCCAAACCCTGCGGAAACTCTTTCCCTTCCGTAGACACACTCCGCCTTTGGACCTCGACAAAAAAGTGCTCTTCAATTTTGGGTCCATGTCGGTCACCGCGGAGGCATACCGAACTCTGCGCACCAACATTCAATTCGCCATAGGGACCAAAAACCAGTCGGGCAATATCATCGCCATCACAAGCACAAGCCCCCGGGAAGGAAAAACTCTGACATCCACTAACCTGGCAATCGCTTTGGCTCAGATGGGAAAAACCACTCTGCTGCTAGAAGCTGACATGCGCTGCCCGCAAATAGCCCCACTCTTCAAAATGGAGCAAAAACCGGGCCTCAGCGATATCCTTATTGGAACAGCGAAACCAGACACGGCGATAAGAACCCTCGCCGACATCCTCATCAGCGATCCCGAATGGGAAAAATACATAGAACTGCCTGGAGTTGACAACCTACACATCCTCCCGTGCGGCACAACCCCTCCAAACCCCACAGAACTCCTGATATCCACGGAATTCCACACTCTCATGGATAAATTGCGGCCACGTTACGATTTCATAATCGTGGACACTCCGCCAACACTCCCTGTCTCCGACGCTTGCATCGTGGGAACCCTGGTGGATGGAACCGTGATTATATACCAGTCGGACACAACTTCTAGACACCTATTGCTGCGCGTCATTCAAACACTGAAAAAAAGCCAAGCGAAATTAATTGGAATCGTCATAAACCAGCTCTCGTTCGATGTTGTTCTGCAAGCAAAATCCCAGTATTACGGCTCCTCCTCTTCCTCCTCTTGAAAACTCTGAAAAAGGGCACCTTCAATCTGGACGAATATAATGCTCAATCCATTCTCCATCATATCATCTTATGTAAGTAAAAAGCTTCAACGACGTGAAATGAGGAAAAAAGGCCTCGTCCAGTCGAAAAAAACTAAACGACTCAAGCAGGACGACGGTATATCATCAGCGGTGGAACGCTCGAAGATACTAGGCGTAGCCATACTATTCCTCGTTTGGGTGGCGTGCGTGATCGCCCTTATGGCCTCTCCGTACGACCCCATGGAATTCGCCCCGGTCCTAAAGCAAAAGGCCCCCGTGACGGTACGAACCGACTTCGATTTCTCGTACGTCGACCATGCCAGAACAGCCCAGGCCCGGAAACGGGCGGAAGACGCGGTGCCTTTGACGTATCGACTGAACGAGAACGCATGCAACCGCTCGATAAAAGCGGCTAAAACCATCTTCAGAGAACTACCAAACGTTCAAAACGGCACGATACCGGACTCAATTAAAAAAGAGTTCCCACAATCGGTAAAAGCGTACAAACGCATCTCCCCGAGCCTCGCAAGCGTCATGAACTTCCTCCTCCAGAAAGAAAAAAATAGAAACGCCATTCTAGGATATCTCGAAGAGAGACTCTATCGAGGCATACTCCCGGAAATCGCCAAAAATCAGCGATTCAACAATATTAAAATAAAAATACGAAAAGGAGCCGGTCTCGAACGCCCTCAATCCGCGGCGACTATCCCGGACAAAACGGAAGCGGTGGCGGAAATCGTAAACAAAGCTATCGCCAACGTGGCTCCGGACAACCGAAACGACATCCGCGAAATCCTCACGACAATCCTCTCGGAAGTCGTGCGAAGCAACTTGGTCTACGACCGCGAAGCGACGGAAAGAGACAGAAAACGCGTCGCCGCTAATATTGCCCCAATAGCAGTCATGGTCAGAAAAAACTCTATCATCACCAAAAAGGACGAGGTCATCGACCAGCCCACCTTGGACCTTTGCAACGCGTATCTAAAAGCCAAATACGAACGCATGTCCACGGAAAAAGCACGCGCCAAATTCATATCTAGCGCCCTCCTCTCCCTTTTCCTTATCGCCATCTCGGGACTCTACCTAAGCCACGTCCACCCTGAAATTGTTGTTAGCAATCAGAAAATGGGCCTCGTGGCCATGGTCGTAATCATAACGCTGGGGCTCGATTTCCTCGCCGTGGATGTCTTCCGCAGACTGGCGGCCGTCTTCGACCTCCACCCAGGAGCCATCTTTTGCGCCATCCCCATAGCGCTGGCGTCGGCCGTCCTCTCCGTGATGATCGGACTCCGAGTCGCATTCTTCGCGGGACTATTCATATCATTCATAACCGCTATGCAACTAGGAAACTCATTCTCCATGGCGATTAACGGCATGATCGTCAGTAGCGTCGTAGCGCTAACGGTGAGATACCGCAGAAACTACAAATCCTATTGCCTAGCGGCGGCGGGTGCGGTGCTAGTGACCGCACCTATCGTCAGACTGGTCAACGTCAAAATATTCTTTTCGGACAGTTGGTATCCCATACCGGATATCATACTCACCGGAACCGCCAACGCGCTCGTTGTGGCTCTCCTGTCGTTGGCTGTGATATTCATACTAGAACCAATATTCCAAATCACATCCGACATGTCGCTACTCGTACTTTGTGACTTCAACCACCCGCTCCTACGAAGACTACAACTAGAAGCGCCGGGAACGTACCACCACAGTCTCGTCGTGGCCACGCTAGCGGACCAGGCGGCGACCGCCATCGGCGCCAACCCCATAAAGGCCAGAGCAGTCTCGCTCTTCCACGACATAGGGAAAATCGAAAAACCCTCGTACTTCACCGAAAACCAGATGTCGGAGGAAAGCAAACATGCGAACCTCAACCCCACAATGAGCGCTCTGGTCATTATCAACCACGTGAAAGACGGTGTCAACCTGGCAATAAAACACAAATTGAAAAGGATCATCCGAGACGGCATTGAACAACACCACGGCACCGACTTGGTGGCGTACTTCTACCACGAGGCATTGGAAGAAGCCAGACAAAAAAACAATTCCATCAATGAAAGCGACTTCAGGTATCCAGGCCCCCTGCCCAAAGAAAAAGAAGTCGCAATCCTAAGCTTGGCGGACGCGTGCGAAGCGGCATCCAGGAGCCTACAAAAACCCACACCGGCGAAAATCGAAGCCCTCGTCTGGGAAATCATGCGCAAACGTATACGCTCGGGACAACTCGACGAAGCCGACCTGACATTCGGCGAACTCGCTAAAGTTCGAAAAAGTTTCACCGCTACTCTCACAACAATGATGCATGGGCGGATAGCATACCCCAAAGACGACGAGGATAAAAATGAGGACGAGCTTTTCCTGGCGGCACGCGAGCAAACCCAGGCCAAACATAAAAAAGCTAAAAAAGACAGCGCTTGAAGCCGCGGAGATGGCCGGCCTCGATCTCGCCCCGACCCAAATCCTGGAAGTGGCTTTCGTGGGCCCCAGGGTAATGC
>WFSE01000104.1 GCA_015486135.1 Lentisphaeria bacterium
ACATACTCTCGGCAAAATTGGAAAGGGAGGAGGGTATTATCAACGAGACGCGGATGGATGCCAGAAGGAAAACGATCCGGGAATACGTGCAACTTATGGCCGAACTTGGGAAGCCGCCCAACCCCTTGCTGGCAAAGCCCCTCAAGCCGCCTCAATTCTGCCTTCAGTTCCTGAGGGTGTTGAAGGACAGGTTGTTCATCCCGACTTCCTGGGAGGTCTTTCTAGGCCTAGTAAGGCCCGCCATGGAGAGATATTTGACATGAAAAACCGCACAGCGTTGTTACCATTTTATTATGAGACAACATCCGGTCTGACACGGCTGGGGGCGCGGGCGGACTGTGCCTGGCAGATGGCGCTTCCGGGAACTGAGACGTGAAACACCGAAAGATCAATCATGTAGAGAACGATGGGAAATCCGTACTGTGGATATCCATCCGGGACATGTGTTTGAGCTCAAATCTCACGGGTTGCCGCATGGAATCCAAGCACTATGGAATGGCACTGCTCCGTTTAAATTTTCGTCAACCCGCCGTGGACCATTTTACCGTTGACGATAGTAGCCGCCACGCCACCCTTGACTTCGCGTCCCGCGAACGGTGTGTTGCGCGATTTGGAGAGAAACTTGTCCGGATCCACTACCGCCTTTTTTTCCAGGTCTAAAATAGTGATATCCGCCGCTCTCCCCTCGGAAAGGGATCCAAGAGGTAAATCCAAAACCCGCGCGGGGCCAACGGTGAATCTGGCGACGATATCGGATATAGGCATGATGCCCTTATGGTACAGCTCCGTTAGACACATCGGCACCGCGGTTTCCAATCCGACGACCCCGAAAGGAGCATAGTCGAACTCGACCAGTTTGCTTGTAGCGGTATGAGGAGCATGATCGGTGGCAATGCAAGATATGGTTCCCTCCGCCAAGGCTTCCACCAAAGCCACGCGGTGATCCTCCGACATCAAGGGAGGTTTCATCTTGTAGTTCGAGTCAAACGACTTCAAGAGCTCGTCGGTAAGGAAGAGGTGGTGCGGAGTGGCCTCGGCGGTAACACGGGCTCCTCGTTTCTGGGCGTCGCGAACCATTCTGACGCTATTTTTCGAGCTCACATGCTGGATATGGACTTTCCATTCCACCATCTCGGCGAGGATAATATCCCTAGCTACCATCAGTTCCTCAGAGGCAGAAGGGATGCCTCTTAATCCAAGCATTATGGAGCTAAACCCCTCGTGAGCAACACCGTCGCCTGTCAAAACATCGTCCTCGCAATGATCAAGGATAGGCAATCCAAATGTTTTCGAGTACTCCATGATGTGGCGCATCAGCTCGTGGTTCTGCACGCATCTGCCATCGTCCGACAACGCCACCACTCCCGCTCGTTTAAGACCTCCGATACTGGACATCTCCTTGCCCTCTATATTCTTGGTCATAGCGGCGCACGTCAGCACGTTGACCACCCCATCGGAATCGGCTATTCTCCGGATATATTCCAAAGTACCAGCGTTGTCCGCTACGGGAGATGTGTTAGGCATAGCCAACACCGAGGTGAATCCTCCAGCCGCCGCGGCGCTTGTGCCGGAAGCTATAGTCTCACGGTCGTTTTTCCCCGGCTGTCTCAAATGGACATGTAAATCCACAAATCCCGGAGCCACCACCAAGCCCGAGGTGTCCAGGATATCGGGAGATTTCAAGGAAGAAGTACTGGTTATCACCCCATTAGAGACACCGACATCCCCGACTTCGTCGATACCATTAGCCGGATCGACCACCCTTCCTCCCCGCAATACAAAGTCGCCACTCACCACAATCGGCCCCTCCATCGCTCTCAAAAGCGCCACTGAAACGCATCTCCACGGAATTTAACGCGTTAAAACACCATTTCAAAACGCCCCTAGCGGAAAATCCCCCCGCTCCCGCCCCTTGAACATCTCGCCTCGCAGCGCTATCTTCATTCGCCTCGGGGGATCCCCCGGGGTGTTTCCAGCCGCGAAACACGCGGATAAAACGCCGACAACTTCTAAAAGCGAGGAAGTGCGATGGCCTTGTGGAGTGGAAGATTTTCCGAGGACCCCTCTAAGGAGGTCAGCGAGTTCACCGAGTCGATATCGTTCGACAAGCGTCTGTACAAACACGACATAGCCGGAAGTCTGGCGCATGTCGCGGCTTTAGCTTCCATTGGAATCATAACTAGCGACGAAGCGGAGAAAATATCGTCTGGTCTGCGGGAAATCGAGAGTAGAATTGATTCAGGGAACTTCGAGTTCACAACAAGACTCGAAGATATTCACATGCATGTCGAGTCCGCCCTCATCGAACTTGTAGGCGATATCGGGGCAAAACTCCACACGGGTCGAAGCAGGAACGATCAAGTTGCCCTGGACACCAGGTTGTACTGCCGCAACGCCGCCGAAGTGGTTGTTGCAGGTCTCCGGAAACTCCAATTGGCCCTCTTGTCAAGCGCCAAAAAGGCTGGCGACGCCATACTTCCAGGGTTAACGCATCTAAAGCACGCCCAGCCCGTTCTGGTTGCCCATCACCTTCTCGCATATATGGAAATGTTCGACCGCGACATTTCCAGACTGGAGGACTGCGTGAAACGATTCAACGTGATGCCTCTTGGCTCCGGCGCTCTAGCTGGCTCCTCCCTTCCCTTGGACCGCGAAAAAGTCGCGGAACTTCTGGATTTCCCCGCCGTATCCTCGAACAGCATGGATTCCGTGGCTAGCAGGGATTATCTATGTGAATTGGCCGCCTGTTTGGCGATATGCGTCGTCAACGCCTCTCGGCTAGCGGAGGACATGACTCTATGGTGCTCGGACGAATTCGGATTCGCGGAATTCGCGGACGCCTTCTGCACGGGGTCGAGTCTAATGCCGCAAAAAAAGAATCCCGACGTGGCCGAGCTGACCAGGGGCAAATCCGCCAGAGTGATTGGAGACCTCACAACCCTGTTGACATTGTGCAAGGGGCTTCCGATGGCTTACAACCGCGACCTGCAGGAAGACAAAGAGCCTATTTTCGACGCGTTGGACACGACTCTCAAGATACTCTCCGTCCTGCCATCAATGCTCGAGACAATGGATATAAACCGCGTCGCAATGCTAGGTGCCGCGTCCGACCCGGCGTTGATGGCCACTGATCTGGCGGAGGAGCTCGTCCGCGACGGGATGCCATTCAGAACGGCGCACCACCGAGTAGGCGCATTGGTGGGATGGTGCAACGCGAACAATACCCCTTTGAACAAGCTGACATTGCAACAGGCGCGTGAAACGATTCCGGAAATCGCAGAGCGACATTTGGGGATATTTTCCCCCGAACGCTCGGTTAAAGCCAAAAAAACCCACGGATCGACCAATCCCGAAGAGGTGCGGCGGCAAATAACCGAGTGGGAGAGAAAACTCGAGCGGATTGGCGCTACGCGTTCCGGATAAACCACCAGGAATCTCAAATATGCCTTTGGACTCCAACAAACTGATAGACCCGAAAGTCCTGGCGAAGCTTTCGCGTTTGGACATTCGCTCGCGAGGGCTGGTCGAAGGTAGTTTCTCCGGTATGCACAAGAGTCCGCACCGTGGATCCAGCGTGGAATTCGCGCAATACAGGGAATACACTCCCGGAGACGATATCGCCAACCTAGACTGGAGGGTTTACGCTAGAACCGACAGGTTCTACATCAAGGAGTTCGAGGCCGACACCAATCTCCGATGTCATCTAGTCATCGACACCAGTGGATCCATGGGCTTCGCCACTAAGAACGGCACGAAACTGGACATGGCGAAAAAATGCGCCGCGACCTTGGCGCACCTGCTCATACGCCAAGGCGATGCCGTGGGACTACAATGCTTCGACAACAAGCTACTCCATGATATTCCGGCGAAAGGAGGTCCAAAACACCTAGGCGCCATCTTAAACACCCTATCCGAGACAACTCCGCGGGGGGAAACGAAAATTGTGGAGACGCTGCACGATTTGGCGGAGAAAATCCGGCGTAGAGCAATGATAGTCGTGTTCTCCGACTTCTTCACCGACACGGAGGAGCTCCTTGACTGCTTCCAACATATGCGATACCGGAAACACGATTTGGCCGTCTTCCAGATTCTGGACGACCAGGAACTCGAATTCGAATTTGACCGCTCGATACGATTCGTTGACATGGAGACGAAATTTTCTTTATTGGCCGAGCCCTCGCTAATTAAAAACGACTACTTGCGGGAAATCAACGCCCATTTGGAGAGGCTAAAACAGGGATGTCGGGAATTCAGCGTTGAACATCGTTCTATTCTCCTCTCGCGCCCTTACGGCGACGTACTGACGGAATTCATCCTAGAACGCCAGCGCCGATCTTAAAAGGCACTTCGAACCAGAGTCTGCCGAATAATTGGCAAGGGATTAATAATTATTGAGTTAAGTCTTGTTTTCAATGGAGTCATCTACCTGGCTCCCTCGCCACCGAAACGAGCAAGACACGGCCAAGAACGATATCGTCCTTCCACCCCGTATCCAGCTTGCGCGCGAACTCAATGGTCAAGCGCCCCTTGTCCCAATGCCCTCTCGCCCTGACATCGGCCACACTCCCCGAGGGCTCCCTATTCATAAATCTCGGAACCATGTCCCCGGCGAATCCCCCCAAATACTCGCTATACCAACACCCCCTGCCGGAATCCACAACCAATCCGCCATTGACAATGGACATATCCTCGGCGAATCCAGCTGGATCCGTGCGCCCGGCGCGCCATGCCCAGACATCGGTCTTCCCGCCATTAAGAGAACGCAACGCCACGTATAGCGTCTCCTCGCGCTCGTCGCCAGACACGTATATTTTTCTTTTCGCATCCCAATGCCAAGGGCGATGCAAACGTGCGTCCTTCCCCGCCTGATACCTCACCAACAAATACATAACCCCTCCGGCAACACACGCCTTAACCTCCACGGGCAAAGGATTCTCTTCACTCCCCAAGCGCAAAGTAACGGCTGAAATGTTCCTCCAACAACTATCGAAAGTCATGCCGTCAAGCACGGGAGGAACATCCACTTCCGGAGCTTTCAACAGCGCCAGCTTAGAAAAAGCCATCGGCACCTTGAAAGTTTTAGGAGAAACGCTTCCGGCGACGGCCACGCCCGCCATCAAGACTCCCGCCATAAAAACAGCGGAAGCTGAGGACAGGAATCGAAACATATTAAACGCCATCATAAATGAGAACCTCCGGAAAGAGCATCGGCAAATCCCAACATCACCCTTGATCAAGCGGTAGCACTGAGATTCGCCCAATGAATCACCGGGGTTTTTTAACCTTGAATTTGGCAATGCGCTTACCAGATTGCTCGGCGCGTTTGTACTCTCGCCCCAAAGCCGTGTCATCAACCAACTCGTCCACATCCATAATTTCGGTGCCGTCAAAATTCGGTTTGGCCGCGGACTTGGACTTGGCGCTAGACGGTTTCCTGACTATTCTCGCTTTCAACGGTTTTTTGGCAGGTTGCTCGCCAGCGACGTTAGCGTTTTTTTTGGCTTCCAACCTAACTGGTGCCGCGGGTGGAGATGCGTCGTCCGGCTCCCGCACCAATGCTTCCGACAGCGGCGGGGGCACGGGTTTCGCCAAGGGGGGCCGCTTGTCGCCAGGTTGGACTTTAAGTTCCAGTGGCTCGCCCGATTGCTCTGGGGGGGCAGGAGGAACAACGCTAGACTGCGTCTTGGTTTGAGGTTCTCCTCCAAGCGCTCCCCTCGATATCAGTTCCGTCATGGGAGACGTGGACGAAGCAACTGACTTAAGGCTGGACGTCCCGAAAAATCCAGTGTCGATAGGCTTGCTCTTCTTCACCGCCCCCTGCTGGGAGGATGGTTTGTAAAGTTTGATCACCTTGGTTCCAGGAGGCAAGGTCTTACGTCCTCCCGCGGCGCTGGAAGAGTCGGCCGCCGATGGAATCTCCACACAGAAAACGGTCTCTCCGAGCGATATCTCGTCGCCGTGTTTGAGCACCCTATCCACGGGAGTCAGCTTGGCGGGATCCTCTCCCAACGTACCAGCTTCCAGCCTCTCGCCGTTGATATACGTCCCATTCCTGCTGCCAAGGTCGCGTATACGCACACTCGGAGGATCCAGAATCAACAGGCAGTGACGCCTGGATATGCGCATATCCTCCTCCTTGGATATACGCAATGCGCTATCGGACGACCTGCCCACAAGACAAAGACCGGACTCCTCAAAGACAAACTCGTCGTCTTTGAGTCGACCCTGCACCGCTTTGAATATTATTTTCTCCGCCACAATCCCTCCAGCCCAGAGCGTGCGTCCTCTGCGTCCTCCGACGCACGCAAAATGCCCACCAAATATAACCCACGAATAAAAAAAGGGCAACCCCAAAAACGGGATTTTAGTGTCCTGTCACCTCAGAAAGCTTTTCCGGATAGGGTGGATCTACCAAGCCAACATCGGTAATAAAGCTCGTGACAAGGTCCGCGGGTGTCACGTCGAAAGCGGGATTATACACGCCCACGCCCACGGGCGCCGTGGGGATCCCGAATCCTCGGACAATCTCGTCCGACACCCTCTCCTCTATTGGGATTCCGTTCCCGTCGGGAATGGAAATGTCGAAAGTTGATACCGGTGCAGCGACGTGGAACGGAATACCGTGGCGCCTCGCCAGCACCGCCAATCCATATGTGCCAATTTTGTTGGCGGTATCGCCGTTGGCGGCTATTCTATCGGCTCCGACAATGACAACATCCACCTTCCCCTCTCGCATGACCGCAGCCGCCATCGAATCGCAAATAACCACGACATCCACCCCGGCGTTCATCAGCTCCCACGCGGTCAGGCGCGACCCTTGCAGCAAAGGCCTCGTCTCATCGGAAAACACCCTGATATTCAGGCCGTTCTCGGTAGCCGTATACACCGGAGCCAATGCGGTGCCCAACCCGCTAGTAGCCAGCGCTCCGGCATTGCAGTGGGTAAGCACCCCCATCCCATCTCTCAAAAGCTCGGCGCCATGTTCCCCGATGGCGCGGCACATGGCGATATCCTCGTCAACTATCGACAGAGCCTCCCGTAACAAAACAATCTTCAATTCGTCCACGGGGGCATCTGTTTTAGATTTCAACGCAGCGAGACACCTGTCCAACGCCCAAAAAAGATTCACCGCGGTGGGCCGCGACACTGCGATACGCTCCGCCGCCACCTCCACCCCTCCGATAAACTCCGATGAGGATGACGCCACGGAATGCTGGGCCACCGCCGCCAATCCCAAGGCCGCGGCGCAACCTATAGCGGGGGCCCCTCGGACAACCAATCGGCGAATAAAATCGGAAACCTCCTCTATATCGTCGGTTTCGACGTAAACCAGTTCGGATGGCAATTTAGTCTGATCGATAAGTCGCAACTTGCCAGGAAACGGATTGACGCCCGCAGCGGGAGGGGCGCTGAGCACAGCGCCTTCGAAAGTTATCCAACGTACAGGATCCAACATAGAAAAACACTCCCCTTCCTCAAAAGCTGGGAATATGACGCCCGTCCAAAGCGAACGCCGAATAAACGCACCAAAGCACCAACTCAACGCGAGATCCGCGAAAACTCAGACCACGGAGTCGTCCTTCTCGGGATTGTCGTTCTCGTGGCTTATAACCGACACCGTCTCGCGGGCTATCATAAGCTCCTCGTTCGTGGGCATTACGATCACGCGCCAGGCGCTCGACTCGGAGGATATGACCCCGGCACGGCCCTTGACGCACTCCTCGTTGGCTTTGGAATCCAGGCGCACTCCCAAGGCGGCAAGCTTGTCAATGACCAGCTGCCTTACCAACGGACTCCCTTCCCCTATGCCTCCTGTGAAAACAAACGCGTCAATTCCGCCAAGCAACGCGTAATACGAGCCCGTGTACTTCACTATTCTGCGAACAAACATCCTCAGCGCGCGCAAGGCCTGCTTGTCCCCGTTGTCCGACGCGGCGATAATATCCCGCATATCACTGCTACCGATTCCTCCGACCCCAAGCAAACCGCTCTGCTTGTTTAAATACCTGTCTATGCTCCCGACATCCATGCCAAGCTCGAAAAGGCGTATCACGATAGCGGGATCGATATCGCCGCAACGAGTCCCCATGACCAACCCCTCCAATGGTGTCATCCCCATCGAAGTGTCGTGAACCGCCCCCTTGTTTATGGCGGTTATGCTGCAGCCATTGCCAAGGTGGCATGTTATGAGTTTCAGCTTGTTGAATGGTATCTCCAGCAACTTGGCGGTCGCCCGGGCGACATAGCTATGCGACGTGCCGTGGAATCCGTAACGGCGTATGCCGTACTTGGTGTACAACTCGTAGGGGATGGCGTAAAGATACGCCTCGGGGGGCATGGTCTGATGGAAGGCCGTATCGAACACAGCCACGTTAGGCGTGTCGGGGAAAAACTTCTCGCAAGCCTCTATCCCGGACATGTTCGGGGGATTATGCAAAGGCGCCAGCGGAAAACAGTCCTTGACTATGTCCTTCACATGCTCGTCTATCAACGCCGGCTTGGTTATCTGCTCCCCTCCATGGACAACGCGGTGCCCTATCGCCTCCACCTCGTCAAGTTTCTTCAGCACCCCGACTTCCGAATCAATCAGAATGTCCGTAATCACCTTCAGCGCATCGGGATATTCCTTAACCTCGACCTTCCTTTCGACTCCAATTCCATCGTGCCTTTTGAAAGACAGTTTTGTGTTGGAAAGACCTATCCGTTCGACTAACCCCTTGGCGAGAACCCCCTCGGTCTTCATGCTGAAAAGGGTAAATTTGACGGAGGAACTGCCAGCGTTGATAACAAGTATTTTCATATCGCTCCTATTAGTTGACGACAATTTGGATTCGACACGCCCCACCTCCGCAAACGCACGGCGCGGCACCCACACGACCCGCTACACCCGTGGGAATAGACACCCGCACCGGGGAATATTCAAGGGCGAACGCTCCAGATCAGTCCCAGTGCGGCGTCGCCGACTATCCGCAAGCTTTCCGGGCTAATCTTGTCCAAGGTGTCCTCGCCCGTATGCCAATAACGATTTCCGGGACCGAAATTGAAGTCGATAATGTCCAACGATGGCACTCCTCGTTTATGGAACGGAACGTGGTCGTCCAAAACCCCGCGGTCGGTCCTCTCGAAATACCTTTCCGTCCCTCGGGCGCGCGCCGCCGACAACAACGCGTCCACAAGCTTCCTGTCGGAATTCCCGGGAATGGTGACGCTCAAATCCTTGTCGCCAACCATGTCCAGAAGAATCATCGCCCGACATTTCTCCAGCCCGCCTCCGGCCTTTGACAACTCGACACACAAGCGCTTGCTACCATGCAGTCCATCATGCTCGGAGTACGAGTCCAAGCATTCCTCCCCATCGAAAAACGCCAGTTTCAGCGGCAATGGCGGCTTCACCCCGCTCGCCTGTATCGCCTCCGCCATGGCAATAAGCAACCCCACTCCCGAAGCGCCATCGTTGGCGCCTACGAAGTCCGGCGTCATCAAAAGCCGCTTGGTATCGTAATGGCATCCGACCACGATGTATTTTCCGCCACTCCGGCCAGGTATGTCGGCCACAACGTTGCGGAATGTCGTCATCCCGTTAGGCGTTATCTCCCTCCACTCGTCAACCACCACGTCCAACCCCAGTGAACGCAACTTCCCCGCAATGAATTCGACTGTTTTCCGCGCGCTTTCCGACCCGCTGGGCTTGGGGCCTATCTCCACTACCTCCTTCGCCAGTTCGAACGCCCGCCCACCATCGACACTGGGAGAGGGTATCCTGTCCGAACCGCAGGACACCGCGAAAAGCGCGCACGCCGCCAACACCGCGGAAAACGCCATCCCCACAATCATTCCTCGGTATCCCATCGTCAATACCCCTATTTTCTGCCGGACCACCACCGGACTCGCAAATATCCGCACACGCCATGACACGGAATTTTCCGAATAACCGCCAATGCCCGCGTTTCGCCCTCCACAGTCCGCGGAGCGCGGAAAAACCGAAAGGCGCCGCGGACTCGGCGCATCCTAAACCTTTTCAGCAACCCCTGAAATATGCCCTCTCCAAGACCATACGGCAAGGGCTCCGGACACCCCGCGCTTGAGACTTCTCTAGCAGGCGCTAGATTGAGGACATGATTACGTGGTGGAACATCTATCTGATAACGGCGTTCACGGGGATCGTGTTCTCCCTGCTATACACGCCTATCTTCCGTGAGCTGGCCCTCAAAACCGGGTTCCACGACCAGCCTGGGCAACAGCGACACAAGGGACACAAAGCGCCCACACCGCTATTGGGCGGACCAGCCATGTGCCTCGCCCTCCTCTCCACCATCGTCGTAGGCATCCTATTCGCATCCTCCGTCGGCAAAGCGGCCCTGGCTAAAAACGTCTCCCACAATATCCCTGGAATCGCCAGCATCTCCCCGCGCATCACCGCCCTCGCCGTCGGGGCGGTACTCGCCACTTTGCTCGGCCTATACGACGACCGATTCAATATGAGTGCCAAAGCCAAACTGGGGGGCCAAGTAGTGGTCGCCTGCGTCGCCGTCGTATGGGGCGGCGCCCGCGTCTCAGCTTTTATCGGGAGTCCAATCCTGGCGGGGCTAGTCTCAATCCTGTGGATAATCGTGGTCGTCAACGCTATCAACTTTTTCGACAATATGGATGGTCTCGCCGCGGGAACCGCGGCTATCGCGTTCAGCCTTTTCACCATAGCCGCCGCGGCCCAGGGACAATTTTTCGTGGCGGCGTTCGGAGCCGCGGCCACGGGCGCGGTAGTTGGGTTCTGGTTCTACAACCACACCCCGGCGTCGATATTCATGGGCGATTCGGGAAGCCACCTCCTCGGCTACCTCCTAGCCGTCACTGGCACCATGGTCACCTACTACGATAAAACCTCGGACACCCCGCACTCCCCGCTATCCATCCTCATCCCCCTATTCATCTTGGCGCTTCCCCTATTTGACGCGTTGGCGGTCACCGTGATAAGATTAAAAAAGGGGAAACCGGTCTATATCGGCGACAACAACCACATCTCGCACAGATTCATGAAAATGGGCATGCGCCGCTCCATGGCCGTCCTGGCGACGCACCTACTGGCGCTCGCCATTGGATTGGGCGTGCTCCCCCTTCTTTGGGGAGACACCGCCACGACGGTGGTGTCCATCATTCAAGCGGTGGCCATCCTCATGATGGTTTCGATAGTACAATACGCCGTCAGCCCCTCCACCGAGTCCTCCGGCGGCAAACGGGACTCCGCGCTGGAATCCCGCCCCCAAGACCCGGAACCACGGGAATAGCCGAATCCACGCCGCGCCCTTTTCCCCTATCCCCCTTGAATAACACCAATTGCAAAAGTATTATGCCCACCAGGGGAAGCCCCGGAACAATTCAAAACAGGAGACCTCGATGAAAACAGTGACAATCAAAACATCCAAGGGCGACATCAAACTGGAACTGCTTGATGCCGAGGCGCCGGTAACCGTGGAAAACTTCCTCGGCTATGTCAAAGACGGACACTACAACGACACCATATTCCACCGAGTCATCAAAGGTTTCATGGTCCAGGGCGGAGGATTCGATACCTCCTTCGCGCAACTTCCAACCAAAAATCCCATTGAAAACGAAGCCGACAATGGTGTCTCCAACGCAAGGGGCACAGTCGCCATGGCTAGAACAGCCGATCCGCACAGCGCCTCCTGCCAGTTCTTTATCAATCTCGTCGACAACGACTTCCTGGACCACAAATCCAAAAACCCCAGGGAATACGGATACTGCGTCTTCGCCAAAGTAGTCGACGGGATGGACGTGGTCGACGCCATGGCGGATGTCCCGACCGGCAGCCGGGGGCCCCATGGAGATGTGCCAATTGAAAACATTGTGATTAACGAAGTCGTAGAGGAAGCGTGACGACGCGGGGGCGCCAACAACGCGTCGGCTCCCCCGCCCCCCCAGTGAATTCGGAACTACCCCACCATGGCAGGACATATCCCCGAGGAAATCATCGAACAGGTCCGGCTCCGGACGGATATCGTCGATGTCGTTGGAAGCTACGTTCAGCTTAGTCGGGCTGGATCCAACCGCCACAAGGGCCTCTGCCCGTTCCACAAGGAAAAAACCCCCTCGTTCACGGTCAGCGAGGACAAGCAGATGTTCTACTGCTTCGGATGCAAGGCCGGGGGAAACGTCTTCACATTCGTCATGGAGCACGAAGGTGTCGATTTCCCCACCGCCGTGCGGTTGTTGGCGGACAGATACGGCATCTCCATCCCCGAGGAAGACTCGAAGGAACAACCCCAACGCTCCAACACAAGCATATCCAAAGAACGGCTATTCCTTCTCAACGCGGAAATCGCGGCCTTCTTCGAACGCGAATTGCGCGGAAATCCATCCTCCCCAGTGGCAAAATACCTCGAGTCGAGAAATCTACCCAAGAGCATCGTCGAGAAATTCCACCTCGGCGCGGCTAGAAATGAATGGACCGCGGCCCTCGATTTCTGCAAATCAAAAGGATTCTCCGAAGAGGAGATTGTCGCCGCGGATATCGCGAAACGAAACGAGGAGAAAAACAGCGTCTACGACAGATTCCGGAACCGGCTGATGTTCCCGATATGGGACATTCAGGGGCGTGTCGTGGGATTCAGCGGAAGAGTCGTCTCCAAAGACGACAAAAGCGCGAAATACCTCAACACCTCCGGAACATGGCTCTTCAACAAAAGCCGCCTCCTCTACCCCTTCCCTATCG
>WFSE01000105.1 GCA_015486135.1 Lentisphaeria bacterium
CCACCACCCCCCTCTTGAGGCAATCCCCCCAAAAGTCGGCGAAACAGGACCTGACACACCTTTCGGACCATCCCTCCACGGCCAGTAGCGCATGCGGAGAAGACAAAAGGAGAGCAACCCGCCTCCACCTCTTTTCAGCAAGCCCAAACTGGTTGGGAATATATCACCAGGAGCAGAAAAATCCACAGAAGCAGCCGCAAATATCCGCCATATTGCCTTAGGGCCCGTTCACGGGACGCAATATGACATATCCCGGCAAGCCCGCCAATTTGAAACGATCCATGACGGCGGCGATTTCCGGATCGTCGATATTCTCGGCTTTAAATTTTACCACCACGAAATCTTTCAATCTTTTCTCCACGTCGTTATTCCGGAACGTGGTCCGTTCCATTTGCAGACAATTTTTGCACCAAGACGCCCAAAAATCAATAAACAGCGGCTTTCCCGACCGTTTCGATTCGAGCACTCCCCCTCTCAGCGCGGCTATCGCATTCTCTTCTTCTTTCCCAGAGCCACCCGAAACACCCGACAAAGAAACTCCGAGATACGCATAATACGCGGCTATGATTACAATAAGAACCCCAAACACTTGCTTCACCCGGGTCATCCAAACGCCAGGTTTGGGAAGCACGGCCATACCGGCACCGACCAAAGGCCAAGGCGACGCCATTCCGGCACCAAGCAGGAAAGGAAGCAAAAGCCCAGCGGGATTGCCCGAAGCGTAAAGTGTCGCGGAATGGAGAAGCACCGCTATCAAAACCGGGGCTACGCAAGCCCCCGCCAAAAGCGCGGCAAGGATTCCCAGTGCGAAAACCGCAGCGAATCCCCCCTTGCGGGGGTCCAGCTTCAACTTCGCTCCATATTTCGAGAAATCAATGGGAATGATATCGAACATCCCCAAGGCCAAAACAACAAAGACCACCGCTATGAGAAAATTGAACCACGCTTTCGAGTTAATCGCCCCGAATTTGGCTCCAACCATCACACTAGCCACACCAAGCACCCCATACGCCAGAGCTATACCAAGCCCGTAGATGGCCCCCTTGATAAATCCGTCGGCCCTGGAGCCCGCTTCCGAACCAGCCCCGATAATGGCCAAGTTCACTGGAATCATCGGCAACACGCAAGGAGTCAGATTCAACGCCAACCCTCCAATGAACACGAACAGAAGCAATCCTATCCAACTCCTCTCCTCGGCCAAATCCAAAACCGAGGAAACACCTCCAGACTCGGAGCCGGACATATCCAAAAACTTCATGAATTCCCCGGAGGGCATATAACCCCCTCCAACCTTCACCAATGCGAACCCGTCCAACGCCTTCAATATCCTCCCGCCCCCCTCCTTTGCAGAATTATCATCCCCGCCAAAGGGCGGACCAGCCTCGGTGACCCGCTCCGCCCGCCCGCCTTCTTTAGTCTCGGCGACATTGGCAGGGCTTTCAAACGAAAGCGCAGTAGGCATGAAACACGTCGCCGGCCCATCGGGCCCCGACTCCCGGCATCCCTGGAAATCAACTTTCACCACACACTTGGGACCATTGGGATTGTATTCGAATACCCATTCCGCCTTGCCAGCAGGATATATGTCGCTCTCCCCAAACTCGTCTTTATGCGGAGTCGGCTTCGGAGACTTAACCGAGGCAAGCGTCTTATCCCCCTGCCGACAAACAACCTTCACCGTCCCAGCGTACAGATAATGCCTCTCCGGCACCACCACATCCACAACCACCTTGCCGTCATTGAATGCGGCGCTCCACTTGAAAGGCGTTTCGGGAGTGGAGGCTAAAACCCCCGGAGCCAGCGCCAGCGAAAACGCCAACATCATAAATCGACGCGTAAGACTAAACATCATTTCCCCATTTTCTTCAGGGCCTTGCCAAGCCAAGCGAGATAGGCATCCACGCCCCCCTTCAACGATCCAGGCGAGGAGGCCACCTTCTTACCAGAACTATCCACCACTACCAGCGAGGGAATGCCATGAATCTTATATTCGTCCGAAAGTTTTTTGTTCGAGCTCCAGCGCGCCTCGTCATTCTGCCAACGCCGCGAGAAATCCACCTTGAACACGATAAAGTGGTCGCGCACGAAACGCTTGAAGCTAGGCGCCCCCAACACATCCTTTTCCAATGCCCCGCTCTGTTCGCTCCAATCGGCTACAAACACCAGTAATATAGGAGTTCCGCTGTCCGCCGCCTCTTTCTTAACTTGCTCGAAAGGATCCACATCCTCGCCAAGAGCGAAAGCGGACGTGGCGAAAACACATAACGCCAACAACATTCCAATAGTTTTCATCCCAGCACCTCCTAACCTTGCAATTTACCCGAAATCCGTCCTGGTTCCTGACTCGCAAGAAAACCTGATACGAGTTTCCCTAGCGTTTCAATCTCCAATAAAAACGCATCGTGCCCGTAGGCGGACTCGATATCACAATAAGACACTTCGATATTATTGTTCCGCAAGGCCTTGACAATCTCCTTCGAGTGCGTTGGTGGAAACAACCAGTCACTCGAAAACGAAACGACCATGAAAGATGCATTTGTTCTCGCTAAAACAGTGCTGAGATCGCCTTCGCCGACACTGGAAAGATCGAAATAATCCATCGCCCTGGAAATGAAGAGATAGCTGTTGGCGTCAAATCGCTCGACAAACCTCCTGCCTTGATGCTCCAGATAGCTTTCCACTTGGAAATCACGGCGGAAATCAAACGAGTATTTGTCGTTCTCCTGGAGTCTCCGGCCGAATTTCCGGTGCATCGACTCGTCGCTGAGATACGTTATGTGTCCTACCATTCTGGCGATAGCCAACCCCTGCTCTGGAATGTCTTCGCCGTACTCGCCACCGTTCCACTTCGGGTCGCTCATAATCGCCTGCCGCCCCACCCAGTCGAAGGCGATTCCCTGCGGAGACAATCTGGCCGTCGTAGCTATAGCTATAACCGCCCCAACGGATTCGGGATATTCCACCGCCCATTGCAAGGCCTGCATCCCCCCCATGGAGCCGCCGGAGATGGCAAGCCATTTCTCTATCCCCAAATGCTCCATCAACCGATGTTGCGCCCTTACGATGTCCGGAATCGTGATAACGGGGAAATCCATATTGTAGGCTTTGCCGGTTTCGGGATTTATTGACGCCGGCCCAGTGGAGCCGCTACACCCCCCTATAACATTGCCGCAGACGATGAAATATTTCTCCGTGTCGAAAGGTTTTCCAGGACCGACCATCCCCTCCCACCAACCATCCCCTCCGCTCCCATCCGCATATCGTCCAGCCACATGGGCGTCGCCAGTCAACGCGTGCAAAATCAAAATTGCGTTCGAGTGGTCGGAATTCAGCTCTCCTAGCGTCTCATAGTGGATATTAACAGGCGACAACACACGACCGCAATCGAGCTCCAATCCTCCGCCACCGTCCTTTCCAAACGAAAAATCCCCTACCGTCGCTATTGGATGGCCGTCCTTTGTTTTCTTAGCACCCATACGTCTAACAATACGCCCGCGAGACGCGTTTGCAATAGACCATGCCAAACACATGACAGACGACCATCTCCTTAAGGAGAAATCGATACTATCAGTACAGACACATCGATGTGGCTGGCCAAGACCAGGGAGCCTATCATAGGTGCTCAGCCGCCGCGGCGGAAAGGGAGCTACGCTCGCTTTTAACGAGTGTGACATGTCCATGGAGAGGCAGGGTTTTCAATCTCTCCACGGCGTATATCAAACCGTTGCTCTCGGAGTCGAGGTAGGGATTGTCAATCTGGTGCGGGTCTCCAGTAAGAACTATCTTCGTATCCTCGCCGGCCCGGCTTATGATAGTCTTTATCTCGTGCGGGGTTAGATTCTGGGCCTCGTCTATGATTATGTATTGCCTGGGAATACTGCGCCCTCTTATATAAGTCAGGGCCTCGAGTTCGATAAGGTCGTTGCGAACCATATCGTCCAAATTCCTCTTCAAACTTCCCGCTCCTTTCTTGTCCGAGAGAAGCAAATAGTCGAGATTGTCGAAAATTGGTTGCATCCAGTTGAAGAGCTTCTCGTCCTTGTCTCCAGGCAGATAGCCTATGTCCTTGCCAAGGGGAACAATTGGTCTCGAAACAAGTATTTTCTTGTATTTTTTGACGTTCAGAACCGACTCCAAGGCCGCGGCTAGAGCGAGCAATGTCTTCCCCGTCCCAGCCTTCCCAACCAATGTAACCAACATCACGGAAGGATCTAGAAGAAGCTCCAACGCCACCCTCTGCTCCTTGCTGCGCGGGTATATGTTCCATGCGTTATCGGCCTCCGGCGACAAGGCTCCGATGGTGTCGGAACGGGAAGCCCTCCCCAAAACCGACCGTTTGGGATTATCCTCGTCGACAAGCAACAAGAACTCGTTGGGTAGGAGATTGGAGTCCGGCAACACCACGGTTCCTCGTTCCGCCATGGCCGCCACGACCTCTCCCGGAACCTTCTTCTTCGAACACCCTGGATAAAGATCGCGGAAATGGATCTTCTCCTTTTCGAAATCCATGACATTAACGCCCAAAGCGTCGGCTTTGATTCGAACGTTTATGTCCTTGGAAACGAAAATCACGTTCTCCCCGTCGGAATGCAACTGATACGCCACACGGAGAATACGGTTGTCTGGCATGCCCATATC
>WFSE01000106.1 GCA_015486135.1 Lentisphaeria bacterium
CCTTTCCCTGTTTCCCCGCTACAAACGCGGAGAGAACCCGTAACACTGGCAGAGGAAAATTTCAAGCCTTGTCGCGAAGAAAAAATCAAAACCGCCAAGACACGCTAATATCTTTTCGCATGCCAAGCTAGCGGAAGCACATAATCATCGGCGTGTTTCCGACTTTTTCAGCGACTCCTTTTCAAAAAAACGCTCTTGTATTTCCCCGCGCGACGGTGTTCAATACCTTTTGGGGTGATTTCCTCCTCCCGGCGGTTCCGGGCGGACCCCCCTTTTGAACTCGACAACAAGCGGACATTAATGAGAAGATCAGTTTTAGCTATGATTTTGGCTGGGGGCGAAGGCGCTAGACTAGCGCCACTGACCTCACAGCGAGCGAAGCCGGCAGTCCCCTTCGGAGGGAAATATCGGATTATAGATTTTGTCCTGAGCAATTTCATAAACAGTGGTATCGACTCTATCTTCGTCCTTACCCAGTTCCGATCCCAAAGCCTAACCGAACACATCATCAACGGATGGAACATCGGGAGCAAACAGGGGAGCAGTTTCATCATCCCCGTTCCGGCGCAGATGCAGACCGAGAAGAAAAGCTGGTATGAGGGAACGGCCGACGCGATATACCAGAACATCCACCTAGTGGAGGATTTCGAACCGGATTTGGTGGCAGTGTTTGGAGGAGACCACATATACAGGATGGACGTCTCCCAGATGGCGGATCTTCATGTCAGAAAAGACGCCATGGTCTCCGTAGCGACAATTCCCGTACCCATCGAAGAGGCTTCGCAATTCGGCGTGCTCGAAGTGGACGAGGATTGGAAAATCGTGGGATTCCAGGAAAAACCCAAAAACCCCAAACCAATGCCAAACGACCCGAGCAAAGCATTGGTTTCCATGGGAAATTACATATTCACCTCCGCCGACCTGATCCGGCTTCTTAAAACCGATTCCGAGGCGGAGCACACCAGCCACGACTTCGGCAAGGACATTCTCCCGCCGCTGGTCGAGACGGGAAGGCTTTTCGCTTATAACTTCCACATGAACAAGGTTCCCGGGCAAGGGGGAAACATCCCCTATTGGCGCGACGTAGGAACCTTGAAGGCGTATTTCGAGGCGAACATGGACCTCAGACGGCCCGTTCCGGAGTTGGACCTCTACAACGCCGACTGGCCCATCTACAACTACCACATGTGCCTGCCACCGGCGAAATTCATACACAACGAAGAGGTCAGCCCCGACGGTCTCCCGAGAGTGGGAAAAGCGGTCAACTCGATGGTCTGCGATGGTTGCATCATATCCGGCAGCTCAATAGTGGACTCGATTATCTTCAACTCGGTCCGGGTGCATAGCTACACCACCGTCACCAACAGCATCATACTCAACGATGTCGAGATAATGGAAAATTGCAGGATAAAAAACGCCATTATCGACAAGCATTCGCTGATTCCGCAAGGCACTATCATAGGATACGACAGGAAACACGACGAGGAGCGGTTCCACGTCGTGGACTTGGATAAGCAGGCGGGGACTTGGCTGACGGTTATCCGGAAAAACCGTCGATTCAAACGGACGATCCGGAAGATGGAAACACACGACTACGAGAAACCATAAACAACAACAAAATCGGAGGACTGAACAATGAGCGCGAAAAAAGAAGCAAACCTGAAAAAACTCTCCAAGACCGCGGTACTAGCGAATTTCGTCAAGAAAAACAATGGAAAGTGGGGACACGCCGAATGGGAGGAGCTCTGCGCGAAAATCGCGGAAAAATACTCCCCGATCGACTTCGACCAAGTAGGATTGCTCTTGGAACAGAAAAAAGCCACCTATTGGGCGAAAAAATAGCCCGTCCAGTATCTTGGCTCACTAGAATTGGGGTTCGCTGAGAAAGTTGGGAACACGCCGCCCCTTCCGTGCCGCAGGCAACGCGCGGAACTGCCCCCGCCGTCTTCTGGCGTAGGCGGAATGGAGCGGGCCCGGAAGTCAGGGAATTCCTCCAACCACAGAGGACACGAAGCTCACGAAGATGCCGCTTCCGCTCCGCGGAAACAGCATGTTAGCGTGAAGGCAAAGCTACACCCCCGAAAAGTGCAGTCCCGACGCTGTCGATTTATCTTCTATGAAAGCCTTTTCCATCTCCATCGACGGAGATGGAGAAGCTTCGTGTTCTTCGTAATCCCAGTGCTGAAAAAGATTGAATTCAACATTAAGCAGCCAATTCCGCGGGCCCTGGACATTGGAGGATTGGAGCGTTTCCCGGAAGCTCCGGCGTTCACCGGGTATTTTTGAAATACTGCTTGATGGTGTCGTGGTATCCCGGGGGGACCTCCTCCTTGAGTATCGCCTCGTTGACATCCTGCTTCACATCATCCCGAGTCTCGGTATAATTGATTTCGGCCTCGCCTTTTTTGCCCTGCCCCTTGACCTTCCAGCTCGCGATAATTTTTCCAGGTTGCAGGTGCGAACTGGACCTTTCATCCTTCATGGAGGTTTTCGCCTTGTCGTTCTCCGGGACTTTTCCGCCCCCGCCGCCTGGCGACCCGGGCTTTTTTCTTTTCCCCTTGCCTTTGCATTTCGCTACGCACTCCTGGTAGAATTTAGCGTAGTCCTCCATCGATTGAAGTCCGGAGGCGTTGGCCGCCATCGCCGCCTTCAGCTTGTTCAGCTCTCGAGCCAACTGGCAGGCTTTTGACGCCATTTCGAGGTTCGAGATATCGTTTGCCTGCTGTTGCAGTCTTTGGAGTTCCCGTCCAGCCAAATTCAGCGCGTTGCCAAGAGATTTCAGCGCCTGGGCTTGATTCACCCCGGGCATGCCGGCCATGTTCAACTGCTGCAAAGCGCTCTGCAACGCGCTTTGCGCGCTTTTGGACCCCATACGGGAAGCGACGAAATCCCTCAATTTCTCCAACCTCTTTTTCAGTTCCTCTTTCTTCTTCTCGCGTTCCGCTGGATCGGATGTGGACGCGATATCCGCGGCCAGACGTCGAATCTCGTCAATCTCCTTCTTGATTCCGGAATAGTCGCGTTTTTTCATCTGGTCCAACCACGCCCTCTCCTTGGTGCCGAGAACCCCCAATTTTCTTCCCAAAGAGAGCGCTGTTTTGTCCGCTAGGCGTTCGCTGGCTTTTCGACGCCACATCTCGTCCAACGCGCTTTTTGCGCGCTTCAAAGACTTTTCGTTCTCTCCCATCCGCGACTTCCGCAACTTGTTGAAGTTTTCCTTAACCTCGCGCAAAAGCTTTTCCACCTCTGGAGAGTTTTTAGTCGCCGTGTTTTTCAGCACGTCCAAACGACGTTCCACACTCTTGGCTATCTTCTCGGAGCGTCGCCGATTCTCCGCCGCGCGCTTTCTCGCCTCGTCGCGCCCGAAGGGATCACAACGGGGAACGAACCGCACGCAAACAGCCAAAAGAAGAAGAGAGAAGGCGAGAATCCACAACCGTTTATGGAATGTGAACGGCACCGATTTCTCAGGTTTAATCCGAGCCGACGCGTCCTCGGCGTCGCTCAACGAGACGCGGGCGTACCCGACATCGGGGTCGCGGATTGACACCGCCGTTTGGAAAAGATCCTTGGAATCCAACGAATCGTCAGCCATTCTAGCCGCATCGAACCGACCTGGCGCTTTGTGCAGGAAAAAAGCCACGGCGAACCCCAGCGCCAACGGCGCCAACAACACGCCGTACGACAACGTCCCCGGTGGAATAAATCCCCCCAAACGCCCTCCCGCCACAAGAGCCACGGCAGCAAACGCGAAAATCATGGAAAAAAAACTGGCGCGGAGAATAAAAGAGTTCAGCCTGGCGCGACGCGCTATCTTGCTCAAAACCCGGTCAAGAGACACCCCGCCCTCCGGAGAATCTCCAGCCCTATCCTCGACATTGTCTTCCATGGTCAACTCCAAAAATTCCCAACGCCAACCGGAAATCCGCGATTCCCGCGTACATCCTTCCCCTCGATGCCTTCTCAATCTACCCAAACTTCGCGATTAAATCAAGGCAAGTCCAATGGACGCACCCCAGGAGTCCATCCCTTGACAGTCCCCCACAACTTCGTGGTATTGTTCTCGGTCGCCCCTCCCGTCGCCAAAAAGGCGCCGTCGGACTCGGCTCCGGCGTCGATATTCGTATTTGGATTGCCGTCACGCGAAAACCGCGCGGAAGTTACGGGGCGCCACACACCGTCGACTCCCTCGCTCCAAGGGTTGAGGAACTCCGCCCGTTTGGCTTGATGAAAACTTTTGAAGTCGCGCTTGAAGTCCTCGACAAAGCAATAGAAGCCGCGCAACGCCCGTCCGTCAGCCAATTTGGAAAACGTCGCCACCAGCTTCCAACGCTCCGCGTCAGCCGGCCTGAAATACGCCGAATATTCCGTCCTGGGGCCAACGACCTTGGCCTTCACCAAAAACAAATAGCGCTCCCCTATCTTCCAGTCGAACGGCACGAAGCTCTGCCCTCCAGTCCCCTCTCCGCCAAACCGCCTAGCCGTCACCCCCTCCCCCTTCGCCACCAGAAGAGTACGACGATCCGACGGCACGCGCTTGGAGTCGTTACCGTGATGGGAGTCCCACACTGAAAAAAGGACGCGTTTCCTCCCGTCGCCAAGTTCCTGAATGCCAAAATACCCCCCTCCGAAGCCTATCGCCATAAAATAAGTCCCGGGTTGGGAACTATCGGGAACCACCTCTACATAATAGGAATTGGAATCCCCTGGAACGTGAAACCCCAAATGAACGGAAGGCGCCATCCTCGTCCCCTTAAGACGCGCCAGCGTCTCACCTTTCCACGGATATTTCCGCGGATCCAATATCGGCGCGAATTCCGCGGCGCCCGCCGTCTTACCCGCGGAAATCGCGGTCAACCTCATAAACCGCCCCTCGACCGGCTTTTCGAACAACACTTTGGACATCCGCTCCTTGGCGTTGGGCCAGATTCCCTTGAAAGCTGTCGCCAAAGTGCCGGAAGCGATTGGCTTGGAAGACCAGTTCCGTCCATCGTCGCTGATATCCACGCGGTATTTCCCAACACGCCATTTGGGCGAATAAGGAGCCGGGATATAGACGAATCCGAAGATTTTCCGCCGCTCCCCCAAATCCAACACCAGCTCGCAATCCCGAGCACCTCCAGAGTTTCGGTGAACCGCTTTCCACACCGTCCGCCAATCTCCATCGACAGCGTTTTCCAGACCGAAGCCCTTCGGCGAAAGCCAACTCGAAGAACAAAGGACCACCTTCGGAGTCCCGCCGTCCCCTCCGTCATGACCAATCCAAGCGCACGCGGAAATAGCGGACACTCCGCCCGCCAATAAAAGCACGGAGGCGAAGCCTCTCGCACCCCCAAAGAAACTACTTGGAACATTCATCATATTTCCCGCAACCCTCCAATCCAACGCCGGCAATCAGAACTCGACAACCAGCTTTTTATCGCCCGCGATTTCCGCGCCCAACGACTTCCTCTTCCCCCCGTTCGAGACGGTAATTCTATAAGTTCCCTTGAACACTCTGCTGGACACGGTTCCCTTGGAATCCGTTTCCAACGACTCATTTGTTCGCCACCGTTTAACGAAAAGCTCCCTCGCGGCTCGTAGCAACGGGCGTTCCTTTCCTTTGGAGTCAAAAAAGTCGGAATAGTGCCAGTTCATCACGCCAACAATCTTGGGATGACTAAACGCCAAGATATAGAAATCGGTGGCGAACCTCGTTTGCAACTCCTTATCGTCTCCGGGATAGGTGAACTCAGTCACCTGCATCTCCTTCCCGAACCCCGCGAACTCGTTCATCCGCCTGTACATCTCCGCCGGTGGCACCGGGCCGCGGAAATGGCACTGGAGTCCAATTCCGTCGAGCGGGGCATCGTGGTCCAACAGAAACTTGATGTATTCCCGGTAGCCGCGACGGTGCTCGGGGCGGTTGCCCGCGACAATCTGATAATCATTGATATATAGTTTCGTATGGGGAAGGATTTCGCGGGCCTCGCGGAACCAGGCCAACATCTCGTTTTTACCTAGAATATCGACATATTGATGTTCCGGAACCGGTTCGTTGACCACGTCCCACTCCACCACCTTCCCCTTGTAGAGCGAGGCGTACTCCTTTATGTGGTCCAAAAGCAGCTGGCGCAACTCCTCGGGATGCGACTTGTAATACTTCTGCCGTTTCTCCACCCCCTTGTCCGCCCTGCGGAAGCTCCCCCAAATAAGCGTATGCCCCCTCACAGGAACTCCGAGCTTTTCAGCCACTGGAAATAGAACCTTAAGACCTTTGGGATTGTGGTGCCTCCATTTCATCGCGTTCGGCGGGACTAGCTTGTTGAATCCGGCGTCCAAAATCCGTGTGACTGTGGCCGGAATCTCTTTGACATGCCACAGGGACATGGTCACACCAAAAGCGAAGGAACTACCAGTCTGCTCGATCTTGACCGTCGCGTTTTCAATAGGTTCGCCGGTCGTTTTATCCACAACCTTGAGATTGAGGTTGGCCCTCCGGTATTTGTCAATTCTAGCGGCGGCCTTGGCGCGCCAAGGCGCGTCGGGAGCCATGCCGTCGTAGCCAATACGGGTTTTCGGCAACTGCGAGAGTTTGACTCTCTTTCCATAGTCGAGAATCTCGCAGGATCCCAGAATCAACGTTTGTTTTTTGAAGCCACCAAAAGACAGAAAGGCATTCAAGCCTCCATTGCTATTGGCGGAAAAGGGGATAAAAAACGTTTTCCATTCACCTGGAACGCTCAATTTCTTTTCCAGGAAAGGCCTCTTGCGTTGGGATATCCGAATACCCACCCGTCCCATTCCCGACTCGTCCTCCGTACTAGCGCATTTGAGGGTTATCACAAAAAGAAGCGCGTCGCCTTTCCTCGCCATCCCCTTCACGGGACACCGGACAGAGGCGTCCCTGACATTCTTGAGCTTATCACTGGTCGTCGCCTCCAGCACATCGACGTACGCTTCTCCCGTGAGTTTCTTCGGCAAGACGGAGAAACCATCCCTGACAATCTTAGTTTTACTTAGCGAGTGTTGAGCCAGGAGGTTCACTCCCCCTTCGGGAATATCGTCAAGACTGAAAGCGGTCTTGTTATCGAAAGCGCGGCTCGGAAGAGGCGCAGCCAAATACGCGACACAACGCGGGGCCGACGGGGGGGGAACGGTAGGCTCTTTGGGATCCGCGCACCCCTGGACGTATACAAACAAGAAGGCCGCCACAACCCAATTGGCGGCTCCCTTCAGCGCCCCCCCTTTATTATCCGATTTTTTTGGGGTGACACGCGCCCCGCCCAAGGCTTGCCGAATAATTGACAAGTGCTTCAAATTCATTTGGTTCCGCCTTTGTTTTTTAGCCTCCGTAAGTTTGTCGACGGAGAACCGGCGCGTTTTCGACTTCTCCAGCAAGCCATACGCTAATGCTTGACGACCAGCGCTCACGCCGATGGTAGAACATCAACCATCTGCAACTGAGCCATCTCCCGCCCTTGGAAGCGGTTGATCTTCGGGATGGCCAGCACGTCCCAACTAGACTCCGAAGGAAGCTCCGAGACCGACCGTCCAAAAGCGATAAACCCCATAGAAGCTCCCGAGGAAGCACCCAGCTCTCCGCGGGAATGCTTGCCCGCCGCCGACTTCACCCACAAGGGCGACAAGCGATTGAACTTGAATACCGGTTCGGGATTGCCACAACCAAACGGTTCGAGCTTCTTCAAATGAGAGAAAAACTCCTCGTCCAAGCGAGAAACTTCCATTTCACCGCAATACTCTATGACCGCCTTGGGCTCGCGCAACGCCATACGCTCACCAATCGCCTCATCGAGGCGTTCGAAAAATTCCGGCACATCCGACGCGTCCAGCTTGACACCAGCCGCCATGGAATGCCCCCCGAAGCGCATCAGCAATGACGACAGTCCGGAAAGAACATCCACCATATCCACTCCGGCGACACTTCTCGCCGATCCGCGGGCCACGCCGTTTTCAATCGTCAAAACCACGGCCGCCCGGTTGAACTCCTCCACAAGCCTGGACGCCACTATGCCCAACACCCCTTGGTGCCACCCCTCCCGAGCCACGGGAGACACAAATCCAAACTTTGGAGACAAGGCTTCCAGAGCCTCGGCGTACACGGTGTTTTCTATCGTCCGACGCTGGACGTTGTAACCCTCTAAAATCTTGGCTATCCGGTGAGCTTCGACAATGCTCCCGGTGGATAGCAACCTCAGCGCGTCCTCGGGATCGCCAATCCGCCCCGCGGCGTTCAACTTCGGCGCCAACTTGAATGATATATGGGAAGGGCTCAAGTCATCATCGATCGCGGCGCTCTCGCAAAGAGCCCGGACTCCGGGACGCGTCTGGGATGTCAATATCCGCAATCCCGCGGAAACCATCGCGCGGTTCTCCCCGACGAGAGGCATCACATCCGCCACCGTCCCCAGTGCGACAAGATCCAGAGTCCTCCTCAAGTCGGTGGAAAACCCCCCAAGCCCTTTTCCGCGGCCATATTTCAGAAAACCATGGCAAACCTTGAACGCCACCCCCACCCCGGACAACGCGGAAAAGTCCATCTCTCCGGAATCGTATTGAGGATTGACCAACGCCGACGCCTTCGGCGTTTCCGACCCTGGTTCGTGATGGTCGGTCAGAACAACATCCACTCCCGCGCTCCTCGCGACCTCTATGGTGGCGGCTCCATCCATACCGCAATCGACAGTTACAACCAAGTCGGGGGAATGTTCCGCCCGCATCTTCTCGAAAACCTCCACCGTGAACCCGTATCCGTCGTCAAACCGATGAGGAAGAAACGCCGCGACATCCGCACCGTTGTCTCGAAGCACTCCAGCCACCAACGCCGCCGATGTCACCCCGTCCGTATCGTAATCCCCGAAAACGACAATCTTCTCCCGCTTGGACACGGCGCGCCAAATCCGTTCCGCCGCCACCTCCACTCCAGGCAACTCGAAAGGATCGGAAAGAGAGCTCAACCGCGGGTTCACAAAGGACTCGTACCCGCTGGGGGCAACACCTCGGGACACTAATATTGTCGCTATTGCCAGAGGCACACCGGTCTCCTCGGAAAACGCGCGCGCCTCCTCGGTGGAACAACCTATATTTTTCCAGATAACATTCGCCATGACGGGTGACTATATCACGGTGAAAGATAAATAAAACCACTGGAAATCGGAAGTGAGTCGCTTGAAATCGACGCAATAAAGGGTATATCCTCCATCCGATTTCTTGCCGATGTGGCGGAACTGGCAGACGCGCTGCGTTCAGGGCGCAGTTCCCGCAAGGGAGTGAGAGTTCGAATCTCTCCATCGGCACCACCACCATCCTTTTGAGATTCCCAAAAAACGATGGAGAGATTCCCCTCCCGAAGGAACGAAGGGGGGGAGTTCCAAAATCTTGGAACGCGAACTCGCGGAGTTCGGTCGCGAAGCGTCGGCGAAGCCCCATCTCTCCATCGGCACCACCACCATCCTTTTTGAAATCCAAAAAAACGATGGGGAGATTCCCCACCCCGAAGGAACGAAGGGGGGGGGAAAGTTCCAATATTTTGGAACACGAACTCGCGGAGTTCGGTCGCGAAGCGTCGGCGAAGCCCCATCTCTCCATCGGCACCACCACCATCCTTTTGAGATTCCCAAAAAACGATGGAGAGATTCCCCTCCCGAAGGAACGAAGAAGTGAAGCGATCCCCTCGAAATTCTTCAACGGGCCATTTCCAGCCCCCTCCGCCGTGACTTGGACGCGGCCAATTCCATAGCGGCGAGCATGCTCCCCATATTCACCTCCCCCTTCCCCCAAGCCAGCGAAAACGCGACACCATGATCGGGGCTAGTCCGTATAATCGGCAACCCCAACGTCGAGTTGACCCCGCGGTCGAACGCCAGCATCTTGAAAGGTATATGCCCTTGATCGTGGTACATCGCTACAACACCGTCGAACCGCTCCAACGTCTCCGAAACGAAAAGCGTGTCGGAGGGAATAGGCCCCTCGACATTCATTCCCCCGCGGCGCAATCCTTCCACTGCTCTGGCTACAACATCCACATCCTCGCGCCCCATGAAGCCCCCCTCCCCGGCGTGTGGATTGAGCCCGGCGACAGCTAAAAGAGGCGCGTCCACGCCCTCCTCGCGAATCGACTTCGCGAGCAATTCCGCGACATACGCGATTCTTTCAGCGGCAACAGATTTGGCAACATCCCGCAAAGGAATATGAGTCGTCACAAACGCTATCCTGAGTTTTCCCGCCGATTGCCTCATTGCGATTTCCGCGGGCGCGACCCCGCATAGGCCAGCTATGTACTCGGTGTGTCCGGAAAATTCGATTCCCGCCAAATTGACCGACTCCTTGCACATAGGAGCCGTCACAACGGCATCAACCTTCCCTGCCAGCGCGTCTTCCACAGCGGTGTCCACCGCGCTCAGCGCCGAACGTCCGCATTCGGGATTGGGAGTCCCTACCCACGCCTCGTCAAACTCCAAACCACTGGTGGCTTGGACGGAGAAAGAAGCGGAAGCGATGTCACCTACGCCAACAAGTTTGGCGGCATGGTTTAGAATATCCGGAGCTCCATAAACCGCGACTTCCGCGGAATCCGCCAACGCCAACGCGCTCCGAACCGCCACTTCCGGTCCAATTCCAGCCGGGTCCCCCATCGTCACAGCCAATCTGGGTTTTTCTAAACTAGCCATAAATCCCCGCGCTACTCGTCGCCGGAACGGTTCGGATCGCGCTCGGCCAACGCCGCCAAACGCTTGGAAAGCTTCGCCGCCGCGCGCCGCCTATGACTTAGAATCATACCCAACACGGCGAAATAACTTATCAACGCGGCGGGAATCGCGAGCATAGCCCCGCCCACGAAAAATGGCACCACGATGTCGGAGCCAAGGTCGCGGAACGCTTGGAGGGATGGCGCCCGAAGAAATCCATGGATAGTCTCGTTCAGAGAATGTATGGTCAAATCCCCACCGATAGCCTTGCTGCCGATGTAGCACTGAAACGGATAGATGAATATCGCCGTCCATGGATTGCTAATCCATGTGCACGCCATCGCTGGGATCTTGCTGGCCTTGAGAATAAACGCCAAAAACACGGCGACAATGATTTGCCCCCCCATCGGGATGAGCAAGCCAACAAAAAAACCTATCGCCACCCCGCGCGCCACGGACTCCGGCGTCCCCGTCTGTTTCACCAGACGGAGATACAACATCCGCAGCCTTCTACGGGAAGGAAAACGCATCCAAATGCCTCCAATCAAAAGCCTCTCGAAACGACAGCGCCACGCGGAAATCGCGAAGTCAGCGAAAATACCCCCAACAACGGATAATCCAAGTGGCTAGACGACGCTTCCGGACATTGCGACACCAAGACAACTCAACTGTTAATCCTCAGCGGTCTAACATCCGTGGGGGGACGGCAATACAATGGCGACTCCAATCCCTCGCCCCACCCGTATCCCTCCAAGCTCAAAAGCCTCTCCACGGGGAAATGGTCCAAATACAAAATCCCGTCAAATCCCGGCAACGTCCCGTCGAAAACCCCGCGGTCCTTGGCAAACCCCGACACCACGTCGTACCGCGCCAACTCCGCGGGATCCGCCGGGGACATCGCGGCCTCCACATCGTCGGAAAGCGCCAAAACGCCACCGCGAGCCACGAGCGCGTAACGCGCGACGCGCCCACCCCGGGCGTCGAACAAAACCGCGCAACTCTTCGCAGCCGGGCAAAGCTCCGACACCTTGGCTCCAACCGCGGCGACGGAAGGAACTCCTCTCGCCAAGGATGCCGCCCCGCGTCCAAACGCGATGCCAGCCACCAGCGCGGACATCGCTCTCAACGCGGTGAAACTCCCCGGTCCCGTTCCGCAAGTCCAACGCCGAACGTCGGACACGGCGAGTCCCTTCGACTCCAGCAACTCTTCCAAAATGGCGATGGTCTCGGCGAACCGTCTTGGCGGAAGATCATCCACATGAACCACCTCCACGCCCCCCACATGCTCCAAGGCGACGGAAAGTCCTCCAGTGGAGTAGTCCAAGGCCACGGCCGGCACACCACCACACCGCGCCGAGGAGAACATTTCAGTGTTGGATTTTTCCTCCATGAAGGCTATGTTACTTTGGTGTTCCGATATTTCAACATCAATCCCGGGGTGGCCCCTCGGAGCCCCGCCCAAATTGGGAAAATACGATATGAGGCAAAAAGTTCTTTTGATAGCCGCGGCGGTGTTCGGAGTAATGGCATTCTACCTCAACTACAAGACACTCCAGGACGAGCGGAACAAACTCAGAGCCAGGACGGAGAAAGTCACTTTGGTGCAAATCAAACGCGCTGTTCCCGAGGGCATGGAGATTGGCATCGACGACGTGGCGCCCAAGGAGGTCGAGCGGTTCCGAAACCACCGCGGCAACGAGATTCTCTGGAAAAACCGGTTCGACGCAATAAAGCAAAAAGCGGACAGGACCCTCAACGTCGGGGAAATCCTGAAGTATTCCGACATATCAGACACGATTAGCAGGAAAGATGGCTTGGCCGGCATCATAAGAGGAGGATACCGAGCGATCTCAATCTCGGTCGACGCGACATCCTCGGTTACGGCCCTGATCAAACCGGACGACAACGTGGACATCCTTGGCACATTCCGCTTCCCGGAAATGAAAGGCGACCAGTCCCTTGACATGATAACGATGACTGTTCTCCAAAAAGTCCATGTCCTCGCCACGGGCAAAACACTGGCAAAAGCCTCGCGCCACACTAGGGGGAACACTAGGACCAAGGGGTACAGCACGATAACTCTGGAACTGACCCCTAAAGAGGTGGAAATGATCGTCTTCGCCGCACAGAAAGGTAAGCTCACATTGAGTCTGAGATCCTATCAGGACACCAGATTCACAGACGACCTGCCGAGCATAAACTTCAGGGTTTTGGAAGAAAATCTCGACGAGTTCAACCGTGAACGGAAAAACCGGGAGCGGCTCAGGTGATGAGACACCCATGCCGCATTGCCACCGGTGATATCATAGAGAGGCCCGCGGATGTATGAAATCATCATAAAAGTTCCTGGCATGGCCGACAACGGTGGGAAATTGCCGACAGGCGTGTACATGGTCGGAAGCGGCCCCGCCTGCCACCTTCAAATAGAACGGCCTTCGATATCCAAACGCCACGCTCAATTCGTAGTGTCCGACCACAACATTCGCGTCTCCGACATGGGTAGCGAGACCGGCACTTTCGTCGATGGAGTCAAGCTCGACGCTGATTCGCAGCCAGTTGATGCCTCCGCCGGATCAGTAATACGCATCGGAGATGTCGATATCTTTCTTCAAGGTCCAGCGTTGCAAGACGCGGTCGCCCCACCACCATCCCCGAACACGAAAGCCTTGGCCGACCCGGAATACCAAAAGACGGTGGCGTCAAAATTGGATCAAGCCGTCTCAGCCGTATCCGATTCCCAAAGCGACACCATCCCCATACTACAAATATCCGGCATACCAGCGGAATCACGCCCCCTCGTGCAGGAAATAAAAAAACGGGCGCATGTGGAACTAATAACAAGATTGAACTTGAAACGACTCGCCGTCTCGGGAATATCGGAAAAGGAATTGGCAGACAAAGCGAAAAAGACCATCAGGGAAATCCTTTCGGAACTCTCCATCCCCCTCCCTCCGGGAGTCAAAATCGAAATCGTCGAAAGGGAACTCGTCCACGAGGCGATAGGACTCGGGCCTTTGGAAGACCTAATCGCGATAGATGAAATCACGGAAATCATGGTCAACGGCCCGGACCACGTCTACGTGGAAAAAGAGGGCACCCTCCTCAGGACCGACACGGCATTCGCCAATGACAGCCAAGTCTTGGCGGCGATAGAAAGGATCGTGTCCCCGCTAGGACGAAGAATCGACGAAAGCTCCCCCATGGTAGACGCGCGCCTCCCTGACGGATCCCGCGTAAACGCAATTATCCCCCCCCTCTCCCTCGTGGGGCCCACCATCACGATACGGAAATTCTCGAAAACCCCCTTCACCGTCGACGATCTAATCTCATTCGGCTCCCTAACCCCGCCAATGGCGGAATTCCTCGACGCATGCGTTAAAGTGCGAAAAAATATCATCATATCAGGGGGAACGGGATCGGGAAAAACAACACTGCTCAACGTGGTAAGCTCCTTCCTGCCAGGCAACGAGAGAATCGTCACCATAGAGGACGCCGCGGAACTCCAATTGACCCAGGAACACG
>WFSE01000107.1 GCA_015486135.1 Lentisphaeria bacterium
ACCGAAGTGAGACCATACCCTATCGCCACCGGAGGGAATATCCAGCAGAGGATCAGAGGGGGCGCCAGCCACTTGACCATCCCCCGCTCGTTCCTGACAACAGCCACCAAGAAACGAGCAAGCGCAGTCGCAGCCAAAGCTATCGCGAAAGACAACAAGAAAAAATCCGCCACTGACTATCCATTGGTTGCGCCAAGAGTGTGGGACACCAGAAACACCGGCCTCCCGCAAAACCCTGAAATACTAGAAAAATATACATTAGGTCCTGCTGAATAATTGGCAAGTGCTTTATTGTCATTGGGTTAATCCTGTTTTCAGCGGTGTCGTCTCCAAGGTTTTGGGAGTAAATCTCACAAAACACTTGGAGACGACTAATGCTCTCTGCTCAATTTGAGGCACTTGCCAATTATTCAGTGAGCCCTACGCCGAGGGCATCGGAAGCGCTGGTGCCGGCTCCGCCGTTGCAAACCACTGGCGAACGCCTATGGAGAACACTGAGTTTGACGCTGGCCAAAACGATTCTATCTTTGCATGTGGCGTTCTCCCGTCCTACGCGTCCGAGATTATCCGGGACGACGCGGAAGGCGTGTGTGGATCCGGCTAGGGGAAAAACAATGATTGGTGGTTGGGTTCAGTACGTGGGAGGCGCTTTTCTAGGCTGGTGCCTTGGCGCTAACGATTCGGCGAACGTATTTGGGGCCGCGGTAAGCTCCGGTATGGTGCGTTATCGCTTGGCTGTTTTCCTTACCGCCGCGTTTATCGCGCTCGGAGCGTTGCTCCAAGGGCAAGAGGGTATTGAAACCTTAAGCAAGGGATTGCGGAAAAACGACGTTCAATCCGTGGACAATGTCGATCGGCTGGACACCGGCACCGAAAACGACGCGATGGAAATAGCGGTGATCATATCCCTGGCGGCGGCGGCGGTGGTGGCCGTAATGACCCTGCTCAAGCTCCCGGCGTCAACTTCCCAAGCGGTTATTGGCGCGATAGCCGGAGCGGGCATTGCCCGGGGCGACGCCAATTGGGAAGGCTTGGGCAAGGTGCTTGTATGCTGGATTGGAACTCCTCTGGGAGGGGCTTTTTTCGCTATCGCCTTCTATCACCTCTTCAAATGGCTGCTGGCAAAATGGAAACCGTCCGTGTTCGAATACGACCCCGCCGTCCGCTTGGGCTTGCTACTGTGCGGGTGCTACGGAGCCTACGCGCTTGGAGCGAACAGCGTGGCGAATGTAGCCGCGGTATTTGTTGGAAAAGGAATGTTGTCGACGCGGGGGGCGGCGGTATTCGGAGCGGTGTGCATAGCCATCGGAACCGTGACATACAGCAAGTCGGTAATGATGACCGTGGGCAAAGGAATTGTTCGCCTCGACGCGTTTAGCGCGTTTGTATGCGTCCTCTCCCTAGCCGTGACAATGCACATCTACGCGATGCTTGGCGTGCCGGTTTCCAACGCACAAGCCATCGTGGGGGCGCTCTTGGGGGTGGGCATGTTAAAAGGGGCGCAAACCATACGATTCAAAACGCTATTCCATGTGCTGGGCGGCTGGGTCGCCACCCCGATAGTAGCGGGAGCAGCGGCCGCGGCAGGTTGCGCATTCGTCGGATAACCGCCATGCGGAAAACAGCCATCCCTCGACGCGGATTTCGCTAAAAAAAGCGCCGTCCCGGTGGATTACCGGAACGGCGTGGAATACACATCGCTATTCACCCGTTGACGCGCTCGAACTCATTCATGAAGTCGATTAGCGTTTCAACACCTTTCATCGGCATCGCATTGTAGATGCTCGCCCTGATTCCGCCCACGGAACGATGCCCTTTCAACCCAATCATTCCTTTTTCCTTAGCGTCAGCGACAAACTTCGCTTCCAGCTCCTCCGAAGGTAGGCGGAAGACGACGTTCATTCTCGAACGGCTCGACGGATCCACCGGCGAACGGTAGAACCTGGATCTGTCTATCAACTCGTAGAGGGCTTCCGACTTGGCGTCGTTAACTTCCTCTATGGCGGAGAGCCCTCCCTGCTCTTTCAACCACTTCATCACCAGTCCCAACATGTAGATGGCGAACGTGGGGGGAGTGTTGAAAAGCGATTTCTTCTCGATGTAGGTCGAATACCTCAACATGGTTGGGACATTGTCGGGGGTCCTTTCCGCCAAATCCCGTCTGATTATTGCTACGGCCACCCCGCTGGGGCCAAGATTCTTCTGCGCTCCCGCATAGATCAATCCGAAATCATCGATATTCACCACACGCGACATGATGTCGCTCGACATATCGGCTATCAGGGGAGTTTCCACTTCCGGAAAGGAATGGTACTGCGTGCCCGCGATAGTGTTGTTGCTGGTAATATGGCAATAGGACGCCTTCGGGTCTGGCTGCCAGTGCCGAATGACGGGAATCCGATCGTAGTTCGTGTCGCTACTGGATGCGACCGTCCTAACCTCGCCGAACGTCTTCGCCTCCTTGGCGGCCTTGGCCGACCAGGAGCCAGTATCCGCGTACTCCGCGAACCCCCCAGGCAACATCAAATTCATGGGAATCATAGCGAACTGCATGCTCGCACCGCCTTGAATGAAGCAAACGGCGTGGGAGTCCCCTATCCCCATCAATTCCCTGATGTCACTCTCCACAGACTCGACAATCTCGGAAAACTCAGGCCCCCGGTGGGACAACTCCATCAATCCGCACCCAGTTCCCTTGTAGTTGCAAAACTCTTCTTTCGCCCGCTCCATCACCTCGCTAGGCAACATGGCGGGGCCCGCGCTGAAATTGTAAGTCCGCATGACCTTTTCCCTCAAAAACTCCATTTAATCCATACGCTCTCAAGGTGCCTAGCACCTCTGAAATAGCGTCCGAAAACGAAATATAGCACCCAGTCGAGGGTTTTCACTCAACGCAATGCCCTTTTTTCGTTTTACTCTCTCTTGAAACGGGTAATATCGGCGCTAGATTTTGTCGTCGGAGGCGTTGTCCTCCAAAGAACTGCGTACGTTCCGCAATAGTGATTGAAGGAGTTGATTGTAATGCCCAAACTTGTCTGTTTAAGTGGAATGAATAAAGGCGAGGAGTACGACTTGGCTCCCGGGGATAATACTATCGGCCGTAGTGAGCAAAACACTATTTGCGTGTTTGACAAAAAGGCCTCCCGCCAACATTGCAAGGTGATTCTCAAAGACGAGGGATTATACGTCGAGGACATGAACAGCACCAACGGCCTCAGGCTTAACAACAATTTCATCACTGGCACGCATCCATTGAAGCCAGGGGATCATATTCGCCTTGGCCAAACGGTATTCCTTGTCAGCGATCGACTGGCGAAACAGCCGGATGCCCTCTCCGACTCGGAGCAACAGCGAAAGCAGCAGAAGTACGAGAACCTCCTTCAGCAAACCGCGTTCCAAGTGACCAAGACAACCGCTCTGCGGAAGCTGAAAACCGACAAGGAGGGACGTCAAACGGGGTTCCTCTCGTTTTTCCAAAGGGAAGACGGCGGCAATTGAATTTGACATCCTTGGTTTGACTATGCCCGGCTTTCATTGGACGCTCTGCTCGTCTTCCAGCGGGGACGGTTAGCGAATCTCGAGCGAGCCTAGGCCATCCTTTCCCCCTGGGAGAGAATGCGGCTGTTTGGCATTGGAGTTGACCCATGGGGCAGACCATTAAGAAAAAAAAGAAATTCGTGGTGGAGATAACGGTCGACGAGTGCAAAGGATGCGGTCGTTGCGTCTCGGCTTGCCCCAAGGGCATCCTGGAAATGACCACGAAGGTCAATATGATGGGGATAGTGTACGTGGAGCCCGCTAAAGAGGGATGCGTGGGGTGCGGCGCATGCTTTTACGCCTGTCCGGAGCCAGGGGCGATAAGCGTCTACGAGATTGACGAGGCTGACGAATGAACTCCAACCATAGATTGCTGTTAAAAGGCAACGAGGCCGCCGTGCATGGCGCCATTCTAGCGGGATGCGAATGCTTTTTCGGCTACCCGATAACTCCCGCCAGCGAGATCGCCCACGCGGCGTCCGAGCTTTTCCCCAAACTGGGACGAGTGTTTTTGCAGGCCGAATCGGAATTGGCCGCCATAAACATGGTTTTTGGAGCCGCCGCCTCGGGGAAAAGAGCGATGACTGCGTCCTCCGGGCTTGGAATAAGCTTGAAACAAGAGGGGGTCTCCTATATCGCCACATGTGAATTGCCAGCGGTTATTGTCGATATCATGCGGGCCGGCCCGGGGCTGGGAAATATCGGCCCGGAACAGTCCGACTACAACCAGGTGGTTAAAGGCGGTGGCCACGGATCCTACAAATGCATCGTCCTCGCTCCAAACTCCGCTCAGGAAATGTGCGACCTCACGATTTTGGCGTTCGACTTGGCGGACACATACCGCATCCCCGTATATGTCTTGACCGATGGGGTTATCGGCCAGATGATGGAGTCCGTGACGCTCTCGGAGCCGAAACCTAGAAAATCCATCCCGGAATGGGCTTTGGCCGGCACTCGGGAAACTCGCCGAAATGTCATAACATCGATATATTTGGCATACGACGACCAGGAAAAAGTCAACCTCCGCCTGCAAGAGAAATATGCGGAAATAGCCCGAAACGAGCAACGCTTCGAAGCGCATATGATCGATGACGCCGATTTGGTCCTGGTTGGCTATGGCATAATCAGCCGCCTCTTGATCTCGGCCGCGGATATCCTGAGGCGAAAGGGAATCAAAGCTGGCGTACTACGCCCCATAACGCTTTTCCCTTTCCCCAAAGATGTCCTCCGCTCCCTGGCCAAGGAAAACACCTCCTTCCTTTGCGTGGAGATGAGTAACGGCCAAATGGTGGACGATATAAGATTGTCGATAGAATGCTCCCGCCCCGTCCACCTCTACACCCGAATGGGGGGCAACGTTCCCAGCGTCGAGGAAATTGTGAACGAGAGCGTCAAGGTGGCGTGCAACTTGACGATTGAAAGTTGAGGATTGAAATGGGCAGAAAACTCAAATTCGGCAAGCCGACGGGATTTTTCGATGTCTTCGACCGTCGCCCCGGTCCAATCAAAAAAAATATGCATTATTGCCCGGGATGCGGGCACGGCATACTCCACAAGCTCATCGCGGAAGCCATCGTCGATCTCGACATGAGAGATCATATGGTTGTCATTTCTCCCGTAGGATGCGCGGTTTTCGCGTATTATTATTTCGACGCCGGCGGAATCTCCGTCCCCCACGGACGCGCTCCGGCGGTGGCCACTGGCATCATCCGGGCCAATCCCGACAGCTTTGTTATATCGTATCAAGGAGATGGCGACCTTGGCGCGATAGGACTCAACAACTTCCTGCAAGCCGCCAACCGAGGCGAAAATATGACCGTATGCTTTGTCAACAACGCCATATACGGAATGACAAGCGGCCAAATGGCGCCAACAACCCTGATTGGACAAAAAACGGCGACATCCCCCTATGGGCGCTCGGTGGAAAACGAAGGATACCCCCTCAAGGTTTCCGAAATGGTAGCGGCCCTTGAGTCCCCCATCTACGTCGAGAGAGTGGCGTTGACCACCCCGGCCAACATTATGGCGGCGAGAAAAGCCTTGCGCAAAGGGTTGACCAATATGAAAGAGCGCCGTGGCTTTTCCCTTGTGGAGTTTCTCTCCGGATGCCCCATCAACCAAAAAATGACCGCTCAACAGGTGGACGAATGGATTGAGAAGGAAATGATCCCATACTTCCCCCTGGGATGCTTCAAGGACATAGCCGCCGAGCGCAAACCCATATCCAGACCAAAACCGACATTCGACAAGAAAAAGGTTTTGAACGCGCTTGTCTCCTCGGCGGGAATAACGAAGTGGGGCGCCAAAAGCACTGTCCTGCGCAAAGAATTGAGGGTCAAATGCGCTGGATACGGCGGACAGGGCATACTTAGCCTTGGCATGATGATCGCCGCGATGGGGCAATCCCGCGACATCAATGTCTCCTGGCTACCCTCCTACGGGCCGGAAATGCGCGGAGGAACCGCCAATTGCTCGGTGGTATTGAGCAATAACGTTATCGGTTCTCCAGTCGTCCAAAACACCAATATTCTGATTGCTATGAATCAACCGTCGATGAATAAGTTTCTACCGGACCTCGTCGATGGCGGTATCCTGCTTTACGACAGCACCAACATCGCGCCTCCCAAAACGGATCGGCGCGTCTACGCCGTCGCCGCCTCCGACATCGCCATTAAACTCGGGAACATACGTTGCGCAAATTCCGCAATTATGGGGGCCTTCGCCGCATGCCTCAAGGGGTTCGAGCTGGAGGATTACGAAGATGCGTTCGAGGAGGCCATAAGGCAGACGTTCAGAAAAAAGAAAGAGCTCGTGGAACTCAACATTAAAGCCTTCCACGAAGGCCGCAAGTCAGTCGAGACGAGAAACGTCTGACGCTCCGGCGGTGTGATATACGACAATTGCCCGGGACTGGCATCCTGGAATCTGGAAAAATCATGATTTTCCGTGGCAAATTCTCGGCGCCAATGTTGATTTCAGTAACCTTGGCGCTCTCCTTGGTGCTTTGGCTTATTTACGAAATCGCCAGCATTTACGAGTCGACGGCGGCAAAACGCAACGCAATGGAATGGACTATCGAATCCGTAACCTCGCGGCGCCTCCACCCCGGTAGCCCCACCCTCGACCAACCCCAAGTGGAAATATTAAAAAAAGAGCTCAAAAAAGAGCTCTCCCCACTCTTTAACGACATGGACACGCGTCAAAATCTCTTGATTACGGTGCTTGCGATGGGAGTGGCCTTGACATCGTTGGTTTTCATCGCGTGGACATACGCGCTTAGGAACAAGGAGCTTCAAAAGCGGCTGGAAACGGCGATGAGCAGAAAAACAGAGGTGGACGAGATCGGCTTGGCCGCAGCGGGTTTGGCGCATGAAACCAAAAACCCTCTGGGGGTGATAAGGGGGCTGGCGCAAAATATCGCGGACAATCCCAAAAATCCGGACACCGCCAGAGAAAAAGCCCGGGAAATAATGGAGGAAACGGACGTTACCACCGCGCGGCTGGGGGACTTCCTTTCATATGCCAGAATCCGCTCTCCAAAGCCGCAAGACCTGAACGCCAAGGCACACATTGAAAGAATGGCGGGACTAATGGCGGACGATTTCAAAAACGCGGATATCGCGTTGAAAGTGGATGTCGCCCCGTTGATATTGAAAGCGGATCCGGATATGCTGGCCCAAGTCATTATGAACCTATTGTCGAATTGCCTTAAATTCACCTCGGCCGGCGACAAGGTGGAAATCGTGCTGCGATCCAGCAAACGCGGACTGGCCACACTCAAGGTTGCCGACTCGGGAGAAGGTATACCACCAGACCTCCTCCCACAGGTTTTCAAACCGTATGTCACGAAAAGTACCGGGGGATGCGGAATAGGACTCGCCATCGTCAAAAGAATTGCCGACCAAGCCGGATGGAACGTTCAAATCAAATCGAAGCACGGCAAAGGGACGGAAGTGATTATCGCGGATATCCCCGTTGCAACTGCTGGAGAGTGACGGCAGTGCGGATCGGGAAAACACGCTCAAACCACGCATGCGCCCCCGCCCACACAGTCTCTCCGTCCTGAGCCCTCAAGGCAAGAACAAAAACACCACACAATCGTGAGCCACAATTATTTGACAGGCTCCGTGTATGCGGTCTTAACCATGAAAACCCTCATTGCCGGATCATCGTCAACTATTTTCGCCAATGCCTTCCAGCGTTTCCGCATAACCCATTTTCCGGGAGGGAACGCCACTGGCGCCCCTACCCTGTCCGGACCAGTAGCCGACACGGCGTTTCCGCCCATCGACGCGGCCAGATCCAAAGAGCAACCATCGTTAGACTTTTTTATCGATCGCACGTCCAAAACCCCCCCCGCCAACGCTTTTTTAAACAATTTCGTCGCTTGTTCTTGGGATAAAATCCCTTTCCGGGTGAATTTGCGAATTCCGCGTTTTTGGTAGATGGCTATTTCCCATTTCAGCATATCCTTGCTAATCATTTCCGTATCGTAGTCCGTAAACTCGCGGGTTATCTCCACCTCGTTCCTTCCATCACGCCAGACGGTAAGCTTTTGATAAACTTCGGGATTGGAGGGATAACGACGGAACGTCCACGAGACCCAATCGTCCGGATCATTGGAAGTCGACGCGGTCGATGTCGGTGTCATGTACAACGGATAGGCGGCGTAGGCCGCGAACAGCAATAGTAACACCCCCAGCACACTGGTGATCATATTCATCGCTTTACGCATCGTCCAATCCTTGTCGTTCAGGTGACCCAAGCCCCCCCACTGTAGGGCTTGCCGAATAATTGTCAAATGCCTTGTTCTTATCGGGTTAAGGCTTTTCGAATAGTATCGGCTCCCGACCGTGCGAACACATGCGCGCCCCCATAGCGAAACGGGAAGCACTTTTAGATCTCGCGAAACGCGCGACACCACGAAAAATATTTAAGTAAATGAAAATCAAGCGCTTGACAATATATTCAGCGAACTCTACCCTGATAGGCATAAGGCATCCCGCTCCATGACCCGCCGTAGCGGGAAAAAACGCGCATACCGTTCGGAGGCGACATCACATGCAAGCCAGACAATCGATTCCAGTCATGGCCTCGGCTATTGCCCTAGCCCCCTCCTTGACTCCTCTGGTATCGTCGGCATCCCCGGAACATCCGAACGTGGTGCTCGTTATGACGGACGACCAGGGATACTCCAACTTGAGCTGTGTCGGCAATCCCGTGCTGAAAACACCTAATATCGACAAGTTTCACGACGCTTCAATTCGCCTGACAAATTACCATGTGGACCCCACCTGCGCTCCTAGCAGAAGCGCGTTGATGACTGGACACTATTCCCATCGAGCTGGAGTCTGGCATACCATACTGGGGCGCTCCCTGCTCAGAGTAAGGGAAAAAACCATGGCGGAGTGCTTTGAGGACTCCGGATACGCCACCGCCATATTTGGAAAATGGCATCTTGGGGACACCTACCCGTTCCGCCCCGGCGACAGGGGATTTCAGCATCGAGTGGTCTTAGGAGGAGGCGGAATAACACAAATTCCGGACTATTGGGGCAACGACTATTTCGACGACAAGTACAGGGTTGACGGCAAACTTATACAGTTCAAGGGGTTTTGTACCGACGTGTTTTTCGACGAGGCGATGAAATTCATAAAGAAGTCGAAGAAAGCCGGCAAGCCATTCTTCGTCTACCTGGTTCCCAACGCCTGCCATGGTCCAATGTACTGTCCCGTTAAATTCTCGAGGCGATTCCTCGGCATGGAGATCAACGGGATCAAAATCGATCGGAAAATCGCAAACTACTACGGAATGATCGAAAATATAGACTATAATTTCGGACGACTGACGGCTCTGCTCAAAAAAGAAAAGCTATACGACGACACCATACTCGTGTTCACCAGCGACAACGGCCCGGTCACCAAAGGTGTCCAAATATACAACGCCGCGCTGAGAGGAGGCAAGGGCAGCCACTTCGACGGTGGCCATAGAGTCCCCTTCTTCATCAGCTACCCCGCGGCTGGAATTGACAAGGGAATTGACATCGACAAAATAACCGCTCACCTCGACATCCTGCCAACGTTCATAGACCTTTGCCATCTGAAAGCCCCGAAAACGTGCTTCGACGGCAAAAGCTTGGCGCCCCTGCTGCTCAATCCAAATATCGATTGGCCGGACCGCGTGGTTGTGGTCGAAAACCAACGCGTGGTGACACCTGAAAAATACCGCAAGTTCGCTGTCATGACAGACCGGTGGAGGCTTACTGGAGACAAGGGCAACTTCCAACTCTACGACATGTCCAAGGACAGAAGTCAAAAACATAATGTTATTGACGAGCATCAGGAGTTGAAGGACAGGTTGCTGGCCGCTTACGAGACATTTTGGAAAGATGTCTCCAAAGATGACGCACTCTTCACAAGACTTGTCATCGGGGACCACCACGAAAACCCGACGCTACTTACCGGCCAGGATTGGATTGGAAAAAGGTCCGCTTGGAATCAAAAACTTGTTCAGCACGGCACTGGATGCGTCGCGCACTGGGCCTTGAGGGTTGCCCGGGACGGCTGGTTCCAAATATCTCTGCGCCGTTGGCCGGCGGAGGCCGACCAACCTATTGACGCGGCATACGTGGGGAAAAAACTGGATATCAACAAAGCGACAATAGAGATACAGGGGCAAAAAATGGAAAAGCCCGTCCCTCCTGGAGCGAAAGAGATTACCTTCAGAATCAAGCTCAAAAAGGGGAAGGCCGAATTGACAACGATCTTCTCGGGCCCCGATGCCAAGCTCAGCGCGTACTACGCGTATGTCGCGAGGGAATCCCCCGAGCTACAAAAAGATTGGCAAACCCGCGAGGGACTCGGTCTCCCTTTGGCGAAATGGCCGGAAGTTTTAGGGAAGGATACTACCCAATACCCCCGCGAAGACGACTCGGCAAAAACTCTCGGAGAAAACAAATGAAAAACTCAGCCCCGCTAGCATTGGGAATTGTTGTGGCCGCAATTGGAGCGGCCCTCATCGTTTCAAAACCTTGGATTACAATCCACCAGACCAAGCCTATCCGCGTAAAAGGCTACGCCGAGAAAACCGTGATGTCCGACACTGGCAGTATGTCGGTTAACGTCCAAGTCTCCGCCTCCGACTACTCCCAAGCATACGGCGAGGCCGGTAAGTCTTTGGAAAAAATCAAACTCATAGCCTCGGAATGCTTGGGGAAACCTGCGGATTTAGTCGAACTAGGCACCAATATCAATCCAGTCCCGAAGCTGGATAAAAACGGTGCGAAAACCAATCAGGTCGACCACTATGTGGTAACACGGGAACTAAGGATAAACACCTCAAACGTTATGGCTCTCAAAAAACTGGAACGCAAGCTATACGACCTTAACGGCAACGGCATACGTGTCTCCATCGGTGGCCCGGCGTTCTTCATATCGAATCTCGACAATGTCAAGCTAAGCTTGATAGAACAAGCCACGGCGAATGGCAAAAAACGCGCCGAGATAATGGCGAAAAACTCCGGCGCAAACCTAGGCGAGTTAGTCGCGGCCAGACAAGGCGTTATTCAAATTACAAAAAAGAACTCCAGCGACACCTCCGACTGGGGAATCTACGATACCGAAACCATTGAGAAAGTCGTCAAGCTGGTTGTCACGTTGGAATACGAAATCAAAAACTGAAGTGATGTCTACGCCCCCACCGTAAGAGAGACTTTTATTGTCGGCCTCGGCGTTCTCGTAGTAGTTGATTAGAATGATTAGGGACAGGTTAATAGTGCTTTCTTTCTTCTCCTCTTTCGAAGCGTTGCGGACACAGCGGAAGCCAGCCCCCCCACTCTTAAACCTGCTACAGTCGCGATAAGTACAGGGTGCATCTCCATCGTGAAAACAATGACCTCTAATTACCTTATCTTCTCCTTTTTCCGGGCCACGGGGATTCTTTTTTGGACTTTTTTTATAGTAATTGTCATCATACCAGTCATTGCACCATTCAAACACGTTCCCCAGCATGTCGTATAGGCCCCATTTGTTCGGTATTTTCGACCCAACAGGCAGAAGCTTGGCCATCGGTTTATTCCAGACCACGCCGTTGGGGTCGTACCAGCCGTTCTTATAGAACGCGTCGTACCAGTCGTCCTCGTACGGCCAATAGTTCGTGTATTCGATCAACTTTTTCTTGTCGTTCCCGAAAAAATACTTCGTCGCGCTACCCGCACGGCAGGCGTATTCCCATTCCGCCTCGGTCGGAAGGCGATAGCCGTTTTTAGTGAAGTCGCATTTCCACGTCTTCTCGTCGTAGCATGGCTCCAATCCCTCCGCCTTGGAGCGTAGGTTGCAGAACCTTGCCGCATCGCACCAAGAAACATTATCGACGGGATAATCATCGCCCACAAGTATAATCGGCCATATGGGCTTGAAATTCTTGTCCTCCTTCAGTTTTCTCGTGATCTCCAAATTTTTCTTTGTAGCCAAGGGATTTTTCCCCATCAGCTTCTTGTACTCCCCCTGCGTCACCTCGTACTTGTCCATGAGAAATGGTTTTAGAGTGACCACATGCAAGGGAAGGGCAGCATTATTCCAGTCCTCGTCATGTAAATCCACTCGGGTTCCCATCGTAAAAGTTCCCCCTGGTATCGCAACCATTTCCATCTTTCGGCGCTCACCTGCGTTTAGGCGGGATGATATTGCCAATTGCGCTAGAAAGAGCATCATGATCAACAAACTTCTCATACCCAATCCTCCTTTCCATTGTTATTTTGGGCGTACGAGTATCCACACCCTGCGATCTTTTGTTTCCTTATGATGCAATACATTTTCATAATACCACCCGACGGTCTGATGGATGAACTTTTTAGAGACCGCGTCCGCGGAGTATGTTTTCGCCGTGGCTCCGTTTCCTTTGGTTATTACGGTGGATGGATGCAGCATAACCAGTTTCCCTGATTTGTTTTTCATGCCGAGCCATACCTTGTCATTCCACTTGAGTTTAATCCTACCAGCTCTAATGAATGTTTTCCACTTGTAGCCCTGCGTTCTGTGGTTGGCGTTAGGCCCCCATTTGTATCTCTGTCCTATATTTTCGATCCACTTCTGTTTCTCCCTCAAATTTTTCCAGAGCTTATGGGCGTTTCCAATCTCCCCTTTATGGGCATGGACAAAAGCTGTCGAGCATACGAGACTCGCATCCGCCCTGCTACCATCTTTAAGCTCTATTCGGGGAACGCATTGCTTTCCATCCAGGAAGTTTGCCACATCCCTCGCCAAATGGTCCCGGAATATCTTGATTGGATTGGCGATTCTTATTTCAGGGTGTTTTTTGAACCTCAGCGCAATAAACCCCGTTGCCGGGGCGTTCGGGGCCTTCCTCGTTTTGCCATCCTTCGTTTTGACTTCTTGCAATGGGATGTTTTTCGGTGGAACAATATACCCTTTTAAAGGAGATTTTTCCCCGGCTTTTGCCCCGGTCACTATTGTCCCCAGCGGGCCACCGTTGGGAAGCG
>WFSE01000108.1 GCA_015486135.1 Lentisphaeria bacterium
ATGAAATCCCGCGAAGCCCGCGGAGTGCTCGGCGCCGCGATAGATGACGAGGTCGTCCACCGGAATAACATGGTGGTCTCCCGCAATCGTTGAATTTGGGGGCGGGGTCGGGACCAGCACTTCTGACTTTAGTCGAAGTGCGGAACTGACCCCAATTGCATTGTTTTGGTTTAGCATTTAGAATTTTGCGCTTTGCGCGAGGGGTGCCTTCAAATCACACGAACGTGTGCTTGCCAATTATTCAGCAGGCCCTATATTCCACCCTCTTGGCAATTAAGCCGTGAAACACGCAAAAAAGGAAATGGAAAGATGAACAAGAAAACCGTCGCCGATATCGATTTGAAAGGTAAACGAGTCGTCGCCCGCGTCGATTTCAATGTCCCGATAAATGATGGAAAAGTCGCCGATGACACCCGAATCCGCGCCGCGCTTCCCACCATCAAGCATATTCTCGATAGCGGGGCGTCGCTTTCGCTGTTGTCGCACTTGGGACGCCCGAAGGGTGAGCGTAAACCCGAGTTTTCTCTCAGACCCGCCGCCGACAGGCTTGCCGAGCTTTTGGGCAAGGAAGTCAAAATGGCCCCCGATTGCGTTGGCGACGAAGTCGTGGCGATGGCCAAGGCGCTCCAGCCGGGCGAGATAATGGTCTGTGAAAACACCCGCTACCACAAAGCGGAAGATATGAAGGTGAAATCCGACGAGGACCGCGCCACGCAGGAGGCGTTCGCCGCGGAACTCGCTAAACTTGGCGATGTGTATGTCAATGATGCGTTCGGCACCGCCCACCGCGCCCACGCCTCGACCGCTATCATCACCAAATTTGTCGATGTCTGCGTCGCTGGTTTTCTCATTGAGAAGGAGCTGAAATATTTGGGCGGGGCTATAATGAACCCCGAAAAGCCGTTTATAGCCATCATCGGCGGCGCCAAGGTCTCGGGCAAGTTGGAGGTTCTCACTTCCTTGATGGAAAAGGTCGACGCGATTCTTATAGGCGGCGGCATGGCATACACCTTCCTCAAGGCTATGGGACACGGTATTGGAGGTTCCTTGGTCGAGGAGGATCTTATAGACACCGCCAAGGATATTTTGGAAAAGGCCAAGGCCAGAGGCGTCGATTTCCAACTTCCTATCGACAATCTCGCGGCCGATAAATTCGACAACGATGCCGAGACGCAATTGGTCGCCAGGGATATCCCGGAAGGTTGGATGGCGCTCGATATCGGTCCCGCCACGGCGAAGAAATATGCTAAAATAATATCCGACGCCAAGACTATCGTCTGGAACGGCCCGATGGGATGTTTCGAAATGCCTAATTTCGCGGAAGGGACCATGACAGTCTGCAAGGCGGTCGCCGACAGCGATGCGGTAAGCGTTATTGGTGGCGGTGATTCCGTCGCGGCGGTGAACCAAAGTGGATTGGCCGACAAGATGACCCATATCTCCACAGGTGGCGGTGCTTCGCTCGAGTTCCTCGAGGGCAAGACGTTACCCGGAATAGCGGCGTTGGACGACAAGTAATCCCTGCCGGAAATTACTGAAAATAAAGCGCCCCTCCGGGGGCGCGTTTCTATGGAGCGCCAAAATGAGCGATCAGGCACCCTCTCTCGAAGTGATTCGCCATAGCGCCGCGCATGTGATGGCGGCGGCGGTGAAAAAACTGTTTCCCGATGTCAAATTCGATATCGGTCCCGCCACCTCGGATGGATTTTATTACGATTTTGACATGGAGCACCGCCTCGCCGACGACGATCTCAAGAAGATCGAGAAGGAGATGTGGAAAATCGTCAATAAGAAATTTCCTTTCGAGAAGCGGACTCTTTCCAGGGATGAGGCGAAGCAATTGCTCGAAGGCGGGAATCAGACATACAAGCTCGAACGGCTAGCGGATGTTCCGGACGGCGAGGAGATAACATTTTACACCTGCGATGAGTTTGCCGACCTCTGCCGCGGCCCTCACGTGGATAACACTGGCGCGATTGGCGCATTCAAACTCCTCTCGGTCGCAGGCGCGTATTACAGGGGCAAGGAGGACAATCCCATGCTCCAAAGGATATACGGCACGGCGTTCCAAGATAAAAAGGAGTTGAAAAAATACTTGCAGGGCCTCGAGGAGGCGAAGAAACGCGACCATCGCAAACTCGGGAAGGAATTGGAGCTCTTCAGCTTTTCCGAGAATGTCGGGCCGGGGCTTGTCCTGTGGCATCCCAAAGGCTCGCTGGTGCGGCATATCATCGAATCTTTCTGGAAGAAGGAGCACTTCAAGCACGGCTATAGTTTGCTCCACACGCCGCACATCGGCAAGCAGGGGCTTTGGGAGACGAGCGGACACATAGAGTTCTACAAGGACGCCATGTATTCGCCGATGGATATCGATGGCATGGATTATTTCGTCAAGCCGATGAACTGTCCGTTCCACATCGAGATATACAAATCCCGGGGACGCTCCTACCGCGAATTGCCATTGCGTTGGGCGGAGATGGGCACGGTTTACCGCTACGAGAAAAGCGGCGTCATGCATGGCTTGCTGCGGGTCCGCGGCTTCACCCAGGACGACGCGCATATAATCTGCGCCGAAAGTCAAGTCGCCTCCGAAATTAAGGAAGCCTTGGAGTTTTCCCTCTTCATGTGGAAGGCGTTCGGGTTTTCGGATGTCAAGGCGTATCTCGCCACGCGTCCCGAGAAGGCGGTTGGCGATCCCAAAAACTGGGAAGTCGCGACTTCCGCATTGAAGGACGCCGTCGAGGCGACAGGGCTGGAACTCGAGACCGACGAGGGGGGAGGGGCCTTTTACGGGCCTAAGATCGACCTGAAAGTCAGGGACGCTATTGGTCGCGAATGGCAGACCTCTACCATTCAATTCGATTTCAACCTGCCGGAGCGCTTCGATATGACCTATGTCGGTGACGACGGAGCGAAACATCGTCCCTACATGATCCACCGCGCCCTTCTTGGCTCCCTCGAACGGTTCTTCGGGATTCTCGTAGAGCATTATGCCGGAGCGTTTCCGCTTTGGCTCGCTCCGGAGCAATTGCGCGTGATTCCCATCGCCCAGACGCACAACCAGTACGCCGCGGAAATCGCGGAAACCCTCCAATCCAAAGGCTTCAGGGTCTCTGTCGATAGCCGCGACGAAAGTCTAGGCGCCCGAATCCGAAAGGCCCGGAACGACCGGCTTCCGTATATGCTCGTCCTCGGCGACAAGGAGATGGAGTCGAAAACTATCGCTGTCAGAAAACGCGGCGAGGAGAATTCGCCGACGATGTCGCTTGACGCCCTGCTGGACGAACTACGTGAATCCGTGAGCCCGTGAGTCCGTGAGTCCGCTGAAAGACCCCTTCCGCAAAGCCTGTAAGGGTTTGCGGAAGGACAGGCTCTTGTTGGATGCCGTTTCCGCATGTGCGGAAACGGCATGTTCCCGACTTTTTCAGTAAGCCCTAATTTATGGCTAAAAATCTGGGGCTTTTACCGCGCATACTAGTTTGTTGAGCGATTTTATATTGCATGACGCTCGCTTAATGTCGATGTCTGGATCGGGCCTTGACGGCAGGATTGTTGGGGTCTAGACGGGATAGCGCGTCCAGGATGTCGTCGAAGGCATCTTCATTATCATCTTTTCCCTCCTCAAGAGCCCGTTGCAAAAAGATGGCGGCGTCAACGATATTGGGAATAGTGGGTTTGATAGCGCCAAGAATATTCGAGTAGGCAGTAGGGGATTTTTCGTATTTGTCAAATGGGTTGTCGAGGGCGCCTTTCAGAATGGCGAGCCTCCTTTCCTTATCTTCTGGCAACGGATTGGTCAGCACTGTCTTCCATAGCATGCATTCGATCAGTTTTGGTTCTTTATGCGAGGCGACAATGTCCTGCAGGAAGGCGAGCGAACGCTGGTTTCCGTTCATTTTCAACAGAATCTCCGCCGCCATTACCCGTTCGGCGATGTTGTCGGACCGCATGGCCTTTTCAACCCAAGCGGTATCTGCGGCCGGAGAGGTTTTTAGGGCATTAGCCAAGCTCTCGCAGGTTTTCTCCATGTCAAAAGAGAGTTCGAGGTCTTCGGGGGTGGTGTGGTATATCTTGGGGGCATCTGGCGCTAGATGTCTTAGGTAATCCTTAAGGACGAGTTGGAAAATTTTTTGCGCGTCTTCGGGGTGTTGTTCAAGCCAAATCCGCGTGAATCCATTCTCCTCCGCAGGATTCCGCTCGTATTTCTCAAATAGGATATTCATCATTTCCCGTTGGAGTTCGGGCTGGCGTTTCGCTGCCCGCTTGGCCCATTCACATAGGTTGACGATTTTTATCTTCCTTAGTCGCGGCAGAATGGCCTTGGACACCGTATCGGGAGACGGATTTAATGCCATAACGCGCAAGAGGTCGTATTTGCCTGGTGGGTGCTTGGCTTCTTTAATAGCCTTGATGATCCACTTATCCAAATCGCCCCCTTGGTACTTCAATTTAACTAGTTTTTTTATGTCGCATGCCGCGGCGGCTATGGAGTTTGTCTGTTTGATTTTGTCGATGAGAACTTTTTTCACGTATGTTCTGTCGTTAGGAAAATGTTGGAGGACGAACTTGAAAGTTGCCCCGGAACGGTCTTTTGATATGTCGTCAATGAGTCTTTCTTTGTATTTAGCGGGGTCGTCTATAGTCGCCAAGGCGAAGGAACGGAAACCGGAGCCTAGCAGCCTGTCAGTGTATTTGTGGAAGACTTCTTTTTTGTGTTTGAGTTCGAGTAGGATTTCTTCCAAATCTTTGCTGCGGTCGGAGTCGTGGGGGAAGAATATCGCCGCATTGACAATCAGATTGGCGTATGGTGCCGGATTGTCTTTGGCGATGTATATGCCCGCTCCGGTTTTACGCATGTCGTTGGACATCAAAAGGGGCCTTGTGACGTCATCTTTTATTAGGTCGAAATATGGTGTGTCCATCATTGTTATTGCCAGTCTTTTCATGCTTTGAGCCGTGCAGGAGAAATTGTGGTAATTTATTTGCCGCAACGATTTGCACGCTGCAATTGCCTTAGGTATGATAGCGTATTCTCGAGGAGCGTTGTTCCGTAGAAAGGGATCGAATAGCGCTTGGAATCCGGGGTTGTCTTGTGTTTTTGCCGCCTTAAATATTGCAGGGATCAATTCGCGGTGGGATTTCGAGCGTTCCAAGGCGTTTGGGAGGAATTCCTGGAGAGGCGGAGGTATGGATTGGAAATTCTCGAAGAAGAATCGTAGGAAGTCGATGTTTTCTTTGGGGTTTTCCGGAGATTGGAGTATGACAAATAGTGCTAGGATGGTGTCTTTGATTTGAGAGGATTCGGGATGCGGGGCGAGAATTTGTTGGATGAGGTTTTTTGTCATTGGGTCTGTGTTTTGATCGGCTAGTAGGCGTTCCAGGCGCGGCCTCGCCTTGTAGCCGGCCCGGACAAGATTTCTCATGGCGGTGTCTCGGATGCCCAAGCTATTGCTTTGCAGATTGGCGATCTCTTTGTCTATGTCGGGGAATATCGCTTCGTGCAATTTGGCGCAGATGTTGTCTTGGCGGGCGATGTTTTTCAGGGAGTCCAAGTCGCTTTTATTGTAAATGTCGGCAGAGAAAACGGTTTCGACATCGGGCGTTCCAGCGTTTAGAGCGGTGGCCGCGGCGAACAGTATAGCAACCGCTGAATTGCGGAAATACTTTTTATGGGTTTGCCTCATTTTATATTGTCCCTTGTCACTTATCGCCCTTTTATATGATGAATGGTTCTTTCAATGTCTTTTTTGATTTCGTCTGGCATGTCGGGATGGTTCTCCAATTCGCGTTGCAGTATGGGGATAGCATCGACATGTATGCGTGAAAGACAGCCGAGGATGGCATTCGTGTACTTTCCATATTCCTCCGTTTTTTTAGGGATATTTTCCAAGATACGCTTTAGAATTGCCACATATTCATCGTGCTTATAGCGCTTGGGCATCCAAATTGCCTGTTCCCACAAGGATATCTCGGTTCCCGGAGGTTCGTTGTGGGAGAGGATGGCATTTTTTATTATTTCTCCTGCTAAGTGGTCTTCTATATACCTGGAGGCCAAGGCCATTGCCGCTAAGATGCGGATTGCCGGGTCATTGTCGGCGAGACATCCCCGCAGGGCGGCTATGATGCCGGGACGCTTGTGCATTAGACGCGTAAACGATTCGAGTGGGTACGAAGAGAATGTGTTGTTGTTAACCTCCCGGGCGAATGCCTTTAGCGCAGACCGAGTCAGTGGGGAGGCAAGTTCGGGGGCCACGTTTAGGATGGCACAGATAATACCCCTATCGCGGCAACTCGAGAAGCGGTTCAAGAGGAACTTTAGCACTTTGGGCCTATTTTCTTCAGAGCATCTTAGCATTGCTGTTATGTTGCAGGAGTGTATTCTTGTATCGTTAGGCATGATCGGGAGTATTTTCTCCGCTAGGATGTCGGGGGAGGGGTTCAAGATCATCAATTGGTCAAGTTCCAGGAATTGGAGAGCTTCGGGAGAATCGATGGCGCGTTGGGAAATCCATTTGTCGAAATCATGTTCTCTGTAGCTTGAGAAGTCGAGAATTCGCAGCAAGTGCCGTATATGAATGTCGTCTGCGCTTAGTGGAGTTGGAAGCCGTTTTATAGCGTCTACTACCAGTTGTTGGAAGTGTTTCTTTTCTTTCGGGAAGTGCTTCGTAAGGAATCTCCATGCGGTAAAGCTTGATTTTTGGGAGTTGGTCAGCATTTCTTTTATGATGATGTCCTTGTATTGTTCCGGAGAGTCCAGCGATTGCAATGCGAATTTGAAGGATTGAGGTCCATTCTTCATCAAGTCTGTGGCGCGCTTGGCGAAGGGGCTCTTGTTTTTTAAGTTCCGTAGCGTGTCCCAATACCCATATTCGTAACGCTTTTTGGAGGACAACAGGCGGTCCGTGATAATATCGACATAGGCGGGCAAGTCGTTTCTAGCCAGGTATATCGCCCAAAGGTGCTTGAGGCTGTATTGGGAATTCCAAAATTCCATTATCACGGCTCCCCTTATCGCGTCGAAGTCGTTGATGTTCTCTATCTCCTCGGTTATGTCGGAGGTTTCCTCCAAGGAAGTGTAATCATCTTTATTCTCTTCGCAGTAATCGTCCAATTTCATCTTGCCCAAAGCGTCCCATGCATGGATTTTCTTTGTGATGATTGTATAGCATTTTGGCGCGAACTTTTTAAGGTTGGAGTCGATTTTCTCGCGCAGACTGTCCTTTTCTGGAGTTTTTCGGATTAAGGCGACTATATCGTCGAGTAGTTTGGGATGGTTGAGAGAGTGTTTTATCGCCTCTGGGAGGAGCGATTGCAACTCTTTGGGCCAATCATTGAAGCGGGAGAAATAGAATTCAAGGAACTTTGTGTTCGATGGGGAATCGTCTTCCGAGTTAAGGACGACGTAGATGGCGTTTCGCATTGCGTTGGTGGAGCTTGTTTGCGGATTGGGGGATTTTAATGCGTCTAGCACGCGCTTTGCGCGGAATCTAACCTCGGGATCTTTGGACTTTAAAAGAGGCGTGACCTTGGGGATGACCTTTTTTCCGAGCGAAATCAGCGCGTTTGTCGCGGCCTCGCGTTTTTCGAAGGTGTCGGCGCCCAAGTCGGCTATGGCTTTGTCGATGCTGGGGAAAACGATTTCCGGCAATTGTTCGCAGATGCCGTCTCGGGAGGCCAGTTCGCGCAAAGTCGCTTGGTCGTTGCTATTGCTCAAGTCGGCTTCGTAGATGGTTTTCGCTATGTCAACGGAATCGTCGGCCGCCGAGAGGGGCGGCCCCAGCGCGAAAACCGCGACGAGGGCTAATGCGGGTATTTTGAATTGGTGCGTCATCATCTTTCCCATGGTCGAAACAATTTAGGGCTCACTGAATAATTGGCAAGTGCTTTATTTTCATAGTGTTAAATTCCTTTTTAGCGGTGTTATCTCCAAGGTTTTGGAAGCAAGCCTCCCAAAAACCTTGGAGACAACTAATATTTTCTACTCAATTTGTGGCACTTGCCAATTCCGCGAAAGCCGGGAACGCACCGCTGATCACGTTGCCTTCGCCTAGGAGTATGCCTATACGCCGTCGGCTCATTGCCTGGCCACTAACCCATTCTCGACTTTTTCAGCAAGCCCCAATTTAGGGCCCGCTGAATAATTGGCAAGCGCACGTTCGTGTGGTTTGAAGGATAAGTCGATTATTTTCCTCGCGGAGACGCGGAAATCGCGGGGATGCCGCTTTGTATTATTGGTGTAGTGGATGGGCGGAAGGACGCTAGACTCAGGACTCATGACGGTGGAACGATATGCATCCATCTCCCGTCGCGTTCCATGATTTCCAGGAAATGGGAGGACTGAAAGCCCTAGTCCGATGCCTGTTGGAGGAAGAGGAAGCGCGCGCCGCCGAAGGAACGTCGTTCGATTGGGAGCCAATGGGAGTTTTTTGGGAGCGTGTCGGTGTTGAGGTTGTCCGGGAGTTCCCATACCATGACGGCGTGTCGGCACCATTGGGTGAATTCCGCGTTTTTCGCTATTATCCGAAGGAATCGCGCGGTGTCGGCGTAGGGCGGGTCCGCGATGACGAGGTCGATTTTGCCCGCTAGTCCCGGAAGGAGCCGAGCCACTGCCAAAGCGTTTCCCTTTACCGCGGTGATTCGGGAGTCCACTCCGGATTTCGCGACTTTCGCGACATTCCGTTCGAGGCATTCGAAATGTTTTGGAGATCGTTCCACTAGGAATACGTTGGTGGCGCCTCTGCTGGCGGCTTCCAGTCCCAGCGCGCCAGTTCCGGCGAAGAGGTCCACGACGGTGGTGCCGTCGAAGAGTCCTTTTGCGGTTAGGCTGGTTGCCAACGCTTCCCGGGGTCTCGCGGCGGTTGGTCTGGCGCCACGCCCTTTGGGGGCTTCAATGACGATTCCCGAAGCTATGCCTCCACTGATTCTCATTCCCCCCTCCCTTGCGCTGGAATTATCGGCGCGCCGTCCGGGGGGCTTGGCTTTCGGAGCATCGGTTCGAGCAGGTCGGCGAGTTTGTCCAATGCCGCCAGTTTGTCGGCTTCGAGTGATTGGGGCTCGGAGTGGTCCTGTCGCGGTGGTCGCGCTTTTGTGTTTCGGGTCAGCCATTTGGCGATGGCGTCGACCAGCGCAGGCGAGTCGAAGAGTCCGTGGACATAGGTTCCAAGCACCAGCCCGTCCGCGGAAATCGCGCCTTCCAGCTTGTCGATAGGAGTTTTATCCTTAAGCGTGATAGCCAGTGGAGAGGGGATGGAGGTGTTCGCTTTAATCGGGGTGGTTTCACCGACGTGGATTTCATATCCTTCGAATGGAGTGCCCTTGGGGGCGAAGGGGAACGCTTCGGTGGTCACGCCTGTCATCCTTGTGAGTTGCTTGGTGCCACGCAATGTTGTTTTGACGGGAAGTAGCCCCAATCCCTCGACGCGGCGTCCCGGAGGGCCTTCAACGCCGTCGGGGTCGTTTATCTCCGCGCCGAGCATTTGGAATCCTCCGCAGATGCCGATGACCGGCACGCCCCGCTCGACGGCGGCCGCGATTTCCGCGGCGAGCTCGGTTTGCCGTAGCCATTCGAGGTCTTCGATGGAGTTTTTTGTGCCCGGGAGGAGGATGAGGTCGGCGTCGCGTATCCCCGCGGGAGTCGCGGCGTATTCCAAGCGGATTGCCGAGTGCCTAGCCAACGGGGCGAAATCGGTGAAGTTGCTGATTCTTGGTAGCTTCACGACGGCTATCTTCGGCGTGTTCGCATCGGCGTGGCCGCCGCGTGAATTAAGGTCCAGGGAATCCTCCTCGTCTATTGGGAGGGTGCCGAGATGCGGAAGTATTCCAAGAATCGGAACGCCGGTTAGTTTTTCTATTTCATCTATGCCTGGATCGAGTAGGGATGGATCGCCGCGGAATTTATTGATGACGACACCTGTCAGCAATTTCCGGTGGCGCGGAGGCAGGAGTGCCACAGTGCCTAGAATTGACGCGAATACGCCGCCCCGGTCTATATCCGCCACGAGAATTGTCTTGGCGTCGGCGTGCTCCGCCATCGCCATGTTGACGAAATCTTTGTCCATGAGGTTTATTTCGGCCGGGCTTCCAGCGCCTTCCAGAACGATGGCGTCGAAGCGCCCCGCCAACCGGTCGAACGCATTTTTAGCAATCTCTCCGAGGTCGTTTTTCATCGAGTAGTATTCTTTCGCCGATGTCGAGATGGTGGCTTTGCCGTTGACGACCAGTTGCGAACGATTATCGCCCTCCGGTTTAAGGAGGATTGGATTCATGTCTGTGTGTGGTTCGATTCCGGCCGCCTGTGCCTGCGCGGCTTGCGCGCGCCCGATTTCACCGCCTTCCGGCGTTACGAAGGAGTTCAGCGACATGTTTTGCGCCTTGAACGGCGCTGTTTTGACACCATTTCTGGCGAGCAATCTGCATATACCGGCGGCGAGGACGCTTTTTCCCGCTCCGGAGCTTGTGCCTACGACCATTATTTTGGTTTTTGCGGTTTTTGGTGAATGCGTTGGTCTCTTTTCGCCGCCAAGGATGTCGGAGAGGTTGTCCAGGAGTATTTCGTTGTCGGGTTCCGTCTTCACGCCAATGCGTATGAAATCGTCGCCGAGGCCCGGCCAGTCGGAACAGCGACGAATCATGATTCCGCGTTCCAAAAGGCATCGCGCGAGCTCCGCGCCTTTGGTGTCGCCTGTCAGCTCGCAAAGAATGAAGTTCGTGGCAGACGGGAAGGGGTGTATGTCAGGAATCGTTGCGATTTCCGCGGAAAGGGAGTCGCGTAGCTCTGCCACCCGCCGTTTTGACTCGGCGACGAATTCCCGGTCGTCGTATAGCGCTCCAGCCACTTTAGCCGCTAGGGAGTTGAGCGTCCAGGGGAGACGTTTTTTCGCGATTTCCGCGGCCCGCGGTGTTCGCACGACACCAAGCCTCAGCCCGGCTATGGAGAAGAATTTGGTAAGGGATTGCACCACGGCGCAGTTAGGTGGTAGTTTGGGGATGTTGAACAACGATGCGTTGTGGGGGATAAAATCCACGAACGACTCGTCGATTACGAAAAAGGTGTCGAGGTGTTTTTCGACAAGTTCAAGGGTTTTTTCCGGAGGGGACGCTGTTCCGGTCGGGTTGTTTGGGGATGCTAGGAAGACGAGGCCGGAGTTCGAGAAGTCGATTTTGTTCCAGTCGATGGCAAATTGGTTTTCACGTTTGGCGTGGAGGATGTGTTTGAAAGGCACGCCTTCCACCGCGCAAACCTCGGCGTAGCCGGAGTAGCACGGGGCTACGGCGGTGGCGTTCGACTTGGCGAAGACTTTGACTATCCACTGGAATATTTCCGTTGCGCCCGAACCAACTAGCACCTCTTCCAGGGGCACGGAGCGCGCGGTCGCGATTTCCGCGGCGGCGGTGGTCGCGGCTGGTTCCGGGTAGGGCACCGCGTCTTTCGCGGAGAAAGATGAGATGATTGCAGCTACGTTGGGCGGAGGTCCGAGGGGGTTCAAGTTGACGCTGAAATC
>WFSE01000109.1 GCA_015486135.1 Lentisphaeria bacterium
ACTATCTTACCGCTCTTTGAGAAAAAACTGGCACTCCACTAGCGAGGCTGGTTCCGCTACCGGAGAGGTGGCTGAGCGGCTGAAAGCACAGGTTTGCTAAACCTGCGTACGGGAAACCGTACCGGGGGTTCGAATCCCCCCCTCTCCGCCATTTCGACAGGAATGGCCCCGACGCGTCAGCGGCGCCAGGGGGATGAGACCCCCCGGGGTTCGACTAAGCGAGCTCTAGCGAGTCTGCCCCGAAGCGAAGCGTAGGAAATCCCCCCTCTCCGCCACCATGCAAGCATGGATTTCAAACGCTTCCCCCGCTTTGCTGGAAGCCTTTCTTCAAAAATGGCGACCCAAGCGAAGCGCAGGGTGCCTTGAAACCACCCGAAGTGTGCGCAACAGCGGTGCTAGAGGGAGAGTCTCTTTGTCGAATCGGTTCGGAGTCGGTTAGGGATTTGGTGGGGAATGTCCGGTTTGCGCTCCGCCATTCTCTTGGCTAGGTTCCACATGTATGGTAATATCGACGATGTTGTGATTGTAGCCGCGCAACTTGTCCTCTACCATGAGCGTCAATTCGTGGGCATTTTCGACGCTCATCGCCGGATCCACGAGCATATGCATATCGACGAAAATCGCCGAGCCGGATACTCTGCTCCGGACTTTATGGAAGCCTTTCAATTCGTTTTGCTCGTTTTCGAGCTGTTGCAGAAAGGTTTCGAGCGCTTTGTCGGCTCTAGCATCCATTATTTCGTATACGCATGGGACGGCTATATCCCAAGCGGCTTTTAGTAGCATTACGCTGACGATAACCGCTGCGATGTGGTCGAGCAGATTGAAAGATGGAAACAGGTAGCTTCCCGCCACCGCTACTGCCACAGGTACAGAGCTTAACGCGTCGCTACGGTGGTGCCAGGCATTGGCCACTAGGGCCTTGCTGTTAATTTGCTTTCCGTTACTCAGAGTCCATCTATAGAGGATCTCCTTCGCCACGATGGAAACGAGTGCCGCGAAAAACGCTATAATCCCAGGATTGGAGCTGTGTTCCTCTTGGATTTGGATTACCGCCTGCCAAGCTATACCGACACCTATTCCCGCAAGCATCATGGCAATCAGAAAACTCACCATGGTTTCTATACGCCGGTGCCCGTAGGGATGCTTTTCATCATATTTCATCCCCCAAAAACGGGCGCCGATGATTACCGCACCATCGGTTATCAAGTCGGAGAGACTATGAAATCCGTCGGCCACGAGCGCTTGGCTGTCAGCTAGAAAACCAATGGATATCTTTAGGGTGGCCAGCAGGGTGTTGACGATGGCGCCCGTCCAGGACACCTTGGCCGTCACTTTCACCGCTAGCTCGGAATCGTGTATGGTTTCTGATTTCAATGGCAATTTATGCTCTCCTGAAAACTCAAGCCTTTATACGGCGGACGGTACGGTTATTTTTATGTGGTCGTCAAGCCCGATGTGGTGCGTGATAGTTTTTGATTTTTTCAGCAAGTCCTATTTTTTCAGGGTATAAGTGAATTTGTCGATAGTTTTCAGAGTGCCAGTCCCTTTGTCGTTCCAACCTTTAGCGGTTAGTGTCGCCTTGTTGCCAGCAACTTTCACAACCATGTATCCGAATGATTTAGAGGATTGGACCTTAATTAGCCGTTTGTCTAGATACTTGCCGTTCCATTTTTTTAGCGGGGCGCCGGCTCCGCCGCATACGAATTGGTGGAAAACACCTTCCGGTAATTCGACTTTAGAGTGGTTGTAGAGATGGTCGTGCCCGCAGAAGAAGGCCACGCCACCGGCTTTCAGAAAGGATTTCAGGAACTCGTCGCGCGCCTTCTTGTTTTTTCCCAGGCAGTCCTTGTGTATCACAGTGAAGGCGGGCTCATGGCAGATTGCGAAAATATGCAAAGGATATGGATACTTGCGTTTTTCTTGAGAGATGATTTTACTCATCCATGCGACATTGACTTTGTGGGGATATCCATCGTCCTTGTAATTGTCGAGGATTAGGGCCAAAACGTTATTGTCGCGGACGAAGTAGGTGACCCCCAAAGCGTTTTTGGGGCCATTTTGAGGAAATGCGAATTTTCCCGAAAAGACCTTATTCCAAACCTTTAGAGCCGCATTTCTTTTGCTTTTTCGTCCAAGTGATTTGTCGTGGTTGCCACGGCAGGCGTAGACTTTAATTCCGGCGTCGAGAAGGGGCTTCATGAATGTGTCCCTCCAAAGAGTCAGTTGTTTTTCCAAGTCACGACTGTATCCGGAAACTAGGTCTCCGGTGAATAAGACGAACTGAGGTTTTTCCGCCTTCAACGCCGTTACTAGTTTCGCTAGGATCTCTTTATTGATGGGGGCGGAGTATGGCATGACACTCCCCCTAGAATCTCCCGCGACGCAAAAAACGACTTGCGATTTATCAGCGGCGGATACGAAGCCGGCCGTGAAAATAGTGGAGAAGAGCATGGCAAGCGAGACTACCATGGCCGGAAAAGAGCGACGCCTCATTTTTCACCTCCAGCTTCGCCGTTCTTGGGGGGCATAACCACGAATGAATTCAAGGGATACCCCGAGTCCCTGGCGACCACGTCGCACTTTATTTTAAGCAGGAAGAAAATGTGTTTTTCCATATCGTTTAGGGTTTCATAGTTGCCTTGACCTTTGGAGATGACGAGGTCGGCTTTGGCGAATGTTTTTTTGAACGATTCGGAGCATTCGCTCAGAACGGTTCCGGGAACATCCGCGCCATTGTCGATAACCGGAACGAGTTTGATCATTCCCACGGCCTCGGCATCTTCCATCAGCACATCGTTGATAACGGGGGCGCCGCGGACGGCGAAAGTGGTTTTGCCTTTTGGAAACTGTTCAATGAAAAGGGTGTCGAAGACTATTTCGCCGGCGTTGTCGCCGAGGTAGAGGATGTTTGCCGCTTCGTCGATAGCGGACCTCAACGCTTCGATTTGTTTTTTGGGGATTTCGGCGTTGAGAACGGAATCGATATTGTCGTGGATGTGATGGTCGGAGAAGTCGTGTTTGGCGCCGAAGTCGATGACGTTGCCGGCGATGGCGAGTCGGAGCGCGGTTTCGAAGGGGTCGCTGGATGTGTCGATCATCTCCCTGAAGGAGTCGATGGATTCCAAAACGTAGGCGTTGGATTTTTTCTTGGCCTCGGCGTAGAAGTCGCGGTTTCCGCAACGTTTTTTAATGATGTCGAAAATGATTTTCGCCATTTGCGGAGGGGATGTGGCGAAGTCTATCTCGGCCAAGGCGCGCATGACGTCGCGCATGACATCCTCTCGGGCCGCTTCGTCTATCATTGGCAAGGCGTTGACGGCCTGTTTGGCGAAACATGGGAGGCATTGGAAGTAGGTTCTCATTTAGTGGCTCCTGAATTCAACAAAACCTACTCACAGATTCAGTTTTAGTGCGTTTGCGTTGTATGTTTGGAGGTTGCCGATATCCATGACGCCTTCCATTTTCCGGAGGGCTTTGAGTCCTTCCACGGTGGCGCTGGCGCCGCTGATGGTGGTGATGATCGGGACTCCTCTAAGGACGGCTTCGGCCCGCATACGGATTTCATCGACTTTCGGCACCGGCCCGGGGGAGGGGGTGTTGATGATTATCGCTACGGTGCCGTCCCGCATCATGTCCAGAATGTTCGGGCGGCCTTTGGATATCTTCATCACGGCGTTGACCTTGATGCCCTCGTCCCAAAGGCGGGTGGCGGTTCCGGGGGTGGCGTAAATCGCGAATCCCAGCTCTTCCAAATCTCGAGCCAGCGATGTCATGGAGTCTTTATCCAGGTCTCGGACGCTGAGGAAGACGTTGCCCGAGGTTGGGATAGCGTTTCCGGCGGCGTTTTGGGCCTTGAGGTATGCTAAGCCGGGGTCGGCGTCGATTCCCATAACTTCTCCGGTGGATTTCATTTCCGGGCTGAGGACGACATCTATTCCGGGGAAGCGCTTGAAGGGCAGCACCGCCTCTTTCGCGGAGTAGTGCTTGGGGATGACCTCCTTTGTAAAGTCTATTTCTTTCAAGGTTTTTCCCGCCATAACGAGCGAGGCGATTTTAGCCAACGGGACACCGATGGATTTGCTGACGAAGGGGACGGTGCGCGAGGCCCGCGGATTGACCTCCAAGATGTAAACTTCCTCTCCTTGAATGGCGTATTGGACATTCATGAGACCGCGGACATTGAGCCCTTTCGCCAAGTTGTAGGTATGCGTCCGAACCGTTTTCAGGGCTTTTTCGGGGATGCTGATGGTGGGGATGACGCATGCGCTGTCACCGGAGTGTATGCCTGCCAGTTCCACGTGCTCCATTATCGCTCCGATGACGGAGGTCTCGCCGTCGGAGACGCAATCCACATCGAGTTCTAGGGCGTTCTCGAGATATTTGTCAATCAGGACGGGGCGTTCCTCTGACGCTTCCACCGCCTCGGACATATATTTACGCAGCCATTTTTCGTTGTAAACGATGACCATGGCGCGTCCTCCGAGGACAAACGACGGGCGGACGAGCACTGGATATCCGATTCTTTCCGCTATTGCCACGGCTTCTTCGGTGTTTGTGGCGGTGGCGTTGTCCGGCTGTTTGATGCCAAGGTCGCCCGCCAGTTTTTGGAAGAACTTTCTGTCTTCGGCGGCCTCGATGTCGTCGGGGCTGGTCCCGATGATGTTCACTCCGTTTTCCTCGAGTTCTTTGGCAATGTTGAGCGGGGTTTGTCCGCCGAACTGGACTATAACGCCGTCGCATTGCTCGGCCTCGTAGATATGTAGCACGTCCTCGACGGTGAGCGGTTCGAAGTATAGCCGGTCGCTTGTGTCGTAGTCGGTGCTCACGGTTTCGGGGTTGCTGTTGACCATGATGGTTTCGAACCCGGCTTTTTGGAGCGCGAAAGACGCGTGGACGCAACAGTAGTCAAATTCTATGCCCTGTCCGATGCGGTTGGGGCCGCCACCGAGGATCATGATTTTTTTAGCGTTGCTTTGTTTCCGTTCGTCATTGTCCCCGTATGTGGAATAATAGTAGGGGGTATGGGCCTCGAATTCGGCGGCGCAAGTGTCGACGAGCGCATAGACCGGGCGTATGCCTAGTTTTTTTCTGGTGTCGCGGACTTCGCGCTCGGTAGAACTTAAGAGGTAGGCTATCTGTTTGTCGGAGTATCCGAATTCCTTGGTTTGCCTGAAGAGCGCCGGGTCTTCCGCCAAACCCGCGAGGGAACCAGCCGTTTTGATTTCTTCCTCGTATGCTGCGAGTTCCTCCATGTGGCGTAGGAACCACGGGTCGATCAATGTCAACTCTTGAACTCGTTCCAAGCTCCAACCACGCTTGAACGCCTCTCTGATGGAGAATAGCCGGGTCGCATTTGGACGGGTGATGGACGCTTCTAATTCCTGGTCGCTCATCGCCGCGGTTTTCGCGTCTTTTCCATCCGCGCCGAACCCGGAGCGGCCAATTTCCAGGGAGCGCAAAGCCTTTTGCAGGGACTCCTTGAAGGTTTTTCCGATGCTCATCGTCTCGCCGACCGACTTCATCTGGGTGGTTAGGGTGTCGTCGGCGGTTGGGAATTTCTCGAACGCGAATCTTGGCACTTTGGTGACGACGTAGTCGATTGACGGCTCGAAACAGGCGGGAGTCTCTTTGGTTATATCGTTTGGAATTTCGTCTAGGGTGTATCCCGCCGCGAGTTTCGCGGCGAATTTAGCTATCGGGAAACCGGTGGCCTTGGAAGCCAAGGCGCTGGAGCGCGAAACCCGCGGATTCATTTCGATGATGACCATTCGGCCGTTTTCGGGGTTTACCGCCCACTGGACGTTGGATCCGCCCGTCTCGACGCCGATAGCGCGCATTACCGCCAGCGTGGCGTCGCGCATCTTTTGATATTCACGGTCGGTGAGTGTTTGTTGAGGGGCGACCGTTATGCTGTCGCCGGTGTGGACACCCATGGGATCTATATTCTCGATCGAACAAATGATGACGGCGTTGTCTTTTTTGTCACGCATCACTTCCAGCTCGAACTCTTTCCAGCCGACTAGGGATTCCTCGACCAGCACCTCGTTGTTTGGGCTGGCGGCTAGGCCGCGTTCCACGATTGTCTTGAATTCCTCGATATTGTTGGCTACGCCCCCGCCTGTGCCGCCCAGAGTGAATCCGGGACGAATTATCAAGGGGAATGATCCGATGTCTTCGGCGGCTTTCAGCGCTTCTTCCATGGAATGGACCGAGGCGCTGCCTGGCATATCCATTCCGATCGCGCGCATAGTTTCCTTGAATTGCTCGCGGTCTTCGGCGCGTCGGATGACATCGGCTCTCGCGCCAATCATTTCGACGCCGAACTCTTCGAGAACTCCCGCCTCGTGTAGTTCCATAGCCAAGTTCAGGGCCGTTTGTCCGCCGAGAGTTGGAAGCAGGGCGTCCGGCCTCTCCTTCTTTATAATCTCGGTTAGGACATCTTTGGTGAGGGGTTCCACATACGTTCCGTCCGCGAACTCCGGGTCGGTCATTATCGTGGCGGGGTTGCTGTTGACCAGGACGACCTCGTAGCCCTCCTGACGCAACGCCTTGCACGCTTGTGTGCCGGAATAGTCGAACTCGCAAGCCTGACCGATTACGATTGGGCCCGCGCCTATCAGCATTATCTTGTGGATGTCGTCTCTTTTGGGCATGAATTCGCCTCTCCAATTCGCAGTGTTATTCGTGTTTTTTCTCGCCGCACCCGACTATATATCTTGAAGGTGAAGGTTCAAGGAGAAGAGCGACGAGTCTGTGAATCCGTGAGTCCGTGAGTCCGTGAGTCCGTGAGTCCGTGAGTCCGTGAGTCCGTGAGTCCGCCTGTCCTTCCGCAGAATCGGCATGTAGGGAACGGGCTAGACCGTTCCGGCCGTGGAGCCGTGAGATATTGCCTCGCAAAGACGCGGAGAACGCAGAGAAAGAGGGGAAGAATTCACCACCCGCTGCGCTAGAGGCACGGAGGAAGAAAGAAAAGAGAAGACGGAGATGCATGAAATAAACAGCAACCTTCGGTTTCGGATTATTTCATACACGGTCTTATTGGAGAGGAAGAAAGGAGAAAAACTCTGCATTCACTCCCAAATAGAACATCGGAGTTGTTCTCTTACTTTTATCTCCAATCAAAGCCGTCGGGTGAATTTGGCAAGCCGGAATACGGCGTGACCAATTCGCACGACCTTCGTGAGCTTCGTGCTCTCGGTGGTGAAAAGAAGTCTTTGATTAGACAGCCAGGTGCGCACAGAAATAGGCTGTGCACATTGCCAACGTTGTAGGCGACATGTCTGTATTTTAAGATTTATTCAACCACAGAGATCACGAAGCCCACGAAGATGCCGTTTCCGCTCCGCGGAACCGGCATGTCGCAGGGGAAGGGAAGATAAACTCCGCATTCTTTGCTTCTCCGCGGGGGAAAGAAGAAGAGATTGCCTCGCAAAGACGCGGAGAACGCGGAGGGGGGGGGCCTGAAGAATTGGTGGGAGTGTGTTGGTGGGTGGACAGTGTGGTCGGTGGAAATACCCGGTCAATGTTTTTGTTTGAATTTCACGGTGAACGTGGCGCCATGTCCGGGGGAGCTTTCGACGGAGACAGTGGCATCGTGTATATCGCAGACTTTTTTCACTATTGCCAGTCCGAGGCCGGAGCCGCGTTTGTCGTTGTTCGACTTTGACCTGTAGAAGCGGGTGAATATTTTGTCTAGCTCGTCCTCGGGAATCCCCGGCCCATTGTCGGTGACCGAAAAGACGACATTGTCGCCAGATGATGTCAGCCTTACTTCGACCTGTCCCGACTCCGGAGCGAATTTGATGGCGTTGCCAATGATATTGGTGAATATCAGCCTTGTCAGTGATGGGTTTCCCAATATTTTGAGGCCGTCTTCTATTTTTATTTCCACTGCGATGCGCATGGTGTCCGCAAGCACTTTGTGCGAGGTGGCAATATCGCGGACCATTTCCGATATGTTCATCTCCTCGAAAGTTATGGATTTGTATGCGTTTTCCGGTTTGACGAGGATGAGCATGTCGTCGATGATTCTGTGGAGGCCGGCGATTTCTTCAATCACCTCGGCCATTGTCGCTTGGTATTCCTCGGTATTCCGAGGTTCCCTCAAGGCCACTTCAAGCTTTCCCGCGACCACGGTTAGCGGCGTTCTCAACTCGTGCGCTATGTCGGAACTGAACTCCATGATTTTATTGAAAGAGCTTTCAAGTTCCTCGAATGCCTTGTTGAGGTTCGCTTCGACTACGCTGAGCTCGTCATTGTATGCGGAGGGAGGTATTCTGGAACTCAGATTTCCAGCGGCGATCTGCGCCGCGGTGTCTTCGACGCGGTGGAATCTTTCCACCACCTTGGCCGTTATCAATCGTCCTGCGAGAAACGAGAGGACAAGGATTAAGGGAAGCGAGCCAAAAAGGAAAAGCGCGATATCGTCCTGAATCTCCAATCTTTGCTGGAGTTTCAATCTGACGAGACAGTTCTCGCCGTGGAAGTAGAACATTATCCTCCAGTGGTTCCATGTGCGCCAGCTTGTATGAACTATATGGTCGTCAGGAGTTTTCGGATAGTTGCTGGGGTCGAATTGCGCATCGCCCGCATCTCCCGAGAAAGCGAGAGGGCGTCCATCCAGCGAGAAAACGGCCACGCCGAGGTTTTTTGGTTTTTCCACGAAGCGGAGGCCGGCCAGCATGTCTTTCTTGATTTCGGCTGGATTTCTGGACGATCCGAACAATGCGTCTATTCCCTTGGCTGCGTATTTCAGGTCGTGGCGTTTTACTAGGAGCGTTTCGTGCACGGAGAAGATGGTTCCGGCAATTAAGAATACTAGCGTCAGCAGGGACATGCCGCCAGCGGTTAGGAATGTCAGTTTTGTTTTTATCGTCATTTAACTTGAATCTTTTAGAATGTAGCCGACGCCGCGAACCGAGTGTATAAGACGCTCTTCGGGATTAGTCTCTATCTTTTTACGAAGATGACTGATAAACACGTCTACCAGGTTGGTGTCGCTGTCGAAGCGCATGTCCCAAACGTGCTCAATGATGGATGTTCGTGTGACGACGCGTCCCTTGTTGCGCAATAAAAATTCGAGAAGGGCGTATTCCTTGGGGGTTAGGTCGACGTTTTTGCCTGACTTGGTGACGGTGTGCGCGGCGGGTTCCATCGCGACATCAGCAATCTCCAATTTCTCCAAGACCGATGCGGGGCGTCTGTGGAGGGCTCTTATTCTAGCCATCAACTCGGCGAAGGCGAACGGCTTGGTCAGGTAGTCGTCGGCGCCGGAGTCGAGTCCAAGCACCTTGTCGTCGAGCCGGTCTTTTGCGGTAAGGACTAAAATGGGGACGTCTATGCCTCTGCCGCGTAATCCGCGGATGAACTCGAAGCCGTTCATGCCAGGCATCATGATGTCGGTGATAATCAAATCGTATTCGTATGCGGCGACATTTATCAGCGCGGTTTCCGCGTTGTTGGACACGTCCACGGCGTATCGCTCTTCACGCAGTCCCTTCGCGATGAACTCCGCGACTTTTTTTTCGTCCTCGACCAATAATATCCGCACAGCTATTTATCCCCTTTCGGAATCAGAATGTACCACCCAGTGGAGTGTCGGACAATGTCGAACCGCTTTTTCAATTTCGGATTTATCCGATCGAAATGCCGTCTTTTCACAATATATATGTAATTTTCGTTATCCAATCCCCGTTCCAGGGATTTATTCGTGTTCTCCTTGGGGTGGGGAATGATTAGGTCGCCTCCGTAGAAGTAGGCGGAGTATGGCACGGAACGGACGAGGACGATTTTTGTTTTTCCTTTTTCAAAGGCGGGAGACGACACTACTTGCGCTATTACCCCTCGGGTTGATTTTCGTTTACCTAGGGTGAACGACAGGACGCCTAGCGTGATAACATATGAGATCACCAATGCGGTCGATGTTTTTACGATTCGCTTATGGTCGAATCCATGCCGATTCAACACGGTAGCGACATAAACGGCGAAAGCCGGTAGCGCTGGTAGCAGGTAGTATACTAGAAGTTGTCGGGCGAAGCACCAGAAAAGGGGAATGGAGATCAAGGCGATAGCGAAATAGTCGTATTTTTCGTTCGAGCTTTCCGGGGGTGAAATAAGTTGGGATAATTTGCCGCGCACCCAGGACGCGGCGCCTTTCTGCCGTTTCCCAAAGGATATTGCGGCGATAATGGCGAGAACCAAGGACCAAGGCAAAGTCGCCAATAGCAGGAAGGGGATCGCCATGCCGTGGGGAAATTTGTGTCCGCTCCCGTAGAGGTCGCCGTAGTTGTGTTTTATGAAGCGCAATAGATTTTCATGTATGAAGAAGTAATTCAAGAAGCCGGGAGTTTTGATTTCGGCAAGCCAGAACCAAGGGACTGTTATCAGGAGGAATAGCGGGATTCCGAGAAACCAAGCGTGGTATTTCAATGTCGCCCATTGTTTGTTCAGTAGAGTCCAAAGGAAGACGGGGATTCCGAACATGGCTAGTGCCACCGGGCCCTTGGTTAGGAATCCTAGGGCGAGCATTGCGAACACGGACAGGCTGAACAGTTTTTTTAGCCTTTTGTCGTGTTCCTGGAGGAATGCGTAGTAAAGAATCCACGCCCCAGAGGAGAAAAAGGTCAGCAAAGTGTCTATCAACGCCAACCCGGCGGTGAAGAATAATCCGCCGCAGGTGAACAGTATGGCGGCGGCCGACAATGCGGTGTCGCGACCACGGTAGCGTTTGAGTACGGTGTAGAGGAGTAAGACCAACAGGAATCCGCTTAACGCGCTGGGAAGTCTGGCGGCGAAGGCGTTCACGCCGAAGCATTTCATAGACAGCGTTTCCAGCCAGAAACATAGCGGAGGTTTGCCCCAAAAGGGAATCAATTTGCCGTGCATCCATATCCAAGGCGTAACATAGTCCCCTTTAGCGAGCATATCCTTGCCGATCTGCGCGTATCGTCCCTCGCTAGGGTCCATGATGGGAAGGAACGCCAAGGATATTAGCGATAAGAACAACGCCACGGCGATAAATCGGTTGATGGACTTGTTGTCGCTACTCATCCCTCTTGCTCGGAAAGATTCTCGGGACTCGGTAAGACACGTGGGGCATCGCTAGAGAATCTCTCGCGCCATGCTAGTTGCGAAACCCGCGCTAGCATTCGTATCCCGTCTTTAATTGGCGACACCTTGGAGCCGATGCGGTCGTTCCAAGTGACACCCAGTTCTTTGACCCGGTAGCCAGCTCTGACCGCATGGAACAGAATCTCCACGTCGAAGACGAATCCGTCCGATATTTGCAGGCCGAACAGACGTCTGGCCAGTTCACCTTTGAAAAGCTTGAATCCGCACTGGGTATCCAGAAATGGCATCCTGAGAATAGCCGTGTTTATGAAAGAAAAGACCTTGCCGATAAAGACCCGGTGCGGGGGTTGTTTTTTCGCTATGTTGGCATCGGGAGTTCTCCTGGAGGCGATTACGATGTCGGCCCGGCCCGAGAGAATTGGTGTTGCCAAACGGTCCAATTCTTTTATGGGGGTGGCGCCGTCGGCATCGGCGAACAGCACCAAGTCGCTGGTTGTGGCTAGAATTCCCGTCTTGACAGCGTAACCCTTTCCCTTGTTCTCGGGGTAGGCGATTAGTTTTAGCGATTTGAAATCGTGCCGGAGACTTTTAACTATGGAGCTGGTGTCATCGCTTGATCCGTCCGAGACGACAATAATCTCGTAGTCGTCCCAGGTATTCTGCTGTCGCAGATAATCTTTCATTTCCTGTATGGTGCCGACGATCCTGTCGGCCTCGTTGTAGGCTGGTATGACAATTGATATCTTCATGTGATCTGTATCCTCTAGTTGCAAATGCGTAAAAGAATACAACGATAATACCGTGTTCGGATTATGGAAGCCTTAAAGAAAGATTAAGATTTTTTAATTTTTCTAGTAATCCGTCTGTCCCCGGCAAGGGCGCTAGTTGCTTGCCAAAGTTGAAAGCCAACGCTTGAACGCCTATAATCGGGGGTTGCTAAATGGGAGTTTGTTATGGCGGCGTGGACGGAATTCATGGTGGATATTGCCGAGGCCGCGGGGAAGCGTCTTCTGGAATATTCCGAGGGCGACGAGCGGATGGAGCTCGAATTTAAAAACGAGCGGGACATCGTTACGGAATACGACCGCGCCACCGAGGAGTTTTTGGTCGCCAGGATACTGAAGCGATTTCCGGAGCACCGGGTTTGGGGGGAGGAAGGGGGCGTGTCGGAAGGCGAATCGGAATTTACATGGATTATCGATCCGATAGACGGAACGACCTCTTTCGTGCACAAACAACCGTTCTACTCCATATCGATTGCCCTAGTTCGGAATGGCGCTCCATTGGCCGGAGTGGTGCACGCCCCACGTCTTGGAGAAACCTTCGCCGCCGAGACAGGGAAGGGGGCCGTCTTAAATGGCCGGGATATAAGGGTGTCGTCGTGCTCGAAGCTGATCGATGCGGTTCTCGCGACTGGCTTCGCCTGTCTCAGAGCGGAACTGCCCGAAAACAATCTTGCCCGTTTCGCGGAAATCGCGCCCAAAATCCGGGGTATTCGCCGTTACGGGTCGGCGGCTTTGGACTTGGCCTATGTGGCGTGCGGCAGACTTGACGGCTTTTGGGAGATGAATCTAAAACCCTACGACATAGCGGCGGGTGCGCTTATCGTCGCCGAAGCCGGGGGGATGGTGACCGACTTTAACGGGGTAGAGGAATTTCCGGAGCGTGGAACACTAGCGACAAACGGAAGAATCCACGAGCGGATGTTGGAGCTTGTCCTGAATTGACGGAGGAGAGGGAGTCCGTGAGCCCGTGGGGCCGTGAGTCCCACCGTAGCCTTTGGCGTAGGCGGAGCTACCAACCCGTTCTCGACTTTTTCAGCAAACCCTACTTGACAATCCTTCAACGGTCCCCGTGGAGGTCTTACGTTCAAGTTTACGACAAGTCGTAGTCTTTGATTTTATAGATTAATGCCCGGCGGCTGATTCCAAGGATTTCAGCGGCTTTGGTGCGGTTGCCGCCGGTGGTTTCGAGGGCTGATTTTATGGCGTCTATTTCCGCTTGGCGCATGGTTTTTGCTTGAGCGGAGAAATCCGGGGTTTTCTCGAGGGGGGTGTGGCGTCGCACGGCCGCTGGTAGGTGTTCTGGTAGGATTATGTCGGTGTTGGAGAGAATTGCCGCTCGTTCAACGGCGTTAGCCAGTTCTCTGGCGTTGCCAGGCCAATCGTGATTTACCAGTAGTTCCGCGGCGCTACCCGAAAAACGTCTTTCCGCGAGGTTTTTTTTAGCGAGAAAGAACTTGGCGAGAGGCATAATGTCCTCCCGCCTTTTCTTTAGGGGGGGGAGGTGGAAGGAGATCACGTTCAATCTATAGAAGAGATCCTCGCGGAACTCCCCTCGCTCGACCGCTTTTTCCAAGTCGCGATTGGTCGCGGCGATGAGTCTTATGTCAACCTTGATCTCGGAGTCGCTACCCACTGGCGAGACCATGCCGGTTTCAATAGCGCGTAGGAGGGTGGGTTGCAGCTCCAATGGCATGTCGCCTATTTCGTCAAGAAACAACGTGCCCCCATCCGCTTCACGGAAAATACCTTTTCTGTGTTCTATCGCTCCAGTGAACGCTCCTTTCCGATGCCCGAACATTTCGCTGGCGAGGATGTTCTGGGGGATTGCGGCACAGTTGAGAGCCACCATGGGCTTGTTTTTTCTTTTGCTCGCCCTGTGGATGAAGTTCGCTACGACCTCTTTCCCAGCCCCGCTAGGCCCGGTAAGAAGGACTGAGACATCGCTCGCCGCCACTTTGAAGGCATCCCGTACGATGTTTTTCATTGTATTACTATCAATAATCATATCTTTGAGGAGTTCCAGGGGGATCGTGTCATCGATATCGCCTAGAGTTGGAATGCGTAGGACATCTGACACAGCCGCCGCCAATTCGTCCAAATCGATAGGTTTTTCTAGATAATCAACGGCGCCTAGCTTTAGAGCCCTTACGGCATCGCGTACCTCGGGATAGGCGGTGACTAGGATGAATGGCGTGGAATTTCCCGAGTCCCGAGCCCGCGTTAGGAAGGAGATTCCATCGGTCCCAGGCATGCGGATATCGCAGATTATTACATCGGGAAAAGATGCGTTCAATTCCTTCCACGCCTCGTCCGCGGAGGCGAAAGTCTTTACTTTCAATGCATTGTTTTTCAAGACACCCGCGTACAGTTCGCGTTGCCTGTCATCGTCGTCTATCACGAATGCCAAAGCTGCCATGGTTCCACTCCGTGAGGTGGCGTTTTTTCGAGGCTTTTAACCTATCTCTTCCAATCCCACTTTCAATACTCGAATTTTTCCGCGGACACCTGGAGGCGGTTGCCCATTTTGACCAAATGGGAATTATTAACCTGTCCCTAATCAGGGTATCCTCGGTGGTGGGGAGCCCGGGGGCGTTGCAATGGGGATTGGCGATGCTATTTTCGACGGGTATGGGAACAAGTGAGGTTACAGGTAGGATTCCTGAATTGCCCAAGGTCGAGTTGGGGATGGCCGACTGGCGCGATGGATTAGTGGTCCGTGTCCCTAATTGGCTTGGGGATGCGTGTATGGCGTTTCCCGCTCTTTCCGCTCTTCGCTCGCTTCTTCCCGCTAATTGTGGTTTGTTCGTGGTCTCTCCTCCATCCTTGGCGTCTCTTTTCGACGCGTTGGATATTGTGGATGTCGTAGTCCCACTCCATGCGGCGCATTCAGCGTGGAGCGTTGGGGACAGGAAGCGCGTGGCGAAGCTGAGCGCTGGAGTCGGACTGCTTATGAACAATTCGTTGCGCGACGCCTTTTATTTTCGTTTGGCGCGGATTCCGCGGCTTTACGGCATGGCCGCTCGGGGACGTTCGTTTCTCCTGAACCGCGCCTTTCCCGCGCCGAAAGGGCAAGTGCGCCATGCCGCTCGTTACTTGGCGATGGCGATGGCGTTGGGAGCGCCTTCATGGGATGGCGCACTTCCGAATACCGGCGATGCGAAGGAGCCGGAGATTATGCCCGAAGAGGCGCTGGCCGCCATTAATGCGGAAAACCTTCTTGTTGTGGCTCCCGGGGCGGCGTATGGGCTGTCGAAGCGCTGGCCGGGAAAGTTTTTCAATGATATATGCCGTCGATGGATCGAGGAGAGGGGAGGGGCGGTGGCGGTTCTTGGAGCTCCGGGAGAGGAGGAAGCCGCGGCTTTGGCTGTAAAGGACCTTCCTCTAGGGAAGGCGTTTAATTTGGCGGGACGGACGGATATTGCGGATGTCGCGCATGTCTTGAAGGCATCGAGGGCGGTGGTGGCCAACGATAGCGGGATCATGCATTTGGCGGCTGTGTTAGGGGTTCCTGGAGTTGCCGTGTTCGGCTCCACAGACCCCCTGTCCACACCGCCAGTCTCGGACAAATGGAAGCTTCTTAGCGCTGGATTGGAATGTTCGCCCTGTTTCAAGCGTGTGTGCCCAAACGGTACCTACGACTGTCTTAATTCGGTGACCCCGGAAATGGTATGGAACGCATTGGAGGCAAATACGTGTCAAGTGTGAGTATTTTGGGCTTGCCGTAACCAGTGTTTCCGGAAAAAAACGGAAACATACCGCCAATCTCGTTGTTCCAATGGCAATTCCGCGCTTTGACCGAAGTCGGCAATACCAGTCCCGATTCCGCCGTGCTATTTTTTTCCATTCAACTCGGAGTTTAGCGGGTTCTTCTGCGACGCGTAGGTTCTTTTTTTACTTTTTCGGGTTTTTTCAGGATGGATATCAGTTTTTTAGCGAATTGCACGCAACGTTGCTCCGCGGCGGCCTGTTCCTCTTTCATGTCCCGCTCTTCCGCAGCCTCGATTATGGTCTTTTCCCTGGATACCGCGATGAGTCCTTCCGCAAGTTTTTTATACCACCCACGCCGGATGTTGGTCGCGTCCTCTATGTAGGGGTGCTCGGAGAAATGCTTGAGCACGCAGGCTTTTGTGAGCATTTTTATCCCTTCCCACTTCATTAGCGCTCCGACGCTTTTGAAATGCGGCTTGATCTCCCTCAACTGGGCATCGACCGTGCTACGGAAAGCTAACATGTCGAATTTATTCTTAGGGGGATATTTGGGTTTGGTCATGCTTGTTTTTTTGTCCGCCTGCTCCTTTGTCGTGGTTGGAGGGGCGGATCGTACGACAAAGGAAACTCCAAGACAAAGACACAGGGTCATGATACATGATTTCATTGTCATATCCTCCTACTCGTTCAGGTACTCGTAGCTCAAAACGGTTACTTTGCCAGTAATAGGATCTTTGTAAAACACAACTTTGATTTTTTGTTCGGCCAATATCTCATCGGCGTACTGGTCGTAACGGCCGTATTGCGTGGCTATTTGTTCCGGACTACTGCCGATGCTGTCGTCTTTAAAGTCATCCAAAGTGTAATAAGTATTGCCGCTGCCAGAACTACTATCGTCCTTTCCGTCGACATCGTATCCGCAAGTGGATTCGGATATGGTGGATGTGGGAGCGCCGTTGGCATCCAGGTCCTTGAATATGGTAACTCCACCGATGTCCTTGATTGACTGGGCCAATATGACGACGGTGTAGAAATCGGAACTAAGCAAATCGCAAAGGTTCATAAATTTACCTATCAGCTCCTCTTTCTCCGCGTCGGAGGTTTGCGCCACGCCACATGAGCCATTGAAGAGTTCCGCGACGGTGGCTATCTCACCTCTGGTTTTGATGGTAGGAGCGGCGGCTTTGATGTTGCCTGCCAATGTCGAAACGCTTCCTCCCGTTATTGCGGTTCCGGAGAGACCTCCAGCGTGGATCTCGTTGTAGTCACTTCCTATTTGTATACGGTTGAGCAACGCGTACAGGACATCCTCGCTCTTAGTACTTAGGCTGATTTTGTAGTTGTACTGCCCCGTTGAGGAATCGAACGTGTCCGTATCGGATGTCAGTTTGACTTGGTCCAGTATGTTAGCGTCGCCTCCATCATGACCTGTCGTGTCGCTGTATTGGTTGCCGCCTTTAAGCCCTCCGGACCATCCCGTTCCCACCACGGAGTTGTATTCTTTCAAGTTTATTGTCTCCCATTTGGCACCGCGATGGATGGCGCCGAGTTCCCAAAGGGATTTCATGGGAGCGTTGGCCACATACATCGTGGATACGTTCCAAGGTTCGGTGGCGGATTCCTGGTCGCCGGAGGCCGATGGGGAGAACGCAGTGTTTACGGAACCCAGGGAGCCAATGCCCGATCCTCCACTGGTCCAGTTGTCTTTCCAATCATCTATCTTGAGGTTCTGTCGGGGATCGTCCACTTCGGCGTCGACACATCCAGGCGTTCCAGCGGTCAAGGATATGGGGCTGCCTGCGGGCATGTGGCTTGAGTCGGCAATGAACGCGTAATCCCAAAAGTCCCCGCCAGAGGAGTTCTCACGTATTTTCAAACTGGTCAGTTTGAACGCCAAAGTCTTGGCCGCTCCACTCGCTCCGGAGACCGTCGTGGTTGCCGCGTCCACCGACAACTTGGAGACGTTTTTATATGACGACGCCGGCGCCGAGCCGGACAAAGTGGTGGTTCCGCTCATTGTGAGCGTTTGGGTCGCAATTCCACTTCCCGGTGTCCATTCCACCTCGACGGAATATGTCACTTGGAGCGAGAAATTCGAGTTGGTGCTATGGGGGTAGGGATTGACTACTTCCACGTCCAGTCCCTTCAAGCTGGCGGTGAATGTGTAATCAGAGCCACCCGAGCCATTGGTCGTTTCCGAGATATCTCCCTCGACCTCCACCCTGGCTTCGTTGATGCAGGGAGTCGACTCGTTACCCGTGTAGGTTGGATTGTTTGGATCATCCGTTGTAGCTATAGAGTCGGAATCGCAATAATCTATAAGATTGGCGGCTATTTGCTTGGAACGTTCCGTGGCGGAATAACCCGGCGCCGTGGATTGCCACGCCGCGAGCCACGGAATACAATGCCCGTTGTCGCTACCGCTATTGCTCCATTGCGTCAACGCGGTGGAGCTAGAATCGAGCAAGTACGCCACGTCATTGGGGGAGGACGGGGAATCGCTAGTGTCTAAATCATCCCAGTCGGTGCGCGCCAAGTTGAACCGGTTGTAGAGCTCGTAGGGAGAGTCGATCGCATCCGAAGTGCCACCCGTGCTGTTGCCGAGAGACCCATCCCCATCTATATCGTTATGGTCTATCCAAAAGGCCTCCGGGGTGGCTTGCGGATCTTCAACGAACCATTGCTCTATGGTTTGCTGACGGGCGGAATCGGTTACGTTGATGTGGGAGGAGTCGAACATGACACCAAAACTTCTAGCGGAGGCATCCATAGTTCCAGCTCCGGTTCCCACGAGATTATAGGCGGGAACTTTGGCGTTGAACCAGCTAGACGCTCCCGAGGGTTCCGCTAGCGACGCGATGTTTATCTCGTTTGGCTCCTTGCCTATACGTGATTCCGGGTGTGTCGATTCGTCCGCTCCGGACTTGACCAGGGACAACGGGTCGGCTCCCGTCAACGGCCATGCGAAATAGGCCACGCGCCCGATGATTTTCTTGTCGGAACTGGTCGGGTCGTCGTAGATGTATTCCCAGTTCAGGTACGGTGTTTCGGCAGCGTCCGAAGCGCTGGCGACATGGGTGTAAAAGGCGTTGTCTTCCCATGCCAGCAGGTCGGAGCCCAAATATCCCACGGTGCGGAGATGGTACGTCCAATCATACGTGCCCCCGTTGGTGTCGGCGCTGGGCGTATGGGTGTAGGCGATACCGTTGTTCAACTGCGACATGTCGTAATTGCCCATAAGCGCCACTACTCTGGCGGCTGCGGATTCCGCGATCAGTCGTGCGGCGATAACGTTGGCGTTGGCGCTGGCGGCCTTCATCGTTGTTCTTGCGCTAGCGGCAAAGGACAACGCCACGACCAAAAGTATCGCCAGAATTCCCAGCGTCATTATAATCGCTATTCCTTTTTCCTCTTTCGCATCGGGAGTTCCCCTCGCTGGACTGTCTTTCATCTTTTTCATGGTCGCCTCCATTATTTCTAATCGTCGCTTTTCATCCACTTTACGCACCGTCGCCAGTTCCAAGTTCGCCGGACGCTACCGGCGATGCGCGTTTTTTCCCTATTTATCGAGCACGCCTCGCCACCCATTGGTCCGGCTGAGTGTGTTTCATGTTCTCCACATGGGAATCTCCCATTAAAACGTTGAACAAGCCGTTGTGGTGCCATCCCACGTCGCGCATGTCCTCTCCGTATCCCGGCGTACCATGGTCCGTTTCGAAATAGCTTCTCAAGCTACGCGCGTCATTGCCCCATTGCGCCGCCGTGTGACCTGAAAGGTCGCATTCCACGAAATCCATAATGAACACCGTCTCCGAAAAGTTGGCTACCTGGGACATTTTCACCGGATTAGAAGCGTTGTCACCCCAACCTGTTGCCTCGCCTGGATCTACAGATATGCCAGCCCCACCCCAATTGCTACTGGCGATAGTATTCATAACGTACGATCCTCTGTTCAAATCAACCACGTTCGCACCTCCGTATGGATCGAACGATCTGCCCGGCCCAAGCTCCGGACAAACAAATATAGCCTTTTGGCGCAATCTCGAATAGAGGTAATTTATCCAACTTCTATACCCTCCTACATCGCCCAAATCCGCCGGAAGCGCAAAGTCGTCATTTTCATTCGAATATGCGCAAGCCGCTACGCCAATTTCCTTCAAGTTGTTCACACAGGACACCCTGCGTCCTTCTTGTCTCGCCGCGCTCAACGCCGGCATCAGCAACGCTATCAGTATCGCAATTACCGCCACCACCACCAGCAACTCGACGAGTGTAAACCTCGTCGACATCCCCTCTTCCCCATCGTCTTTCCCTCTCAATGGCATCCCTTAGCCACCAACACTATTCCTGACCTCTGTCGCCTATGACCACGAATTTCGTGAAAGTGCGCTCATAACGCTTTCTCACATCGTCGCTTCCACTTTCTTTCCATTTGTCGTAAGCTTCCTTGGTCATAAGCGATAAAACGATCTTTACTATGTACGGCGTGTTGTCGCTGGACATGGTAGTTCCGTTCTTGTCGTATCCTGTAATCTCAAAATCGGTTACATACGGTATGACTTCTCGTGCTGAATCCGCAGTGTTGAACGGGGACGAGGTAGCTAACGGAGGGGGAATGTCCCAATGCGAATTGGAGCTTCCGCTATCGTCCATGTTCCCCGTGGCGTATCGTTTCAGCCATCCCTTGGTGTCCGAGCTGTCCCACTCGTACTTTACTTCGCATGTGGGGGATGTGCATTCATCGTTAGGCGGGTAGGGGGTTGTGGAGTAGAACGCCACATTGCGGGGGGTGCCCGACATGGAGATTATGAACGGAGTATAGTGTGTGGAGTCTTGGCTCTTATAGTACGCGCATTGGAGATCACGGCTTATGAGATCCATTGCGATAGAGGCGTTGTCGAATATCTCCGCCCGGTTGTAAGAGGATGTCCAAGCCTGCTGGGCCTCGGAGAAAAACTGCATCATAACTAGCATGATGACTGCCAGTATCCCCATCGCCAGCGACAACTCTATCAATGTAAAGGCACTGCGAGATCCCATGCGCTTTCCATTCGATTTTGACCGACTCACCGCTCCATGTGCGTTTTTATTTGTTTCTTTCATGCCGTTCCTCCATGTTTCAGCGTGTTTCAAGGGGGTTCCCTCATGGTTTGAAGACTTCCAAATGGAAACAACGCTTTTCCCTGTTTTTATACGGCTTGCCTGCCGGCCAGCTGATTTCCATATTCAGCCCTATCGCCTTGTTTTGCGTTGTAGCGGGCCATGTCGTGGAATTGTTGAGGGTCACGTTGACATCGCTTTTCCACACTAGTACCTGCGCCGAGAAATCAGTCATACTGCCTGTTTTCATTTCCACGTAATAGCCGTCCGTGGAGCCCCCGCCTTCCTTTTCCGCGGTATATATGTTCGAGAAAGCGCCGTCGCTTGTTTTGAACGGTTGGGTGGAGCCGGCCACCGTTCTGACATCGTCCGCCACCGTTGGCTTCGAGGCAGGTAGGGAGGCGACTTTGGTCCAGTTTTTCTGGATGTCGTATTTCATCACGTGGAGGACTTGGTCCGCCAAATCCGACGCGTAGCTTTCCCCGATGGCATCCCTGTGGGCGTTGAACCCTATAGGGAACAGAACCATCAGGCTGACCATGCCGACGGCCACCACTCCTATGGCCACGGTTATTTCGATCATGTTGAATGGCGAAACGCGGATTCCGCGCGATGTCGCTCGTCTCTTTCCATTATTGAATGAATTCATGTCGCGTCATCCTCCTGTTCCCGCGTGGAAATCGACGTTTCCCTCGCCGTTCCGGCGTTCGCCGACCAACGCAAGCGGATTAATACTCATTTGCTAGGGACACTCTCCCCGTAAACTTGTCCAGTTTAATGCTACTATCTTTTTTTCTGTTAGGTGATGTGGAGTTTTTTCCCTTCACCCGTTTCCCACTTGAATCCAACACGTCATTGGCTACAACGACATAGGCGTCGTTGGTGCACTTTCCCGTGGGGGTGAAGACGACCCCATGCATATTGGTCGAGCCGCTACCGCCAATGTCGTCGCAATCAACGTTTTGGATTTCTTCCGCGTTACTGAAGTCGCCGGCATCATAGCCGATATCGTCGTCGATGTCAGCTATGATGATTCCGCTTGTGAGGAAATCCCACTTCTCGCCGTTTATCCATCTTTTGAAGTTGAACTGGCTGCCGTCGTATTCAACCAAGCAGGCTCGGTAGGTGCGGTTGGCGTATTTTGTCCTTTGTCCCGCCGATATCGTGGAAAGGTCGCTGTAGGTGGGGGTCAGTAGTGCCACGCGTTCGTGGTTGTCCACTGCGAAAGCCCTGGCGAGTTTTAGTTTTTGCATTAGAACTCTCGTGTTGGCTTTAACTCCCTGGGCACCAGCCATTCCAGTGAAAGCGGGCATCACCACCGTCATCAGGAGGGCCATTACGCCGAGAACAACCACTAGTTCTATCAAGGTGAACCCTGTTCGGGACTCTAGGCGCCCGGAGCCGCCAGCCGCCAGCCGCGATGATGGGGATGTTTTTCCCATTATAAATTCTCCCGTGTTTACGAAAACAAGCCACTCCCTGCGTGTGCGCAACTCCGCTATGTTTTTTCATCCGCCCGCTTCTTAGTCAATATCCAAGACGCGCTTTCACTGCATAAGCAAAAAACTTGCCACAGGGGGCTGGCTGGAACGGTAACATGCTGATTATCAGGATCTTAAAATATAAATTATTGTTTTTCCTGTTCCTGGCTGGCTGGTTTGTGGAGCGAAGTGTGCGCAAAAAGTGCGCAGGGCGCTTTGGGGGAATACTCCCAAATTCTTGAATCCAAGATTAAGTATGTGTTTGACGGTTTTGGCTATGAGGGGGCGAAATTTTTGGTTTGAGTGATTAGTGCCCCTCGAAAGTAGGCTTTTTCCAATTGCATGGCGCGTGTCAGTGTGATTTGGGGGGGGGCTTCCTTTGTGAGGGCTGGCATGTTCCAATGGCTTGTTCTTCCGTATTGTCCCGCCATGGCCTTGGTGTCGTAGGCGGAGAATTGGTGCGTTTTCGTTTTTTTGGGTAAACCCTATGCGACGGGGGGCTTGGTGCGCAATTTTTGCGCGCATGGGGGTGGGGCGCTATTGCGTTGCGAGTTCGAATCGCCATTTTCTTGCGACTCGGCACGGAATATGCTATATTAGTTGGCGTTGGATGGGAGGGGTGTGGTCTTTTTGTACTTTAAGGAGGGATTTGATCATGTTGCGTAAGCGGAAGAGCGAGGGATGCGAAGGTTGCGTCCGAAACAGGGTGGTTGGCAGAAGAGCGTTCACTATGGTTGAGTTGCTTGTGGTTATGACGTTGATTGTTTTCATCATGGGGATACTGGTCGCGGGTATAACGATAGTCAACCAAAAGATTGGCGAGACTCAGTGCAAGGCGCTTATAGACGGGATTTCGCTGGCCTTGGAGAATTACAAGAAAAAGGTTGGATACTATCCTCCTTCCTCTCCCCCCATCTTCCAATCCTATGTCAAGGACTATGGATCTTTGATGGTGAAGATAAGGGACGATCAGCTCGATTTCTCCGATTTCCTCCCAAATGTCGAGAAAATGAAGGTTGACGGGACGTTGGGGCAGACAAGCGCTGGCTCCAACTACTACAAGCTTCGGGATACCTACACGAACCGCATTTACTATCAGGCGCCGGGAATACACAATCGGACTTCTTTCGATTTATGTTCGGCGGGACCCGATGGTGATATTGAGGAAACGACCGACAACATAAACAATTGGGACGAATGACGGTTGACTTGGTGCGGAGGGCGCGGAGATGGGGGTTGTTCTGGCATCTTCCAGAGGGAGATGGTTTCGCAAGGGCTGTCTGTCGCCATGACTGAGCGTGCGCCTTTTGTCAAATTAGCCTTGGGGATGTTTGTCCTGGGACTTCTTCTTACGTTTGTGTATCTGGTCGCTAAGATGTGCTCTTCCTCTACTAAGTTGGGCGCGGTGTTCTATCTGGGGGGCATCTTCTTAGACTTGTTGTTTCTAGGGCTGATTGTGGCATTTCCGATATCAGAATGGTTTGGGGGAAGGGTGATGCGTGGTCTTTATTTTCCGGAACCATTTGACGAGCCTCCTCCGGAATTTCCTTTGGTTAGGGCGAAAATAGTGGAGGGACGGTATGACGAGGCGTTGGCCGAGCTTGGGCGGATGTTGGATGCCGACCCAACCAACCACTTTGTCGTTGATCTTATAACCGACGTGTTGCTGGACGAGGTAGGCGATTATCGGAAGGCCGCATTGGTATTGGAGCGTTACTTTCAGAAGTCGGAACGCCATTCAGCCGATGCCAAGATGGTGATGAAGTTAGCAGACGCTTATCAGGAGGTTGGGGGTCCGGTGGCGGAGGTAATGGAGCTGCTGGAGCGCGAGTCTGCCCGTTTCAAGGGGATTGAGAGGAAACCGCTCGCAGCGCGTTTGGACGCGTTGAAAGCGGGAAGGGGAACCATGATGGACACGAATAAACACGGATAAGGGAATTGAGAAAGGTCGTTTTTTCCCTCTGCGGAGACGCGGTCAGCCAAGCTTGCCCGGAGTCCCCCCGTCCCCCGTAATCTGAGAAATCCGCGGATTGTGATCTCGGTTTTTGCCGATCCCATAGTTCCCATGACTCCCATAATCCTGGATTCAAATTACAAGTGCAACCCTTTCCTTAGCCCATATTTCACATGGGGTTCTGTATCCCGGAGTTTTTCTAGGGAGTCCGTTGAGGAGGTGCTGCGCGCAGCACCTCCTCAACGGAAATATCATTTAAATCAATGCCTTCCCTGAAAAACTGCCTGAGGTCGCACTCTTTTCCGAAAGGTCCCAGTTACTGGGCGCAATTCACCAAGAAGCGTCTGACCATGATATCCCCGGCTTTGCTGATTCCCAACGCCTTGTCCGTCTCCCCTGACTGGTCTTGCTTGGGAGCCAACCCGAGATAGGGGGCGACATCCCGGGTCTTCCGGAAACGTTTTGGGGAATTTATGGTGAGGATAAAAGCCAGAGCTGTCATCGGGCCAACCCCTTGGATCCCCGTCAAAATACGGGAGGCCGAATACTCTTTGGACATTTTGGCTATCATCCTGTCGAAATGCCGGATGGTCTCCGCCACCTTCCGATGGAAGGAGTCGGCGGAACACTTCGGCAATTTCACTCCGAAGTTTTTCGCCATTCCACGGGCTGCGTTAACCATTTCGGTACGGCTCTTCACCACCTTGTCCTGGGCCTTGAGCACCGCCAGCCCAGCGCGGGCGTTCCCTAATTCCCGAGGGGTGCGGGGGGGCCGCAAGAAACTGCGGGGTCGGGACAAGCATTTCTGACTTTAGTCCTATCCGAGGAACGACAGGGCTGAGTATCAAGCAACGTACGGAACTGAGCCCAGGCATCTACGGCGAGACAATTCGGATTTAGGGTTTTGGGTTTGTGGTGCGCTTCTTGATTCTTCTTTGAGGCGGGATATACTTCGGGCTTTCGCAGGATTGGCAAGTGCCTCAAATCGCTTGTCGGCTCCAAGGCTCTTGGGAGGTCCGCTCCCAAAAACTTGGAGATGACACCGTTAAAAACAGGCCTAACCAAATGGAAATTAAGCACTTGCCAATTATTCAGTGAGCCCTGCTTCGGGCTTGCTACGGGGAGGGGATGGGTCAACAGGAGGACATATGCTGGCGAAAAGGATAATCCCTTGCCTGGATGTTACCGGCGGAAGGGTGGTCAAAGGGGTCCAGTTCGTGGACTTGGTAGATGCCGGGGATCCCGTAGAGGCCGCGGTAGAATACAATCGGCAGAGCGCCGACGAACTGGTTTTTCTGGATATAACCGCGTCGAGCGACGGACGGGACACCATGGTGGATGTCGTGCGCGAGACGGCGGCCCGTGTTTTCATTCCCCTGACAGTTGGCGGGGGTATTCGCACGCCGGAGGATATGCGGCTCATGCTGGCGTCCGGAGCGGACAAGGGTTCCGTCAATACGGCGGCTGTTTTCGAGCCGGAACTTATTAGCCGTTGCGCGGAGCGGTTTGGTAATCAGTGCGTGGTTTTGGCTATAGACGCCCGGCGTGTCCCGGGGAAGAAAGGGGCCTGGGAGGTGTTTACTCACGGGGGCCGAAAACCGGCCGGGCTGGATGCCGTCGAATGGGCGCGCCGTGGTGTCGAATTGGGAGCGGGGGAGATTCTCCTAACCAGTATGGATGCTGACGGAACCAAGGACGGATACGATTGCGAGCTTACCGCCGCTGTTTCCGAGGCGGTGGAAGTGCCCGTCATAGCTTCGGGAGGCGCCGGGACGATGGAGCATATGCTGGAGGTGTTGGAGAGCGGCGGCGCCGACGCGGTTCTCGCGGCCAGCGTTTTCCATTTCGGCGAGATTTCGGTGCCCGAGACGAAGGCGTTTCTCAAAAAGCGCGGTGTGCCGGTGAGGGTGTGATGCCGCTGCTTTCCGGAACGGCATGTTTCCGACTTTTTCAGTGAGCCAGACATGGGGAGAATACTGTGCTATGACAGAATACGAGATCACAAGCAAGGAACGATTGACGGAGAATGCGTTCCGGATACGTGTCCGGGCACCGCTGATAGCGGAGGCCCGCCGCCCGGGGCAGTTCGTTATTTTGTCTCTGGACGGTGAGTACGGCGAGAGGATACCGCTGACGATAGTTGATTCCGATGTCGTCGAGGGGACGGTAACCTTGGTGTTCCAGGTGGTGGGATTGACGACGCGGTTGCTGTCTATGTTGGAAGTGGGCGACTCCCTCGCAAGCCTTGTTGGTCCCTTGGGGGCGCCGACTCGGATTGAGAAGGTTGGGAAAGTTGTCTGCGTGGCCGGGGGGATAGGGGTTACTCCGTTGTATCCCATCGCCAAGGCAATGAAAGAGGCCGGTAATACGGTGACAGTGATACAGGGCGCGAGAAACGCGGGCGCCTTGATTCTGGAGAAGGAGATCGCGGAGGTTGCCGACGAGGTGGTTTTGTGCACCGACGATGGTTCCAAGGGATGCCGGGCGCTGGTGACGGCGCCGTTGAAGGAAATGTGCGAGGGGGTGTCCAAGCCTGATTTGGTGCTCGCTATTGGCCCGCCGGTGATGATGAAGTTTTGCGCCGAGACGACCCGTCCGTACGGAGTCCGAACCATAGTTTCATTGAATTCGATAATGGTGGATGGGACGGGGATGTGCGGAGGATGCCGCGTGACCGTTGGAGGGGAGACTAGATTCGTGTGTGTCGATGGTCCCGAGTTCGACGGGCACAAGGTCGATTTCGACAATATGATAGCCCGGCTTGGCTCCTATCGTCCATGCGAACGGGCTGCATTAGAATGCCGGTTGGATGCGGAAATTGAAAGGATAAAAGATGCCCGACGACCACGCGCGCCACGAAAAGGTTGACGACTTGGCCGCCGATACCGGAAGGATTTTCCGTGAATTGGCGCCGAGGATACGGGATTTGACCCCGAAGGAGCGGTTGGCGATTCCTCCGCGGGAGATGCCTGCGCAAGCTCCGGATCGGCGTGTTGGCAATGTTTCCGAGGTGGCATTGGGCTACAACGAGGAGCAGGCGAGAGTCGAGGCCGCGCGTTGTCTCGGCTGTTCCGGCAAGCCTTGCGTCGAAGGATGCCCTGTTAGAGTGGATATCCCGGGCTTCGTCGCAGCGGTTGCCGATGGCGATTTCGCGAAGGCCGCGGGGATATTGAAGCGCGACAATCTTCTTCCGGCCATATGCGGCCGTGTCTGCCCCCAGGAGAAACAATGCCAAGCGCGTTGCGTCGTGGGGAAGGCGTTGGACGACCCCGAGAGCGCCGTCTCGATAGGGCGCTTGGAACGATTCGTCGCCGATTGGGAGCGGTTGAACGGACGGCAATCCATGCCGGAGGTTGGTCCGTCCACGGGAAAAAAAGTCGCCGTTGTAGGTAGCGGCCCGGCGGGACTGGTGGCGGCGGCGGATCTCCGTCGCCTAGGGCACGATGTTACTATCTTCGAGGCGTTTCACAAGCCTGGCGGCGTGATGGTGTACGGAATCCCAGAATTCAGGCTTCCCAAGGATATTGTCGCCAGCGAGATAGGGGCGTTGAAGGCGATGGGGGTGGAGATTAGGCTAAATTTTGTGGTTGGAAGGACTCGTGGGGTGTTGGATTTGATGGAGAGGGACGGCTACGATGCCGTGTTCCTCGGGGTTGGCGCCGGGACACCTCGGTTTCTAGGAGTGGAAGGGGAGAACCTTGTCGGGGTTTTCTCCGCCAGCGAGTATCTTACCCGCGCAAATCTCATGCGCGCCTACGATAGGGAGAGGGCGCACACTCCTATATGCGGGGCCCGCGTCGTGGCGGTTGTCGGTGGAGGCAACGTGGCGATGGATGCCGCCCGGACCGCCCTTAGACTGGGTGCCGAGGAGGTCCACGTCGTTTACCGCAGAACGGAGAGCGAGATGCCGGCGCGGGCGGAAGAGGTTGTCCGGGCTAGGGAGGAGGGAGTGGCTTTCCACTTTTTGGAGAATGTGAGGCGTTTCATCGGGGACGATTCCGGACGAGTCAAATCTATGGAGTGTTACCGTTGCGAGCTTGGGGGGCCGGATGCGTCGGGAAGAAGGTCGTCGATTGAAATCAAGGGTAGCGAGTTTATATTCGATGTCGATACCGTTATCGTGGCTATAGGCAATGATCCCAATCCCCTTTTGAGGAAGGCCACGCCCGGGTTGGAGTGCGACAACCGCGGCAATCTGGTGGTGGATAGTAATCGGATGACATCTCTGAAGGGGGTTTTCGCCGGTGGCGACATTGTCCTTGGCGCCGCTACCGTTATTTTGGCTATGGGCGAGGGAAGGCGGGCGGCGGAATCCATAGACCGATTTCTTGCCGGGGAGCTGGAGTGAACCTTTTGGATATTGACGATGAGTAGCGTTGACGAGCATGACAGGTTGAGTGGAAATGAAATTGTTGACGGAAATAGCGCCAACGATAGCCGGTTGTGGGGTACTGCGTCCTTGTTTGTGATGTTTGGTTTCATGATGTCGCACCTATTGCTTTACGACGTGTCATTGTTTTTTCCGTTGAAACGAATGCCCAACGCGTTGCGGATGGCGTTTATGGCTTTTCTCCCGGCGATATGTATCGTCTTGGGGATCGTAGCCGCAACCGTAATCCACAGGCGGAAAAATTTCTTTTCCGATGTATGCGGATTCTGCGGATGGCGGTTTTTCTATCCATTCGAGGGAGCCGCCGTAGAGCTGGCGTTGTTCATCCCCTTTACGTTTTTGGGCTTGTTGTCGTTTGTCTCGGTTAGATTGCTGCATCCCTATGTGCCGAAATTCCTTTCTTGGTTTTTCCATCCCGAACCGCTATTGAAGACCGTTATCATAAACACGGACTGGGGGGGCTTCGCAGTTGTGGCGGTTGTCGCTGTTGTAGTGGCTCCGGTAGTGGAGGAAGTGGCGTTTCGCCGAATCATATATTCGTTTTTCCGGTCTTTTTGCAGTCCCTTGATATCCGTTGTGGCTGGGTCGATAATTTTTGCTGGGGTCCATATGTCGGCCACGACGTTTCCTGTGTTATTCTGTCTGGGAGTGGTGGCGCAATTGCTGGCGAACCACCATAAATCGCTTTACCCGGCGGTGTTTTACCACGCCGCTCACAACGGGCTGGCCATGGCGCTTCTCGCCATGATTAAAATTTTCGGCAAGGATTTCTTTTCGTTGTGAGGACGTGTCGCACCACGCCGCGGTTACCGCGAAGGGAGCTCTATGTGGAAAGTCGTGCCTTTCCCCTCCTCGGATTCGAATCCCACCTTGCCTGCCAAGTAGTTTTCTCCGAGTAGTTTGATGCTGTATGTGCCGATTCCGCGGTCGGCGCCTTTTGTCGAGAACGACCTTTGGAACACCTGCATTTTCACGGATTCGGGCATTATCTCCATGTTGTGGACGTACAGTTTAATCCCATCGGACGTTTCGGCGGCTCCCAGTGTGACGGTGTGCCCTAAGTCTGTAGCTTCCAGCGCGTTTTTAGTCATATTGCCAACAACGCGTTTCAGCAATCGGGGATCGGTCTGAATAGGCGCGTCGACCGAGTCCGAGGCTATCACAACCTCCTTGCCCATGCCGACTTCGTGATTGGAGTAGATGTCGCGGATGTCGTGGAGGATGGATATAGTGTCGCAGGTGGTCGTCTCCAGTTTCAGTTCTCCTGTCTCCGCGGCTAGCAGATCCCGTTGTGCTTTTATTTCCTCTATCAGCGTGTTGGCGGTAGTGGTGGCTAGTGCTAGAAACTCATCTAATTCGTCTCGCTGGACATCCCTGAGTATTGCTACGATTCCCTGGATGCCTCCGGCGGTATTCATGATGTCGTGGAAAAACGTGCGTTCCAGCAACGTCCGCCTTTTTTCGTGGCTGATGTCCCTAGCCACGAAGAATGTGTAGTCCTCGCCGTCTAGCGTCAGGTTTGTCGCCCAGACTTTGAAGTTGAACGCAGTGTTGCCCTCGGCGATAATCCGGCATTCGTCGCAGGCCGTGATATCGTGGTTCTCTTGGCTTTGCAATATCGAATTGACCGCTCCGCAATACACGCAGTATTCCGAGGTGCCGCATCCTCCTTCGTCGTTTGCGTGTACGCAGTGTAACGCCTCGCCGGGACGCATCCCGCTGACATCCTCTACTCGTTCCACTCCAAGCGCCTCTAGAAATTTGGCGTTGCAATACACGATTTGCCGATACGAATTCAAAATCAGGAATACATCGGGGACCAAGTCGATAAGTTGACGAATCAAGGGGAGACGCTCGACTTCCTTGGCTTCGCATTGAATCTTTTGCGCTTCCTCTCGCTCCGGGGGGGCGAAAGCTGTCGGGACGTTTTCATTGAACATTACCAATCCCTCCTTTAGACCCCTTGGAGGCCTTGTAGCCATTATACATGATTTGGAGGACGAATGGAAGGGGGGGAAGCTAAAATTTTGGATTGCAAAATTTGGAAACACGCCGATGATTATATGCTTCCATTTGACTAGTATGCGAAAATAAATCAGTTTGTTTTGGCGGTTTTGGGTTTTTTCCTGGAAATCACTTGAAATATTCCGCAGCTGATGTTATAGGCTTTTTTCGCATTTATTGCGGTCGATAGGGAAAAGGAAGAGCCAAAGAAATGGGTCGAGAGTTTTCGAAAGTTGTAAGTGCCCCCCCCCCCCAAGGGGTTACATAGAGATCGCCGAATATAGGCGTCCCTCGCTTCACAGGGACGCCCTTGAATCACACGGACGTGTGGTGTCAGCGCTCGCCGCCGCGGTGTTTTGCCTGTTGTTGCCGTTTAGTCTTTCCGCCAGCGGGAATTCCAAGGACGACACCGCGCTTTTCTGCAAGTTCCTCGTTTCGATGGAGACTGGCGCGGTCGACAGGAAGCTGCTCTCCAAAGTCAAACGGCTCGCCAGGCGGTCCAAACAGAAACGCCTCCAAAACCTCGCGAAGGGCGCGGTGGCGCTATATGACGCGGAACTCGCGGCGGGCGGGAAGAAGCGAACCGAGACCGCCTTGGAGGCCCTCGCGGAGATCGCGCCTTTGATCCTCTCCGCGGACGACGCGGAGGAACTGCGCGCGAAGGCCGCGAAGGGCGATCTCGACGGCGCGCTTGAAACAGCCTCCCCGGTAAACTGGAATCTCGACAACCCCGAGGTGTGCGTCGACGCCGCCGGGATACTGGCGTCCATGGGGCGCTGGTCCACCGCCCTGGCGGGCTACGACCGCGTCGGGAGTAACGTTCCCGAGGGGCCGAGGGCGCTGGCGGCGGCGGGAATCGGCGACGTCCAATTCACGCTTAAACGGTATCAGCAGTCGGTCGACGCCTACGTTCTGGCGTTGAAAGTGATCGACGCTATGAAGAAGCTCACCATGTACGGGGGCGACAAGCTCCTCGCCGCCTGGGAGAGGATAATCATCTGGAAGCTCGAGCGCGCCAGGAAGGCCCTGGACGCGGAGCGGTACGGTCC
>WFSE01000110.1 GCA_015486135.1 Lentisphaeria bacterium
GTGGCTAAATCCCTCGTCGCCATCGTCCTCAATTCATCCTCGGAGGCGTTCCACACGGAATCCCCCTCATCGACAAAATACTCCAGGCCTATGGCGGACGCGTCGTTGGATGGCACCATAGCCGGGCTCCAATTATGGAACAGGCTCATACGCCCCGCTTTAACCTCGTCCGAATTCAAATATATCCAATTATCATCCTCTGTAGAGCGCTGTTTCGACGCGATATCGACTGTGACAAGAGACCGGTATTTCAGTCCCGCCGCCGCGTTCGCAGCCGCGTCCCCCGCTCCAGCGGTTGCGAGGAATACCGCCAATTCGTCCAGCGGAGCGCTAGAGACAAGGGACGCGCCTCGTCGCAAATCAATCCGTCCGTCCGAACCATCCTTTTTTTGAAACAATACCGCGGATACTCTTCCCGTGGAATCCAGTTCGACACCAGTGGCGGTATGCCCGTAAAGTATCCGGCTCCCTTTGTCCACGATTTTATCGGCCATGGCCCGGTACATTTCGCCAGCCCCATTGTCGGGATAATGGAACTTGGATATCAAACTGGCGTGCGAAGAATTTCCGAGTTTGGTCAATGTCTCTTTGAGAATTTTCCCAAGCGAGAGAGCCCTTATGCGCTGCGCCGCCCATTCCGCGTCTATAAGCGAGGGTTCCACACCCCATACCTTGCGAGTATAGCTTTTAAAAAATATATTGTACAGCACGTCGCCAAAACGGTTCCGCACCCATGTTTCAAACGAATCTTCGGGGCGCAGTGGCAATATTCTGCGTTTGAGATAACTAGCGGCCGCGGCGGAAGAACGAAAAAGCCCTAGCTTCAGCGCGACATCGAAGGGTTTAAGAGGATAGTCGAAGAACACGCCCTTATAGTGGATTCGGGTCTTTCTTTGCCGTTCCCGGAAACGCTCTCCCAACACCTCGCGCCAAAGAGCGTCCACTCGGGGGTTCTTGGTAAAAAACCTATGAGGACCAATATCGAATCTGTATCCCCCCCGCTCGAAAGTGCGGCACAGCCCGCCAGGAGAGTCCTCCCGCTCCAACACAACGCACTCGACACCGCACCTTACCACGAGGTCGTAGGCCGCCGCCAAGCCGGCGGGACCGGCACCGAGAACAACCGCTTTGTCCACTTTCAATGCCAAGATTCTCCTAAACAGAAAAAAGGAACAGTCATCACGCAATCGAAGTCAAGAGCGCGGAGAATAGCGCTACCCTGGAACAGGGAAACGCATTCGGGACGCCATGCCCATGGCGCCCCGGAACGATAGTTCACGCAAGACGGAAAAAAGACACCTAGCCCGCGGAAATCGCATCAGCCATTGAGAAACGACCAACACGGACGATCCGCACCCCGTCATTGCCAAGAGACAACATCCTCGGTGGCATTGCCGTTGTCGTCCTCGGTGTCCGAACCAGCGGAATAAACGAAAACCTTTCCGCTGAGCGTGCCGGAATATAATCCCTCGACATCGCCATCGTAGTCGGAATCCATAGCCACGAAAAACTTCTGACCCCAAGGGTCGACATACCCCTCGGTCGTGTACTTGGCGGGAACCTCCAGAAAATGGGTCCCTCGGGGATTGCCCTTGTCCGCGGAGCCGCTAGTGCCAGGATAATCCTGTTTGCAGAGAATAGCTATCATATTCTCGTAGGCGGAGTCCTTCAGCTTCTCGTTGGAGGGCGGGCCTTGAAAATCGCTCGAGCTCGCTGGCAATAAACCGTACTGGGACTCGTATTGCGCAATAGCTATTTCCAGTGATTTGGCCATGGATTTAGCCTTGGTCTTAACCGCCGTCCTCCGCACGATAACCACCGCGGGAAGGAGCAACCCAGCCAAAATAGCGATAATAGCTATCACAACCAACAACTCAATCAGGGTAAAACGTCCAACCCTGCCACCAACACCTCTTCCGGAGCGATTCATGTCCTTTCCTCCTGGCGTTCGAGCGCCTTCTATAAAGCAAAAAGGGTGCCACCACAACACCCCCCTCTGCCAAAAACCCCAAACCTCTTCACTATTATAGCACAAAAACGATTGCGCCGCAAGAGGAAATCAAAGATTATTTTCACCATCTTGACGGGCTAGGGCGACGAGGTACATTGGGTTGGTGTCCGTGGCGTTGTTTCCGTGGGATTGGAGATGTGGCGATGAGCCTTTTGGAAGTGGACAACCTCTCTATCGACTTCATGGTAGACGGGTGCTGGTTACCAGCGGTTAGCGACGTCTCGTTCACGTTGGAACGCGGCGAAGTATTGTCGATTGTGGGCGAGAGCGGTTGCGGCAAGAGCGTCACGTGCCTCTCTTTGGCCCGTCTCCTGCCAGAACCGCCGGCGAGATATTCATCCGGGCAAATAACCTTGGCAGGAGAAGCGGTTCTGCAATCATCCCCGCGCGCCCTCCGCGAGATACGCCGACGGCGTATCTCCTACATCTTCCAAGAGCCAACAGCGTCGTTGAATCCAGTATTCAGGGTCGGCGACCAGATACTGGAGGCGGTGGAATTGAGGGAAAAAGGAAAAAACAACGACCCAAGGGGAAAGACGCTGGAACTCCTCTCTCAAGTAGGAATACCGGAACCGGCTACCACCGCCAAACGCTATCCGCACGAGCTGAGCGGCGGAATGCAGCAACGCATCATGATCGCAATGGCCCTTGCCGGCGACCCCGACGTGCTGGTGGCGGACGAGCCAACCACCGCGCTGGATGTCACCATTCAAGCGCAAATACTCGACCTCCTAGCCAAAATAAACCACGAAAGGAACATGGCTATAATACTCGTCACCCACAACCTTGGCATCGTGGCGGACATGGCCCAAAGAGTGGTGGTCATGTACGCTGGCAAGGCGGTGGAGGCCGCCGACACGGAGACACTGCTCCGCCATCCGGCGCATCCCTACACCAAAGCACTATTGAGGGCGGTCCCTAAGATAGGACACCCAAAGGAGACCTTGGCGACGATTCCGGGGAACGTTCCATCGCCGAGGGACTTCCCCCCTGGATGCAGGTTCCATGGCCGATGCGTTGAAGCGTTGGCGCTTGAAAAAGATTCCACATGCGCCACCCGAGCGCCGGAATGGCGCGAAATAGCGAAAGGACACCACGCCGCATGCCACTGCTTGAAGTAAAAGATCTGAAGACATGGTACGAGGTAAAGAGTGGCTGGCTCAAGCCCAGCAAGTTCGTTCGGGCCGTGGACGGGGTGTCGCTTTCGCTAGAGAAAGGGGAAACGTTAGGCTTGGTCGGCGAAAGCGGTTGTGGGAAAAGTACGCTTGGCAGATCCATTGTCCGACTGGAGGAGCCAAAGTCGGGAGAAATCAACCTGCGCGGAGTCAATCTCGCGACACTGAAGGGACGCTCCCTCCGAACCGCCAGAAAACGCTTCCAAATGATATTCCAGGATCCATACGGATCGCTGAATCCACGCATGAGTGTCGAGAAAATGCTTGACGAGGTTTTATACATACATACGACTTTGGACAAACCCGCCAGGTTGCAACGTATGGTTGAGCTTTTGGGAATGGTTGGGCTTGGCAAGGAGCAATTAGGGCGATACCCCCACCAGTTCAGTGGCGGCCAAAGACAGAGAATAGGAATAGCGCGCGCCTTGGCGGTGGAGCCGGACCTCATTGTGGCAGACGAGCCCGTTTCAGCTTTGGATGTCAGCGTCCAAGCGCAAATAGTAAACCTGCTAATGGAAGTGCAACGCGAAACCGGCGTGGCGTTTCTGTTCATAGCGCACGACTTGGCGGTGGTGGAGCATATCAGCGACCGAATCATGGTAATGTATCTCGGGAAAATCGTCGAATCGGGATCGGCAAGTGCGGTGTGCGCATCTCCGGCGCATCCCTACACGGAAGCGCTACTTTCCGCCGTCCCAGTGCTCGACCCCGAGACGAAAAAGCGCCGGATAGTGCTTCCAGGGGATGTCCCCTCCCCGCTAGATCCTCCCAAGGGATGCCCATTCCATCCACGTTGCCCCAAGGCGCTCGGAAAATGTCGAATTGAAGCTCCGGAACTAATACCACTGCCCAGCAAAAACAACCACAGCGTGGCATGCCATCTCCACGCCAACGAGGAAAGCATCGGTTGAATTGACATCAAATACCAGTATAATCGGAATCGACGGAAAGCCCGAACGGCCTGGTCAATCAGGGTTTCATATCAAATTGGAGTGTCGAATTTTGGAAAATCTCGCGGACACGCAGACCGACGACACAAAACATAACATCGAGGAGGTGCTTGTCGGTGGCGCCGCTGTTGTTGTGTTGCTATTCGGCCTCCACGAGTCAGCCTCCCTTCTAGCCCCCATACTGCTAGCGATTTTCATCTCGGTAATCAGCGCCCCGGCGATATTATGGCTGGAATCCAAACGCATCCCGAGGGTGTTGGCGTTCGGCATGGTCCTAGCAGTTGTCATAGCCTTCCTCTTCGGCATCGGAGTAATCATAAACTCCACCGTGGGACAGTTCATGGACTCGCTACAGTTTTACCAGGACAGACTAACGAAAACGACCCAGCCCCTGCTGAAATGGCTCGCCGCGCACAAAATAGATATATCCTCGACCAAATTCGCGCAGTCCTTCAGTCTATCGTCCATCATGGGATGGGTCGGAGGCATGATCGGAAACATCGGCGCCCTCCTCTCCAACGCTCTGCTCACATTCCTGACAGTGGCGTTCATCCTGTTTGAAACCACATCCTTCCCGCGCAAAGTGGAGTCTATAACCGGCGCCTACGGTGGTGGCGACAAAAACACGGCTCAGGAGGTCTCGGGTAAAATAAACCGCTATTTGGCCATCAAAACAGGCACCAGTCTGACAACTGGAATCATAGTGGGTTTGGCGTTGTGGCTGACTGGAGTCCGCTTCCCGCTTTTGTGGGGCCTACTGGCCTTCCTGCTGAATTTCATCCCGACAATAGGCTCGATTATCGCAGCCATTCCAGCAGTCCTCCTGGCACTAGTGGAGAAAGGGCCCGGAACGGCCATATGGGTGGCCTGCCTATACACGGGTGTCAACATGCTGATCGGCAATGTCGTCGAACCCCGGCTGATGGGCAAAGGGCTGGGCCTCTCCCCGTTGGTGGTTTTCCTCTCGCTGATTTTCTGGGGAGGAATTCTAGGTGCGGTCGGGATGTTCCTGGCGGTTCCTCTTACCATGACCGCCAAGATAATCTGCGACAGCCGCGAAGACACGAAATGGATCGGCGTCCTGCTCGGGCCTTGACTCCAAGGAGGCCATCGCAATGACCACTTCCGGCGGCTTCCTCAAGCGACTACTCTCAAACAAGATCGCCGCCGTCGCCTCGTGCGTGCTGGTAGCGTATGTCGCGGCGGGAGTATGCGAAGAGGCGTATGCCATCGCATGCCGAGCCTCCGGATCTACTCCGATATACGGGCGCGGCAACATCAAGGAACGCTACGAGCCCCCCTCGGAGAAACACTGGATGGGAACCGACTACGCGGGAAAAGATGTTTTTTGGAAGGCACTGTTCGGGATCAGGACAGCCCTAAAAGTCGGATTGATAGGGGCGGCTCTGGCATCGACAATAGGCTTGGCGCTTGGAGTGGCGGCGGGGTATTTGGGCGGAAAAACCGACAAGGTGGTCGTATGGATATACAGCGTCTTCGCCTCGATTCCCACGTTGCTGTTTATTCTGGCGTTCGCATTGTTGCTCAGGAGGGGATTTCTCTCCCCGGCATTGGCGAAAGGGTTCGAGTCCATTTCCGACTCACTAGGCACCGACCCGGGAATGATGGCGCTATACTTGGGAATAGGCATGACAGGGTGGGTGTCGCTCTGCAAAGTCGCCCGCGGAGAAACGGCGCGCCTTAAACACACCGATTACATACAGGCCGCTAAAACAGTCGGAGTTTCCCCGGTGAGAATAGTGCTTAAGCACCTTCTGCCCAACCTCTTGCATGTCGCCATCGTGTATTTCACCATCCGATTCGCCTACGCCGTCATGACGGAAGTGATTGTCAGCTACCTGGGGCTTGGCGTGCAGCTAGAACCCAGCTGGGGAGTGATGATCGCGCACGGCCAGCAACGACTTTGGCGCGGCGTGTGGTGGGAGGTCGGCGCCGCGACTATCTTCATGTTCTTTCTCGTCCTCCCGTTGCACGTGCTAGGGGACGCGTTGCGTGACGCGCTGGATCCGCGGTTGAAACGATGACGCGGGAAAAGTGCCCCTCCGAAGGTGGACGATACGGGAATGACGTGCTAGGGTCATGCGGTTCGCATTGACACTAGGCTGAACAACCAATTGGATTTCCAAATGCAACGACCGCGCATAGTGATTACAGGAGTTGGATTGACGGCTCCGAATGGAAACTCTCTGGCTGAGTTTAGAAAAAGCCTAATGACGGGGGTTTCAGGCGTATCCGAATTCGAGACGCGCCATATCGGCAAGGTGCCGGCCGGAGTCTGCTCCTTCGACGCACTCAGATATCAAAACAAACGCGATATACGCAACGGAACCAGGGCGGGGTCGATCGCCATATATTGCGCCAACGAGGCGTTGGCGGACGCGGGAATCGCAATCGACGACTCAAACCGCCGCTCCACCGGAATCTACGTGGGAATCACCGAACACGGCAATGTCGAAACGGAAAACGAAGTCCATGAACTGGGCAGGTTCAACAACGACGTCAAATTCTGGAACCATTACCACAACCCGCGCACCGTGGCGAACAATCCCGCCGGGGAAGTCACCATCAACACCGGAATAACTGGTCCACACTACTGCATAGGCGCCGCTTGCGCTGCGGGAACCGCGGGAATCGTCCAAGGCGCGCAACAACTAGCGCTGGGGGAAGTGGATATCGCTATCGCCGGGGGCGTCTCTGAAAGCATCGGAACATTCGGCATATTCGCCAGCTTCCTCAGCCAGGGCGCGTTGGCCAAACACGACGACCCCACCAAAGCCAGCCGCCCATTCGACCTCAACAGAAACGGCATCGTCGTCGCCGAGGGAGGCTGCCTCTTCATTCTCGAACGACTCGAAGACGCCAAACGCCGCAGCGCCAAAATCATCGCGGAAATTGCGGGATACGCCATGAACTCCGACGCCACCCATTTCGTCCTGCCGAACCACGAGCGGCAAGCCGAATGTATGGCCAAGGCTATTGAAAAAGCCGGAATGCCCCCCACCGACATCGACATCGTCAGCACACACGGCACCGGCACGGCAAGCGGCGACATACAGGAAAGCCTGGCCATCAAAACCGTATTCGGCGGCCTTTCCGACGAAGACGCGCCGCTCGTCAACAATACCAAAGGTTTCATCGGACACGCCATGGGAGCGGCCGGAGCGCTCGAACTGGCTGGAAACCTACCCTCATTCGAAGATGGCTTGGTGCATCCTTGCATGAATCTGGACAACCCCGATCCGGAGTGCGAAATAAGAGGAATAGTCGCCAGCGAGCCGGCGGCGGCCCCGAACGGCGTGAAAACAATATGCGACAACTCTTTCGGAATGCTTGGCATCAATTCCGCGCTTATTGTCAAGAAATACGAATAGGCCCCCTCCCCCGACGGAATCCAAGATGAGATATCGACGCTTCGGCAAAACAAACCTGGAAATGCCGCGATTCTCGTGTGGCTCCATGCGCTTCATGCAATCTTGGACTGATATCCCCCTCGACAAGGTTCCAAGAGAAAACCAGGAAAACCTCGAACGCACTGTAAAGGCGGCGTTGGACGCTGGGATCAACCACTTGGAAACCGCTAGGGGATACGGATCCAGCGAAGCCCAGCTAGGCGTGGCGCTGAAACACCTGCCACGGCGAAAAATCATCCTCCAAACAAAGGTGGCCCCACAAGAAACTCCCGAACAATTCGAACACCTACTCGAAACATCGTTCCAAAAACTCGATGTCGAACGAGTGGAACTCCTGGCGTTGCATGGTGTCGACAAAATCCATTTCCCCATCCTCCCGCACTGCCTGGAAGTGGCGGAAAAATGGAAGCGCGAGGGACGCGTCGGACATATCGGATTCTCCACGCACGCGTCCACCGAGTCAATAATCAGAACAATTCAACTAGACCGCTTCGAATTCGTCAACCTCCATTACTACTACATCTTCCAAGACAACCGTCCCGCCATCGACTTGGCGCGCGCAAATAACATGGGCGTATTCATAATAAGCCCGAACGACAAAGGCGGAATGCTATCCAGCCCGCCGGAAAAACTCAGTCGCCTTACCGCGCCGCTATCCCCTATGGAGTTCAACGACCTCTTCTGCCTCTCAACCCCGGGAGTAACGACGCTCAGCGTCGGCGCGGCGAAACCATCGGATTTCAAACAACACGCTGATTCCCTCGAATACCTTCCAGCAACGGGCATAAATCCACTTATCGCGGAAATCGCGGAACGTCTCGACAATGCCCAGCGGGAAACCGTCGGAAATGATTGGATGAACGCCAATGCGTCCAACCTCCCGGTTTGGCATGAAACACCGGGGAGGATAAACATTCCCGTAATTCTCCAATTATGGAGGCTGGCCAAATCCTTCGACTTGCTGGAATACGCTAAAATGCGCTATAGCCTCCTCGGGCACGGTGGAATATGGTTCCCGGGAAACAAGGCTAAGATTCTTCTGGACCACACGGATGGACCGGCTGTAGCGAAAAAAATAATCGAATTGTGCTCCGAACAACAGCCGGCGTTCGCGCAAAAAATCCCGGACATCCTACGCGACGCCCACATAACCTTGAGCCCCGAATAATACTTGCCAGGGCGCTCCGCCACCTCCCCGGAAAAAAGATCAACATTATCCGGGGCTCTTCGCGTTATCCCCCCTCAGCCTTGTTTTGACGGGGCGGAGGTGTAGAATACTGCTCGTAAATTCGAGGGCTTGAAACGGAGGGCATCGCATGGCGATTCCGATAAAAGGTATAATCTTGGCGGGAGGCACAGCCACGCGTTTGCGCCCCCTGACCAGTGTGACGAACAAGCACTTGCTCCCAGTAGGCAAAAAGCCTATGATATACTATCCAATAGAAAAGTTGCTCGGCGCCGGTGTCGAGGACATATTGATTGTGACCGGCGTGGAGCACATGGGCGCGGTGGTTAATCTCCTCGGCTCGGGACAGGCCTTCGGCTGTAGATTCACCTACAAGGTCCAGGACGAGGCTGGCGGAATCGCCCAGGCGCTCGGCTTGGCGGAAAACTTCGCCGGAGGAAGTCCGATAGCGGTAATTTTGGGCGACAACATTTTCGAGGACCCCCTGGGTCCGGCGATTAACGCGTATCTCGCGCAAAAAGGTGGGGCCAGAATACTCCTCAAGGAAGTGGAGGATCCGCAACGATTCGGGGTCGCGGAAGTGCGTGGAGACAAAGTGGTGGGAATAGAGGAAAAACCCACCGTCCCTAAATCGAGACTGGCCGTGGCTGGTATATACATGTACGACGGCGGAGTTTTCGATATCATCCGCAGGTTGAAGCCGTCCGGCAGAGGGGAACTGGAGATAACGGACGTAAACAACGAATATATCCGACGCGGGGTGATGGGCTGGGATTTGATGAAAGGCTGGTGGAGCGACGCCGGAACCTTCGAATCGCTGGCGAAAGTGCAACAATTAGTTTTGGACTCTCCGCCCAAAAACACACATTGAGGGATTGGGATGTTCGGGTTCCATAGAATTGCCGCGGTTCGTCCGGCGGTCAAGGTGGCGAATCCCAGGGAAAACGCCGTTGAAATGGTGCGTTTGGCGCGCGCGGCCGATGCCGATTCCGCGGCGTTGGCGCTGTTCCCGGAGCTGGCGACCACTGGATGCTCCTGTGGGGATTTGTTCCACTCGTCGACACTGTTGGACGCTTCCGATTCCGCGTTTTTGGCTATTTTGGAAGCGACGAAAGACTTGGGAGCAGTGGTGGTGGCAGGACTCCCGGTCCGGCGTCACGGGAAGTTGTTCTCGTGCGCCGCCGTCATGCACCGGGGAGCGTTGCTGGGAGTGGTCCCCAAGTCGTATATAGCCAATCGCCGCGAATTTTACGAGCGTCGTTGGTTCGCATCCGGAAAAGGCTCCTCGGGAAGTGTTAACATCTGTGGCGTAACCGCGCCGTTTGGCGATGATTTGATATTCGAAAAAGGAGACAACTTCTCGTTCGGCGTCGAGATATGCGAGGACTTATGGACCCCCAATCCGCCATCCTCGGGACACGCCCTGGCCGGAGCCACTCTCTTGTTGAATCTCTCCGCCAGCGATGAATTGGTAGCCAAGGCGGCCTACAGAAAAAAACTGGTATCCGGGCAATCCGCCCGATGCGTAGCGGGCTACGTGTACGCGTCCGCCGGCTCTGGGGAATCCACAGGCGACGTTGTCTACGGGGGACATCTGGTAATTGCCGAAAACGGCCGAATTTTATGTGAGTCAAAGCGTTTCGAAAATTCCGCTGCGGTCATCACGGCGGACATCGATTGCGAGATGCTACGCAATATCAGAATGTCGGAGACATCGTTCGACCAACACTCCCAGGAATCCCACAGGCGAATCACTCTCGGTAACCTGAACGCAATCCGAAAAGTCAGACGTTGCTTCACTCCAAGACCGTTCGTGCCGGACACCTTGGAAATGCGGACGGAGCGATGCCAGGAAATCGTCTCGATACAAACCACCGGCTTGGCTAGACGCCTGGACGCCGCTAGCGCCCAAAGAGCGGTGGTGGGGGTGTCGGGAGGATTGGACTCCACATTGGCCCTGCTGGTTGTAGTGGAAGCGTTGAAACAGTCCGACAAGCCTTCCGAAACGGCATTGGCGGTGACAATGCCCGGATTCGGCACATCCAAGCGCACATTGGGAAACGCCTTGAAATTATGTCGCGTCTTGGGCGTGGAAACCCGCGAGATAGATATAAAAACCTCGTGCATGGCGCATTTCAATGATATTGGACATGATCCGGATTCGCGGGATGTCACATACGAAAACGTCCAGGCTAGAGAGAGAACTCAAATCCTGATGGACCTCGCCAACAAGGAGAACGGTCTCGTAATAGGTACCGGGGATCTCTCAGAGGCAGCCCTAGGATGGTCAACCTACAACGGCGACCACATGTCGATGTATGCCGTAAACTGCGGTGTCCCTAAAACACTAGTACGCCATCTCGTGGAATGGTTCGCCGCCACTAGAGGGGGAGAGCTCGCCGCGGTCCTCCATTCCGTTTTAGACACCCCCGTCTCCCCCGAGCTCCTGCCAACTGGCGAAGACGGCGAGGTGGCCCAAAAAACCGAGGAGATCATAGGACTATACGAGGTCCACGACTTTTTCCTCTACCACATGATCAAGCATGGCGCGTCCCCTAGCAAACTGCTTTTCCTAGCGGAGACGGCGTTCGCGGGAAAATTGCCAAAAAACGAATTGGAAAAACATTTGGAAACCTTCGTTAAACGCTTCTTCGCCAATCAGTTCAAACGGGACTGCGTTCCCAACGGACCAAAGGTCGGAACCATAGCATTGTCGCCACGTGGCGATTGGAGGATGCCGTCGGACGCTTCGGCGGACGCTTGGCTGGACTGGAAACACGATGAAAATTAGGGACGGCAACGTGACGGCGGTAGGAAGGCAAACGGTCGAGACCGCCGAACTGGATGACGGCCGTCTAGTCATCAACCAGGCGTTTTGGGATGTCTTGAAACTCAATGGCTTGGAATCCGCATCGGCGTTGTGGAGCATTCGCGGCGAGGATGTAAAAAAACAACTAACGATTCGCGGCACCGAGAGAGTTTTTCTGGAGTCGCCTGACGGGTCAAAAATCGAGGCGTATCTCAAGCGCTATCGCCCCCTGCCATGGAGGGAATACTTTAAAAACATTGTCTCCCACCGTCCATTTTTCCCAAAAGGAGCGGAACACGAATGGGATGCCATTCGTGCGTTTCTAGCGGCTGGCATACCAACCATGCAACCAATAGCTGTCGCCTCTATGGACGATGGGTGCGGAGCATTGCTTACGCTGGGAATCACGGAATACAGACGCGCTTCGGATTTACTGGCCGAATGGCAAATTGACTCCCGGGGAAAAGAACGGACGGAACTCGTGGAAAAAATCGCGGAACTCGCGGGAAAAATGCATTCCGCGGAATTCGCGCACCAGGATTTCTACCTCGTCCACCTGTTCGTTGTGGAGGGACCGACCGTAATGCCGATAGACCTTCAAAGAGTCGTGTTCAATGATCAATTCTCCAAGCGTTGGCGCACAAAAGATTTGGGACAACTCTTGTATTCGGCAAGAAAATCCACCACGACGCAGGAACGGCGCGTCTTTTGGGAAACCTACGTCAAGTCCAGTGGCATGACCTGGAAACAGGCGGACGAACTGCTCCAGGCAGTAAAAAGAAAAGCCGATGCCATAGAACGCCGTTCCAAGAGAAAAGCAGGAAAAAAGTAAAAAAACACAACCATCCGTCCCACGCGCCTAACTGGGGCCCGGTGAATAATTGGCAAGTGCTTAATTTTTATTTGGTTAGGCCTGTTTTTAACGGTGTCATCTCCAAGGGTTTTGGGAGCAAACCTCCCTCCCCCCTTGGAGACGACGAATGTTTTCTACTCAATTTGAGGTACTTGCCAATTCCGCGAATGCCGATTCTTCCGTTCGCTCGCAAACGGAAGGATATAGGCATACTCAGAGGTGAAATCAACGTAATCGGCGCGTTTCCGGCTTTCGCGGGATTCAGTGAGCCCTTAGGATACTATTCTTCGCCCTTGACAAGACGCGAGATCACGTCTTCGGGAGACATCCCCTCGGTCTCGGCGTGGAAACTCAACAGGACGCGGTGGACCAGCACTTCGTTCAATATCGCCTCGACATCCTCGACACCAACCAGATAGTTTCCGTTCAACACGGCCCTCGCCTTGGCGCCGATTATCAGATATTGAACGGCTCTGGGACCAGCGCCCCACGTTATGAAATCCTTTGTCCAGGATGGAGAATCCTCGGCTCCAGGACGGGTGGAACGCACAAGCTTGACCACTTTCTCGTGGACATGGTCGGGGACGGGCACCCGCTTGACAAGTTGCTGGTAACGAATAATCGCGTCTTTATCGACCACTTGGCTCACTTTCGGAATATCGCCAATGGTTGTGGTCCGCGATATCGCCAGCTCCTCCTCAAACGACGGATACGAGACTTTTATGAAAAACATGAACCGGTCCAACTGCGCCTCCGGCAACGGATACGTGCCCTCCTGCTCAATCGGATTCTGGGTGGCCAACACAAAAAACGGTTCGTCCAAGGTGAATGTCCGGCCCACCACGCTCACCTCGTGCTCCTGCATCGCTTGAAGCAACGCCGCCTGGGTCTTCGGTGGAGTACGGTTTATCTCGTCCGCTAGCACGATATTGGCGAACACAGGCCCCTTAACGAATTCGAAAGCCCGCTTCCCTACCTTGTCGGTCTCCTGGAGAATCTCCGTCCCGGTAATATCCGAAGGCATGAGGTCGGGCGTAAACTGAATCCGGCTGAACTTTAGCGACATGAGATCCGCCAACGTGCGGACTATCAACGTCTTGGCGAGTCCGGGAACTCCCATGAGAAGAGCGTGCCCTCCGGAAAGAATGCAAATCATCAACTTCTCTATAACATCGTCCTGACCATGAATGACCTTGGCCATTTCCGTTTTAATGGAATCGTAAGTCGCCCGCAACTCGTCTATAGCGGCGACATCGCTTTTGTCGGGTGTTTTTCCGCCCATGTCTGTCTCCTTGGAAATTGCGAAGAGGAAATAACGCTCCACAATAGGCGCTAACCTAACTGGGAAACATCACTTTTTCCTAAACGTTATCCTCCCTTTGGTGAGGTCGTACGGCGACATCTCCATAACAACGGTATCCCCTGGCAGAATACGGATGAAATGCAAACGCATCTTGCCACTAATATGGGCGAGCACCTCGTGCCCGTTCTCCAACTCCACTCTAAACATGGTGTTGGGAAGGAGTTCCTTAACCACGCCCTCCACCGTTATCACGTCTTTCGCCACGTCAATATCTCCGGTCCGTCGTTAGTAACCAGCACCATATGCTCGAAATGAGCCGATACACTACCATCCCTTGTGCGAACTGTCCAGCCGTCTTTGTCGGTGACCACATGCCTTTTCCCCAAGTTTAGCATCGGCTCGATCGCCAACACCATTCCCGGCTTCAAGGCGGGCCCCTTGGAACGCCCCGTGAAATTCGGAATCTCCGGTGGCTCGTGCAACTCCCTCCCGCAGGCGTGCCCGACATATTCCCGCACAACGCCCAAACGATGGCGCTTGGCTGTACGCTCGACGGCGGCGCTGATATCGCCAATCCGATTCCCGGGAACCGCCGCGGCGATTCCCTCGTCCAGTGCCTCCCTTGTGCCTTTCAGGAGTCTGGCCACATCCTTCGACGGCGTGTCGCCGCCGACAATGAACGTCGTCGCGTTGTCCCCGATAAAACCACCCAATTGCACGCCAACATCCAAGCTGACGACATCCCCCCGGCGCATAATCCGGTCGGGCAAGCCGATGCCATGCACCACCTCGTCGTTCACCGATATGCATATCTGGCCGGGATAGCCCCGGTAGCCCAGAAAGGCGCTCTCCCCCCCGGTGGAGGCTATCACCGCCGTGGCTACCGCGTCCAGTTCCCCCGTGCTCATTCCGGGACGAGTCATCGCCACCAGTTGGTCCACCGCTTCGGCGGCGGCTCGGGCCGCCGCCCTTATCGCGGGATATTCCTCCTCCCCGTAAACCACGCGGCTCTTTTCGGCTCCACTCAAGAAAGGGCCTCCAGAAGCTCGGGATATGTCTTCATCTTGTCCTGCTCCCCGTCAACCTCCAGCAGAAGCCCTTCCCCGCGGTACAAATCTATGAGAGGACTCGTCTCCTTGTAGTAAACCTCCAAACGGTCTTTCGCGGTCTCAAGGGAATCGTCGGCGCGCTGATACAGTTCCCCGCCGCACTCGTCGCAGACGCCATCCTTTTTAGGTGGCGAGAACAATTTGTTGAAGTTTAAGCCACATTGTTTGCAGATGATCCGGGCCGTGAGGCGCTTCAAGAGGACATCGTCGCTAGCCTTGAAATAGACCACCAGGTCCAGTTTCTTGCCGATTTTGTCCAAGACGTTTTTGAAGATCTCGGCCTGCGGCAATGTCCGCGGGAAACCGTCAAGGATAAAACCGTCGGCGCAATCGTCCTTCGCCAAACGCGAGCCCACCATATCCCCAACCAGCTCGTCGGGAACCAACCCACCGGAGGAAACATACTCTTGCGCCTTCTTGCCAAGCTCCGTGCCGCCTTTTATCTCGGCCCGGAAAATATCCCCGGTGGAGATATGGGTCAAACCAGTCTCGTCCGACAAAATTCTGGCAATCGTCCCTTTGCCCGCTCCCGGAGGGCCCAGAAAAACCAAGTTCTTTTTCTTCAACATCGCACTTCTCCTGTTACTCACAAACGACACGCTCCCGCACAAGAACACTGCGGAAACCGCGCATAATCACGAAGCGCTTAAGCTACCCCTGCGCCGCGAATAGTCAATAGCCCCCCCGCCCCCTTTGCAACCTCCGCGTCGCCGCGAGGCAATCTCCTTCGCGGTTTCCGCAGAAGAACTTTCAGCAGACTCATCATCCGTCGCCCTCCGGGCTATGGAGGACAGGCGGACTCACGGACTCACGGATTCACGGCCCATACGGATTTGACAGCGGTGGAAACGCTCTTATTGTCCTAGACGATTGGAGTGGCGGCGGGATTTAGCACCCTCCGCCAAATAATTTTCAGGAGGATCGAGATGTTAGATATTTTTCCGCAAAACGCTTTCGCCGACCGCATTGGCGGTTCGATGTTCGGCAAGGACACGAAGATTTACAAGTTCGAAAAGATAAAGCGCGCGAAGCGCGCCGCGATGGAGGCGAATCCAGGCGCCGAGATCATCGACATGGGAGTCGGAGAGCCGGACGACATGGCGTTTCCGGAGGTCGTCGAGGCACTGGCCGCGGAAGCCGCGAAATGGGAGAACAGAACCTACGCCGACAACGGGGTTCAGGAGTTCAAGGACGCCGCCGCGGCGTATATGAAGGAGCTTTACGGCGTATCCATCGACCCCGTGGACGAGGTTTGCCACGCTATCGGTTCGAAATCGGCGCTGGCATTGTTGCCGGCCTGTTTCATCAATCCCGGCGACGTAACGCTGATGACCGTCCCTGGTTATCCCGTTATGGGGACCTGGACCAAATACCTTGGCGGCGAAGTCGTCAACCTCCCGCTCCTCGAGGAGAACGGTTTTCTCCCCGACCTGGATGCGATTCCCGCGGATATCAAAAAGCGCGCGAAACTACTCTATCTGAACTATCCCAACAACCCCACGGGCGCCACGGTGTCTCCCGCCTTCATGGAAAAGGCCGTGGCGTTCGCGAAGGAAAACGAGATACTTATCGTCTCCGACGCCGCTTACGCCCCCCTGGATTTCAAGGGTTCCCCGCGGAGTTTCCTCGCCGTGCCCGGCGGAAAGGACGTGGTTGTGGAATTGCATAGCATGTCCAAGGGGTTCAACATGACGGGATGGCGTATAAGCTGGGTATGCGGCAATCCCCTGGCGGTGAAGGCGTTCGCCAGCGTCAAGGACAACGCCGACAGCGGGCAGTTCGCCGCCATACAAAAGGCCGCGATCGCCGCGCTGAAGTCGCAATCCACGATTACTCCGGCGATTAGGGAAAAATACGAGCGCCGCCTCCGCGGAATGACCAAAGCCCTCGCCGATGTCGGATTCCCCGCCCGCGTGCCGGAAGGGTCGTTCTACCTTTACGTGAAGGCCCCCAAGAGCGCCGACGGCGCGGAATTCGCGACGGCGGAGGAGTTCAGCCAGTGGCTGATATTGAACAAATTGATAAGCTCGGTCCCATGGGATGACGCCGGAGCGTATGTCCGCTTTAGCGCCACGTTCGTCGCCCGCGGTGGGGAAAGCGAGGAGAAGCGGGTTCTGGACGAGTTCGCCAAACGCCTGAAAGGTGTCACTCTGGAGTTCTAACACACACTCGTGTGTTTTGCGCTGGGGGCGGGCCCCTTTCCGCAAAGCCGGAATTGCGGCACGGGAGAGGGGTCCTAGCCGAGGAACGACGAGCCTAAGTATCAAGCAACGCGCGGAACCGCCCCAAGTACAAACCGCTTACCCACCCCGCTTGGACAACGTGGTTGCCGCAAACGCCCACAATACCGCCGCTCCAGGTAGCAATATCCTATTGACGGACGCCGTCAAGTGCCAATCCAACTCCCTCGTGGATAAAAAAAACGACATCATGAACACGGCCGCCACGGCAAACACGATAAAAAGCGCCGCCAGAACACCGCCTCGTCGCCAAAACCGCGGTCCGGCTAGGAGAAGAATCAGCGGTGCTCCAAGCCATACCGCCCCAAGCCTCGATGGCTCGCCCCCCATCGACAGCCAGAACTCCTTGCCGATTTTCCCGCCAATCTCCCACGTCCCCTCCCATCCTCTATCGACCGCCGCTTTCAACGCGAAATCACGGACTCCCACCCCCAACCACCACATGAACAACCGCCACGGCAACGCCAGAACAATCCCCAGCGCCAACACCAGAGCCGCCATTCCAAACACCCCTCGCCAATTCCGCGGCCTCCGCGACCACACCATCGCGAGAACCGCCAACACCGCCGCCGCGTAATACAACGCCCCCTCGTTTTTCACTTGGCACCCTCCCCCCAATAACACGAGCCCCAACAACACCGAAGCCAAGTCCCAGCCAGCTGTGCCGCGTCCCTCCCCCTCTCCTTTCCCCGCGCCCAAGTTGGCAAACGCCCTGGCACTAAAAAACACCCCCCACAAGACGTAGAGTGTCAAAAGATTCTCGGCGTAAAAGCTAGACGCCGCGCCTTGAAAGCCCCTGCACGAGGAATACGCCGCTACCGCCAGAACCGCGGGGAAGAATCCAGCGCCCAGACGCCGCGCCACTACGAAAATAGACCCGCAGCATAAGGCCCCTAAAATCATCGGCAAAGCCACGACCACCCCCGGGAAATCGGTCCCCGCGCAAATCGCGCACCACGCCGCCA
>WFSE01000111.1 GCA_015486135.1 Lentisphaeria bacterium
AAGCGACGGGGACAAAGGCCTGCTACACACCATAAGCGCCACGGCGGTAACGGACAGAGTGGCGATAGCCATCCTGGAAAACAACCAGCGGGAAGACGGTTCGGTGGTCGTGCCGGAGGTATTAAGGCCGTTCACAGGATTCGACATAATAGAGCGATAGAGCCGCGGTACCGCAGGCACCCCTCTCCCCCTCTGCGGCCTCCGCGTCTTCGCGAGGCAAGCTCTTCTTCTTTCTCTTTTCCCCGCAGAGAAGCAAAGAACGCAAAGCTTCTCTCTCTTCCCCACAACATGTCGTTTCCGCTTGCGGAAGCGACATCCAAGGGCCTGTCCTTCCGCAAAGCCCAAAGGGTTCGCAGGGCGAACGGAAGGATGCTCTTCGTGAGCTCCATGGTGAGATAAATCTTAAAAATACGGGGCTGTCATCTACAGTATTGGCATTGTGCGTCAGATCGGTCCTCGTTGTGCTTTGTTGGTTTTTTAAAGACTTTTTCAGGGCTTGCTGAAAAAGTCGAGAACGGGTTAGTGGCTAGGCAATGAGTCGCCGGTGTGCTTCGCACTCCTAGGCGAAATTAACGCCGCCAATGGCCCGTTCCCGGCTTTCGCGGAATTGGCAAGTGCCTCAAAATGCTAGTCGGCTCCAAGGGGTTTGAGGGGATTGCTCCTAAAGCCTTGGAGACAACACCATTAAAAAGGAAGTTAACCCAATGAAAATAAAGCACTTGCCAATTATTCAGTGAGTCCTTTTTTAACCACAGAGAGCACGAAGCTCACGAAGTTTTTCCATCTCCGCGGACGGAGTTGGAAAAGGCTTGTACGGAAGAAAAGTCAATGCGGTCATCAGCATTCCTCTTTCGTGGCAATTCGTGAAGATTCGTGGCTAATCCTCTTTCTCTGCGGCCTCCGCGTCTTCGCGAGGTACCATCCCACGGTCCAGCCCGTTCCCTACACGCCGATATCACGGACTAACGGACTCGCAGACTCACGGACTCGCAGACTCACGGACTCGCAGACTCACGGACTCACGGATTCACCGATCACCCCCCTCCTAAAATCGGGCTTGCTGAATAATTGGCAAGCCCTAAAATCCGAATTCGGGTTGATTCAAGTCAAGTGAATCGGTAAGGTCGCCCTCATCATCCTTCGCGGCTTTTCCCTTAGCCTTGATCTTCTTGTCGCCACGGACGCCGCCACTTTTCTTGGCGCCAGCGGATTTGCCCGTCGGTTTTTTCCCGGCTTCCGTCTTTCTCGGGCGGCCCCGTTTCTTGGCGGGCTTGGCGGGCTTGGCGGAATCGTCGGTCGGCGACTGGGAGGAGGCCTCGACACCATCGCCCCTGCTAGCATCGACATCCTTGGACGTGGTGGAAGAGGGCTTGTCGTCCTTCTCTTTTTTCTTTTCGCTTCCATCAGATGGCGGAGGGACATCCAGTAGCAGATCCGGCACGTCGGCCCCCTCCCCTTTCTCCCCCGCGGAATCGGCGGATTCCGTCGCCTGAACCTCGTCTTCCTTATCGGCTATATCGAGAAACTTGAATTCGGACACCTTCTTCGGGGAGATCAAAACGCCACGCGCTTTTGGCGAACGCTCCGGCATATCGGAAAGATTCACGACAAGTCGCCCATCCCCCCTCTTGACATCCAACGTGAACTCGTAGAGCGAGTTCGCCCGGGTCGTCAACACCTCCAACCGGCATCCCTCGGGGCAAAGCCGATACTCCTTGTCCGTGATAAACTTGCCTATAACCGTCTTTTTGGCGAAAAACTTGCCCGTTTTCTTCTCGCTGTAAACGACATGGAATATCTGCGACTTGTCGTGTTTAGTGAAATAATACAACCGCCCCACGAAAATCTTGTCCGGAATGTTTATCACCCGGTATTTTCCGTTCCGTTCGACGCAAAGGAGATGGTCGTATTCGCTGCACATCACCTTTTCGTCGCTCTTCACGGCCGTGCCGACATAGCAATTCCCGCGGTCCCAACCAACTCGGATGTTGTTCAAGGCCACCGCCTGCTTGTCCACCCGGTCGAAAACCTCGATCTCGGTAACGCGCTCCCTCCCTGAGCCGTATTTTTTCATGATATCGCGCAAATATTTTATGGTGTAGGAATTGAGCCTCTTCAAGTGCTTGGACACGCGGTCTATTCCTTCGAGTATCTCGTCCAAATCCTTTTTGTTCTTGTTGATATCGAAAAGAGAGATACGCCTTATCGGGATAGAGAGGAGTTTTTCTATGTCCTCGTCCGTTATCGCCCTTTTCAGCAGCTTCTTAAATTTGTCCAACCCCTTTCTAACCTCGGCCAAAACCTTTTCGTAAACCTCGCATTCCTCTATGCGCTTGTATATCCTGTTCTCGATAAATATCTGGGCCAGCGTCTTCTCGTGGAATTTGTCCTCCAACTTGCCGAGCTCTATCTCCAACTCGCGCCTCAGGTATTCCAAAAGACGGGAGGTGTTGCGCCTCAACACCTCCGAAACCGTCATGTTGGCGGGCTTTCCTTCGCGGATTACCATCAGTGACGCGGAAAGAGAGACCGAGCAATCGGTATACGCGTAAAGCGCCTTCAACGCCTTGTCGGGGTCGTACCCGCGCATCGGGGTTATCTCTATCTCCACCTTGTCCGTGGTATAGTCGTTGATAGCGGCTATTTTCATCTTGTTGGCATTGACCGCCTTTTCGATGGAAGCTATCAGCGACTCGGTAGTGGTAGATGCCGGAATCTCCCGAATCACCAGCTTGCGCCCGACACGCTCGATCTTCGCCCGCAAACGTATCTTCCCGTTCCCGTCGTCGTATTCGGATACATCCATCAATCCGCCTTGGGGGAAATCCGGGAACACTTGAAACGGCTCCCCTTTCAAAATCGCGATTTGCGCCTCGATAAGCTCGTTGAAATTATGTGGAAATATCTTTGTGGCCATGCCCACCGCGATCCCCTCGGCTCCGAGCATCAAAAGCGAGGGAAGCTTGGAAGGCAAAGAAACAGGCTCTTTGTTCCTACCGTCGTAGGAATCGACAAACTCGGTTATATCGTTGTTGAAAAGGGTCTCGCGGGCCAAATCGGTCAGGCGACACTCTATATACCTGGGTGCCGAGGCGACATCGCCTGTGAATATATTTCCGAAGTTGCCCTGCCGCTCTATGAAGAGATTCTTGTTCGCCAGCACGACCAAGGCGTCCCCAATCGACGCGTCGCCGTGGGGATGGTACTTCATGGTGTCACCAATCACGTTGGCGACCTTGTGGAATTTCCCGTCGTCTATCTTGTGGAGGGCCCAGAGAATCCTGCGCTGGACTGGCTTCAACCCGTCATCGACATCCGGAATTGCCCGTTCCTTTATAACATAGGAGGCGTATTCGATGAAATTGCGGTCCATGAGGCGGCGCAGAAACGTGTTGCCGCTTTTACTTGAAATAGCCTCGGCCTCGCAACTCGACTCCTCGGTAATATCCTCGGGCGTCCCGCCGTCGCCGGAGACCTCTTCGCCCGTCTCCAAGGAACGGATGTCGCTTTCTTTATCATCGCTCATGTTGCCACCAAATTTTCTGGAAACGCCAACCCGAACAACATTTCCTTTTTCAGCGCCAGCGGCGCGTCGCCAACCTAATTGCCCCCCCATCCACGGCCAAAACCACGAAGCCCGCTTCGAGCAGTGGCGAAAGCCCCCTGTCCTTTAGCTGCCAACCGACAAGCGTTGTGCCAAGCTTTCCGGCAACCCAGCCGCGAATATACGCGCCTGCGCCGATTCCACATCGTACGGCACGCGCACCGGCTCCACGCTACGGGAGTCCGTGTCGAAAATCGCCGCCGAAGCCCGACAATCAAAATCCCTAGGCTGACCAACGGAACCAGGATTCAAGAGGTACTTACTCCCCGCTTTTTCCGGCAATTTGGATTTTGAAAGCAATTCAAACCCAATATTCCCTCCGTCTTTCGTGAATAAAAGGGGAATATGCGTATGCCCGAAAAAACAATAGCTCGACTTCTGAATGAAAAAATGAAACACGGCGGTCTGACGATTCAATATATATGGCCAAGAAGACCCGTCGGCGGATTCCAACGACGCATGAACGAATTGAACACCTTCCAATTCCAACGTCAACGGAAGTCCGGCCAGCCAATCCATATGCTCCTGCGGCAACACCCCGCGGGTCCATTCCAGAGCCTGCCTCGCATAAGGTTGTATGGACCTGTACATCAACGGATGGGTAGCCAAATGATCATGATTCCCGCGAACACAGGAAATTCCGCGCTCGCGAATGAAATCAATGCAATCCCCGGGGGACGCGCCATAGCCAACAACATCCCCCAAGCACACGTACGCACTACACCCAGCGTCCTTCAAAACCGCGAAAACCGCAGTCAGCGCCTCGATATTACCATGAACATCCCCGAAAACGCCCAGTTTCATAAAAGCGCTTCCTCCCCAAATAGTGGATAAAAATACTTCACCAAGGTTTCCAGGCGTTTCAATGTGACCAAGTCGAACAAGGAACAAAACGCTCTGTTACGGAGCAACCACGCTAACCTCGCGGCGATGCTTGGCGAATTCCACCACGCCATCCTTCAAGGCGAAAAGTGTGAAGTCCTTGCCCATTCCAACATTCCTGCCGGGATGGAATTTCGTCCCGCGCTGCCGCACGATAATTCCGCCAGATCGTATTTTTTGCCCCCCAAATACTTTCACCCCAAGCATCTTGGGATTACTGTCGCGACCGTTTCTACTAGATGATTGTCCTTTTTTATGCGCCATTTCCAAACTCCATGTCCAATTCAATCCACATTCCGAACCAGCCACAAACAACCGCTGGCTGGGCTACTCTAAACTGAACTCGGGAATATGCAAGCGAATATTCCCCCCTTGGAACGCGAATTTTGCCTGAGGCCGAAAAAGAGCCCCCGCGTTCCCTTCCCACTCGGTGAAGGTAGCGAGGCCGTAGCCGCAACCAACGAATTTGAGTAATGGAAAAAACTGGCCCGCCTAGACAATCTATAAATTTCCAACCACCATAAGGGGGGGGAGGACATAAAATGTCCACCTCCCTGTGCTATAGTGATGAAAAACCACGAGATAACGAAGGGAAAAACGAATCAAATGGTGTCTGGGGATATGCCCCCAACGTACATTAAAGGATGACAAAAAAACGAGGAGGTTCGGAATGGCAAGGAAACTGCACCGTATTTACCAAGGACGCGCGAAATCTCTAGCGACGCGAGTCGAAGATGAATGGCGGGATTTACCTTTGGACGAATTTCCCGGAGAGAAACATCCATTATTCCAGCATCATGCTTTATTCCAAGATGCCGTGAACTACTATTTGCTGGCGTTGGCGGCTTTGGCAGGCGACGACACATCTTCAAGCATCAACAAGATGTCGGAACGAATGCGGGATACATGGTCCGACTTTTACCGCAACGGCATCAAACGCCCTGGAATGAAACACTCCATCGCGAGAACCTTAGGCATTGACCCTGACTCGCTCTCCATAGACGAGGCTAAAGAGCGGATTTTGACGGGCAACGACACGGACAGAAAAATACTCGCCGCGGCCGTGGAGCTCTTAGCGGGCAAATGCACTGGAGACAGTGGCATACAACAAGGAGGCCCCACCTATTTGCCCCGTTTCTGCACATCTTCCTATTCCAGTAGTTGGGACAACGACCAAAAAGCGAAAGATAGCAGAAAAAACCAGCGGCACTTGTATGAATTCCTCTTCAAAGACATTGATCCCCTCGCTAAAATATTGGAGTTACAGCAGGAAATGTCTTTGACTTGGGGAGGGGTTAAGACGAAATCGGGCAAATTCTTCGAGGGGCAAGAGACTATCGCCAAACTAAGGGAGGCCGTGAAACACTTTATAGATGACAAGACAAAAAAAGAAAGAGTTAATAATTATCTATCGAAGTATGGAAAGGATTTTTTGATAGAAGCGTTGACGAAACTAGAGACCATTGGCATTTCCAAAATTGAAAAGAATAGCGGAGGAATCGATACGGATAGAAAGAATGCCATGCTATTGTTGATGCACTTCCCATCAGAGTTCACTATCGGACTTTTTAAATCCATTGTTTCAGAAAAAGAAGTCAAGGATATTTTGGAACGCAAAAATGAGGAAGATACACTAATCCCAGATGATCTCATTAAGCTATCAAGAGGTGATAGGGGCTATGTGTTCCCAGCATTCACTGCTCTTCCAGCATGGGGTGCTACGGATTTGGGGGCACCGCAGTGGGCTAAGTTTGATATAGCGGCGTTCAAGGAGGCTTTAAAAACCCTAAATCAGTTCAATCAAAAAACCAAGGAAAGGGAAAAAGAAAAAGCGAAGGCCCAAGCCTACGTGGATTACATGGAGGGAAAACTAGAAAAACCACCCCGATTTGACAAAGATGACGAAAGTGAAGACGAAACGTCTTTGCCTGTCCTAGCTAACGATCCGCGATGGGATCGACTACAAGCGGTTTTGAAAGATCTTTCCATCAACAACGCATTCACGGAGGGGGTAAATATAGCCTACGGGCTACGTCCCCGCGTAGTCCGGGGATACGCCTCGTTGTTCGAAGCATGGAATAAGAAGAACTGCGACTTGAAAGCTGCTTTGGTCGCATTCCAGCAGGAACATTATTACGATATGGGGTCCGCGGCGTTTTTCGAAGCGTTAATACAGGAGGAAAACCACGTTGTATGGAAAGCTCCGGATCAGGATATGAAAAAAGAGATAGTCGAACATGGCTGGGCCGACGACATAATCAAAGCGGCGCTGAGATATTTTAGTCTCAAGGAAGATGTGGAGCGTTTAGACGAACCTATCCATTTCACTCCCGCAGACCCAAAATATTCACGACGCCTGCACGAAATTATGTCTAGACCCAGTCCAAACAAGCAATCTAATACTACTCATGACAAAACTGGCCACATGGCATTTTTCACGCAAATAGCAATGAAAAATCCCACTGGGCGCTGGAAGGAAACCCAAGTTAAAATACGTTATTCCGCCCCAAGATTGCTCCGCGACGAATTGCGACATACGGAGGACGACGATATCCAAGACTCCCTATACCTACCTCCCGTTGCGAAATGCCTGGTGGAATCCGCAGCGGGGAAAGCGGAATTTCTAAAAGCGCCCGCCCAACTGATGCCCGACTGGAACATTAAAGACGAATTACGGATTTTGATCAACTTCCCAGTCACGGTGGATGTGGAGCCGCTAACCAACAGCGTTTGTGATGGCGGGAAACGCTGGAACAAGCAATTCCACGGTAAATATGATCCAAAAAACCTAAAAAAACAAAAGCTAAGACGACTAAAATGGCCGTCTTTAGACCCAAGCACTTCCTGGTTCGAAAACAAGTCTTTGCTACGAGTTTTGGGCGTTGACCTAGGACAACGGACAGCCGCGGCAGTGGCAATGTGGGCAATTCATCCAAAAGACAACTCGCAGGATGAAAAACACCGTTTTGTCGGCAGTGCGGGAGGAGTCGAATGGTTTGCAAAGCGCCAGCGCGCGGAATTACTGCGACTGCCTGGGGAAAACGCAAAAGTCATTGAAAACGGAAAGCTAGTAACGGAACCTTTTGGAGCAAGAGGGCGCAAGGCCACCCAGGAGGAAACCGACGAGTTCAAGATGATATGCGAAACCCTCGAAATAGAGGTCACATCGGTGGCCCGCGATCTCCCATCATTAACATTCCCGGAGCAGAACGACAGACTGCTTGTCGCTTGCAGGAAAGCGGCTGGCAAGTTGTCCGCTATAAACAGGTGGCTATGGTTCCTCAACGAATTTCCCGAACGCCGCGACAAAATCCTCAAGGAAATAAGCCATCGCGGCTACGATACATCCGATGCGGATAACTTGATTGCAACACTGCACCGCGAGGAACGCGAGCTTCGGGAAAAAGTGCCGACAATACTTCTCAAGGTAACCGATAGAATCCTTCCGCTTAGAGGAAGACGTTGGGAATGGGTTAAAATCGAAGAGACTGGAACTGGCCACATACGCCAAGCCCCGGATCCTTCTACCCGGAAAGTCAAGATTCGAGGTCAACGAGGATTGTCCTTCAAACGGATTGAGCAACTGGAGGAATTAAGAAAGCGCTGGCAGTCGCTTAACCGACTCTTGCAAAGAGAGCCGGGAGCGAAACCTCTATCCCCGCGGGAAATGAGGGAAAAACCCGTTCCGGATCCATGTCCGGATATACTTAAACGCCTTGACGCTATAAGGGAGCAACGCGTCAATCAAACGGCCCATCTGATTTTGGCGGCGGCATTGGGGGTAAGATTAAAACCTCATGAAAAAAACACGGCAAAGCGAAGGAACGTCAAAGGGATACACGGAGAATACGAAATAGACGAACGATGGGAAC
>WFSE01000112.1 GCA_015486135.1 Lentisphaeria bacterium
ACGTCCGTGTGATTCAAGGGCGTCCCTGTAAAGCGAGGGACGCCTATATTCGGCGATCTCTATGTAACCCCTTGGGGGGGGGGGGCACTTACAACTTTCGAAAACCCCTGGTCCATTTCCCTGGTCCTTCCTTTCCCTGTTTCCCCGCTACAAACGCGGGAAGAACCCGTAACACCGGCAGCGGAAAATTTCAAGCCTTGTCGCGGAGAAAAAATCAAAACCGCCAAGACACGCTAATATCTTTTCGCATGCCGGGCGAACGTCTTCGCCCCCCCTCCGTCTCAAGTCCGCGGGGTTCGCAAGCGAACGGAAGGATTGGCACGTTTCCGACTCTTTCAGGAAGCCCTCGGGATAAGAGCCGAGGAATTGCTGGATGCGAGGTATTTTCGCACTTCCGAGTCAACATCCTTCGGAGATATCGCGTCCACGCCAATCGCCGCGCAGAACGCGGGGTCGAGGGAAGTCGCCATTGCTATTTTGAATTCGCGGGCGAGCGAGAGGATGGATAGCGCCGTTCCGCCATTGCCAACGTAACGTTTGGAGAGGGTATCGAAAGCCGCGTTCCATCCCATTGATATGTATTGTTCGAGAGAATCGGCTCCCACGCCATCCCGGCATTCGGCAAGCAGGATAAGGCGTCCTCCGGGATTTAGGAATCCCGCGGCGTTCCGGAGAGCTTTATGTGTTTGGACCAAGTTTAAATCCTTGGGATAGCCCCCAGCGGAGGCCACGACCACATCGAATGTTTTGCCGGCAATATCGATCTGGTTGGACGCGTTGAAAGTATCGCACGCCCGTAGGAAATCGGCGCGCGAGTGTCCCGGGATAACTTCGACTATTTCTCCCAAGTGGTCGGGGATGCCATGAAAGGCGATATCCGCCTTGACCTTGGAGGAAATCTCCTTCAAATCCTCGGCCACGGGATTGCCGTCAAGAACGCCGGGAGCGCAACTCGGATTTAGCCGTCGATTATCGAAATCCAAGTAGAGCGAATGGTTGCGTTCGATGTCCGGTCTGGCGCCCAAGCCCGGGAAGAGGAGTTTTCTTCCGCCTCCATAGCCGGCGAAGTAGTGTTTTGATATCGCGCCAAGTGTTATCAGGAGCGGGGCGTTGGCGATGTCGTGGCGAACTCGTATGGGGGTGTTTCTGGAGGTTGTCCCTAGGCATGCGAAAAGGGAGTCGTTATCGCAATCATGATGAATAAAGTCGAAATTGTCGAAAACCTCTCCGTAGGCTATTCGCGACTCGCGATCGCTTTGTCGAGGATGGGTTCCATAGGCGATAAGGAATCGGATGGTGTTTCCGGGTATTCCCGCTCGCTCCAACGCCGTCACTAGAGGGGGAAGGAGGGTGGGATACGAGCAGAGCCTAGTTTTATCGGCGACGACCACGATGGCGCCACGTTGGCCTTCGATATCAAGGGAGGCCAGGGATTTGGCTGCGATTTCCGCGAATTTTTCCTGGGTAAGCGGAGGATGTCGAGGGGTCGCGGGATTCGCGATAACGGTGGCTGGAGGACATTCCACGACGATTTCTCCAGCGCCATATTTCAAGGGGTATTTCATTTGGAATTTTTCCGGATGCCAGGTCAAGCGAGCTTCTCGAAGACGAGATGCGGCGTTCCAGAGGGTTTCGCCATCTCCGCGTGTTTAATGTTTGAGACTCCGGTAAGGACGAGTGCCGTCGTGAATCCCCTGGCCCGTCCTCCTCGGATGTCGGAGAAGATTGAGTCCCCAATAGCCAGTATTCGCTTTCTTTTGGGTTTTCTAGCCAAGTTCGGGAAGGCCCGTCCCAGGTCGGCCAAGGCCCGGTCGTATATCGGCTTGAATGGTTTGCCGAGATAGGTGGGCGAGATTTTCACGCCGTATTCCCGGAGAATTGTTTGCACGAAACGCGCCTTGCTCCCAGCGCCGACACCTATTCCGTTTTTGCCGTTGGGCCAATAGCTGTCGGGATTCGGGACAATCATGATCCTGTTTGGCGTCGCGATATAGAAGTTTATCACGGCGCTGATGTTTTTCTGCCAGTTGTACGTGCCCTCTCCCACGACGACGGCGGAGCACTCCTCGATCTTGTCCGGGTCGCGCACCGGAATGGCGCCCGCGAGTTCCGCGAAATCCGGAGTTCCAAGCAAGCCCATCGCATAGATTTGGCGTCCTTTCAGGTCCAGTTTTTCGAAGACCGGTTCCAGCGCCATTCCGCATGAGACGATATTGTCCGGGGCGATATCCAATCCACACTTGCGCATCAGAGCCGACTTTTCCTGGACTGAATGGTTACCGTCGTTGGTGAGCAGTTTGAACGGGAAATTGTCGTTTCTCAATCGTTGTACGATGTCAGCGGCTCCCGTGAGGGCCCGTCCTCCCGCTACGAGCGTTCCATCGATATCGAAGAAAATCCCATCGAATTCTTTGGAATGAGAGTTCCACCAGTGATTAAAACTTATTTCCAGTTTCATCAGAACTCTATCCCCTTTCTGGATTTGACCCCGGTGTCATAGTAGTGTTTCACGGGGTTGATTTCTGAAACGAGGTCGGCGATATCCAGGATCGCTTTCGGCGCGCCGCGGCCGGTTACAGCTACCTCCACCATTGGGGCCTTTGCCGTCAAAGCCGCGACGGCGGTATCCGCGGAAAGCAGTCCCGCGGAAATCGCGCAATTCAGCTCGTCCAAGACCACGAGACCGAATTGTCCCGACGCCAATATTTCCGCGCATTCGGCGATACCGGTCCGGGCGCGCTCCACATCGTCGCGTTCGGGGTGTCCTTTAACGAATCGTCCCGCGCCGTAGGTTTTATGAACGAAGGAGTCGCCGAAAGTTCCGAGCGCGTTGAATTCCGAAGAGGGTTTCGGGCCTTTGATGAATTGCGCGAAGAATACCCGTCCTCCCGCGCCAAGGAAGCGGACCGCCAATCCGATGGAGGCCGTGGTCTTGCCTTTTCCGTCACCGGTGTAAACATGTATTTTCCCAGTTTCCCCGGAGCCGCCGTTTTCGTATGGAGAATCAATCATACGGGAACCTGTTGTTTTTAGATTAACGCTTCAATATGCCGCGCATAGGCTTTGGCGCCTCCAGCGCGGCGTCCTGTCCGGGCGCTCATTCGCCGTGGATGACATTATATTTAATTCTGAGCTTTTCCACAACGATGTCCGCGGGATTTGTGATATGGCGCCTGTATTTTTTATCGTACAAGGTTGCCAAGGTGTTTGGATACGCTTGGGGGAGCTTTTTGTATTCTTGCCAGGCGCGGTCGTATTCCGCTATCCATTTTTTCACCGCGGCGGCGTTTTTTTTCTTGTCGGCGTAATCGATATGGACGATTGCCCGGAATATCTCGTATAGCCTAAGACCGTATAGGCACGAGGCCTTTGCCGCTTCCGCGGTGGCCGCGTCCCTCCATTTTATTTCGTTGGCGAGTTGTACGATTTTCCGCCAGATTTCGACGGATTCGTCTTTTTCTTTCAGATTGCGATCCATGTCGGGGTTTTGCCGGTATCGCGGCCATCCTATTCCGGCATCCCGCGTCCACCATGGGTTCATGTCGCCCCGCGTCGAGTTGACACCTCTGAGGACGGCTTTTGCGGATAGTATGGCCAGCTTGCGTAATTTTTTCGCGCTTTGCGGGTCCAACCCGAGTATTTTCGTGGCGTATTCGCCGAAAATTTTCTTTTCCGACTTGGCGGGATTGGCCGCCCATCGCGCCATTACCCAGGCGTTCAAGTCGCACCACATTTCGTTTTTGATATATGGCCCTCCCCATCCACCTCCCCTGGACCATGTCCAAACGCCGAAGAGTTTTCCCGACTTCCATGCATTCCGGATGGAATGGCACGTCGAGTTGTCGCTACCGGCATGTTCCTCGAAGCCCTCGATAACGCCTTTGGCGATATAATTTGGGTACGCGCCTTTTCCCTCGTATTCCCTAGCGCACTGGACTTCCACTATTTGTTTATGGCGTCCGATTCCCAAAACCCTGCTGAATGGATTGGTCCTATGGAAATCGCCCTCGCAGTGTTTCACGGAGATGTAGAGGTTTTTGTGCGGCTCCACCGCGTTGGAGACAGCCATGTAGGTTTTAATGGAAGTGTCGAAGCTCAACCAGCTTCTGAAGATAACGGTTTTTCCGAGTTTGACGCAGACTTCGTCCCTGAGGATTTTCATTAAGGGCGCGATAGTTTTTTCCGGGCTGCGCTTATTTTGTATTTTGCCGAAGAAGTACGGAGCGTCCTGCAGGTAGGTTTCCCCTACGCGCACGACGATTCCGTCGAGTCTTTTGAATTTGGCGAAAGCCTGCCGGAGTGCCAGACGGATGTATTTTTCGGTTTTCGGGTTTCTTGGATTTCCCATGACGGCGCGCATGTTTTCCTTATCGACGAGGGTCTTCGGGAGTAGGATGAAATCGGACATGGCGTAGGTTTTTATTCCCGCTTTTTCGCAAGCCTTGAATCGCTCTTTCAGGAACGCCGTTTTTTCGTCCACCCATTTTCTGTAAGCGGAGCCCTTGGGGCATATGGTTGGATCGACATCGTCCCAGTCGACCGCCAGCAATGGCGAGTCGAAGAGGAAATAGACCTTGCCATTGTATCCCATTCCGGCCAAAGTGGCGGGGTCGTTGAATTTGGAGGAGTATCTAGTCTCGCCGGGATTGTGGTGGACCATGTCCAAAATCAACGGCAAGGGATCAGGAGGCTTCGCTTCGCTGTCGGCCGCTGTCAAGGGGAACGGGAACGCAACGCAGGCGCACATTGCCATCAATCGTATTTTTTCCCGTGCGAACGCCGAGCTCCATTTCGGTCTTGGGGCGTGGCGGAAAGCGAGCGGGGAAAACTTTCCAGTCATTCTTTTTCCGTGGTAAATGGGGATGCCGGCAATCCGCTTTTGTTGTACAGGTTGGCGCCTTTCGGGTCGCATGACCACGCGTAACGCGCGGCCACGGGTTTGGGGACATCTTTGGAGAAGACTTCAATCTTATCCTTTCCTGTAATTTTAGCTTCGGCCTTGTGCCATTCTCCGTCTTGTCCCTTGACCTCGAACCACGTTGGCGGAGCTTTGACTGGCTTGACCGGGTCCACCCCCACTTTGCTCCCCGTCATGAGACCTTTTCCGACGTGTGAAAACGTGATGATTATTTTTCCGTTTTTGATTTTGTCGCTTTTGAACAACGGTCCGGAGCATTCCGGGATTTTCTTGCCGTAGTCCAATTTGAGGGCCCATAACGCCAATCTTTCGCCGACATCTATTTTGTTTTTCGGATGTATGCTGCGCGAATCTCCAATATCGATGGATACGGACATGCCAGTATGCGGGACCATGTCCAGGACGCGGCGTTGCTGGTCCATCACGACAGCCCAGGTGTCTTGTCCGGAAGAGTTTTTTCTATTGGACGCGAAATTCGCGAGTTGCACGAAATAGAACGGCATATTGTCGTCGCCCCACTCCTTTCTCCACGCCTTGATCATCATGGCTAGACGCCGGCCGTATGGCGGGTCCTGATCGCGTTTGACAAAGGCGTTGGCTTCGCCTTGATACCAGATGAATCCTCTAGCGGCGTACGGGACCAGGGGGGCGATCATGGCGTTGAAGAGCGAGCACGGATACTTTGGATACATCGGGTCTAGTGGGTTGCGCGGCGGACTGGGTTTTCGAGGTTTTTTTGATTTGCCCTTTTCGTCGGCGCTATTGTCGTCCAGTTGTTTTTTCCACTTTTCGAGTTTGGCTTTGTAAGCTGGTTCCCAATCGCGTTTTTTCCATTGTTCGTATTGGGCGTTGACTTTTTTCTCGTACTTTTCCCGTTCCTCCTTCATTTTTGGATTGGAGTCGAAGACTGGTTGAGGGATCCATGTTTCAATGGGGGTGCCGCCCCAAGCGCATTTAATCAATCCTATTGGAACTTTTGGCAAAGCTTTTCTGAGGGCCAGGGCAAAGCAAAGGGCCGTGCCTGAGAACGCCCTGGTCAAGGTGGGCGAGGTGGCTTTGATCCAGGAGCATATTCCAGGGATTTTGCTGTTGTCTTTGAAGTTCCCGTGGTAAGTCATCTCCGCCCGTTCCTTTCTACCGTCGTGACCGAGGGCGTATGGAGCGGCGTATTGCCTAATTAGCGGGTCGTTCAGGGTGTGGATATATTTGGAGAGCGCGGCGGCGGCTGGATTCGATTTGGGTCTGGCGAATCCGTTGGCGGTATGGTCCATGTTGGATTGACCGGTGCAGAACCACACTTCTCCGACAACCACGTCGCCGATAGTTTTTTTCTCGCCATTGCAAGAGATGGTAAGAGTGGAGCCTTTGGCGGAGGTTTTAAGTGGATCGAGCCAGATTGTCCATTTGCCTTTGGAGTCGGCCTTGGAGGATCGGGTCTGTATCGAAAATTTGATGGTGACCTTGGCGCCTGGATTCGCCCATCCCCATATAGGGACTTTTTTCCCCCTTTGCAGCACCATGCCGTCTTTGAAAATCATTGGGAGTTGGATGTTCCCGGCCCGCAGGACGATTATCGACGCGCAAAAGGCGAGAAGAATAATCAAAGGCGCGCGACCCCGGTTTTTAATCGAACTTGACATAGTTCAACTCCTTTTTGGGAAACGATACGGTTTTTTCCCCGCGCTGTCAACCGTTTTCAGGTTGGATGTTTTTCGCACCCGCCCAATATCGCTCACAACACGGATCTTAGAGCCGTCGCCGCGATTTCCGCGAGTTCGTCCAGGACGTTGTCCGGGGTGTTGAGAGGAGGGAGGAAATAAATGGTGTCTCCGAGTGGTCTCAAGAGGGCTCCCAATTCGACGGCTTTTCGGTAGAATTTAAAACCTGTTCTTCTTTCCGCCGGAAATGGTTCGCCGGTATTGGGATTGACAATGTCGGCGGCGGCGGCGAATCCAACTCCGCGGATGTCGCGCAGGGCGTTGGAATCCGCCGCGATTTCCGCGAGACGCTTTCGCAGGTTGGCCGAGTCGCGTTCGACACGTTCGAAGACACCTTCGTCCTCGTATATTTTCAACGCTTCCAAGGAGGCCGCGGCCATGATGGCGTTGCCGCAATAGGTGTTGGAGTGCATAAAAGCCTTTCCGGAAAGGTAATCGTCGTAGAACGCGTCGTATATTTTGGTGGAAGTTAGGACAACTGCCATGGGGCCCCATCCAGCGGTGAGCCCCTTTGAGAGGCATGCGAAATCGGGAACAATTTCCGCATGCTGGCAAGCGAGCGTTTTTCCCGTCCTGCCGAATCCAGTCATTATCTCGTCGGCTATGAGGTGGACATTGTTGGAGTCGGCCCATTTCCGTAGTCCGCGCAGGAGATTCGGAGAGTAAACTTTCATCCCTCCCGCGCCCTGCAAGATGGGTTCGAAAACCACTGCGGCGAGCGTGTCGGCGAGCGCGTCGAGTTGTTGTCGTATGGCGTCCCATGACTCGTCGGGCATTTTATTCCAATCGGGCGCTTCCGGGGAAGACGCGTATGGCACCCCCTTGAGGTTCGGTATTTCCGGCGCGAGTTCCGCGAAAGGGGCGCCGTATAGGCCACAGTCCCCCGCGGCCAGCGTCAAGGCGGTCTCCCCGTGGTACCCGTTTTCCAGCGCGGCGAAACGTTTTTTTTCGGTCGCCCCGGTTTGAGCGTGGTACTGGAGGCTCATCTTCATTGCCACCTCCACCGCGGTAGAACCGTTGTCGACGTAGAAAACCTTGTCGAGAGGGGCCGCGATATTCGCCAGTCGCTCCGAGAGTTCCACTAGAACTTCCGAACACGTGTTGGCCATGATGACGTGCTCGAATTTGTCGAGTTGACGCTCGACCGCGGTCCGAATCCGAGGGTGGGCGTGTCCCAGGCTTTTGCACCACCAGGAGCTTATGGCGTCGATAATTTTTACGCCATCGGCCGTATGGAGGTACGCCCCCTCCGCCGCCACTATTTCCATAGGCGGGAAATCCTCGTAGTCTTTCATCTGCGAGCAAGGATGCCAGATTGTTTTCAAGTCTCGTTGTTGAAGAGAGTTCATAGTTGCCACTGGGTTTGCCCTTACAGGGGCTAGTGAATAATGGGGGGACTCCTGAATCATCGCCACGATTCCGATTTTTTCAGCAAACCCCGTGTTAGGGAAACAGCGGTAAAAAAACACGATTCCTCGCATATGCAAATTCCATGCATTTGACACGGCAGGAAACGACCCTACCATATCGCCTTGCGGGTTTGGCTTTTGAGGACGATTGGCGAGGTCAACGGAGGGATATGTCATGCTGGTGTTGACGGGTTCGGACAAAAATTTCGACAAAAAGTTGCGGGCATTGCTAAGCCGGGAGCCATATACCCGGGAGATAGAGGAATCGACACGTAAGATAATGGAGGCGGTGAAGCGTCGTGGTGACGTCGCCGTCGCGAAATTCGCGGCGAAGTTCGACGGGGTCAAGCTTTCCTCTAGGCGTTTCCGCGTGTCCACCAAGGAGATCGCCGCCGCTGGCGCCACAATCCCCGGACACCGCAAGAAAGCCATAAACACGGCGATACGGAACGTGTTCGATTTCGCGTCGCGCGGGGTTCCGAAGGACTGGAGTTTTTCACCTCGTTCCGGAGTGGTTCTTGGTGAGCGTTTCTCGCCGATATCGAGGGTGGCGGTGTATATTCCCGGCGGGGCGGCGCCATTGGTGTCGACAGTCGCGCACACGGCGGCGGTCGCGAAAGCGGCGGGGGTTCCCCACGTGGTGGCGGCCACTCCACCTGGTCCTGGTGGTAGGATTCCGGCGGAAATTCTTTACGCGCTGAATCGTTGCGGTGTTCGCGAGATATACCGATTGGGCGGAGTGTACGCGATAGCCGCGCTGGCGTACGGGACGGAGTCCGTTAGAAAGGTGGAAAAGATCGTGGGTCCGGGGAACGCGTATGTCGCGGCGGCGAAGAAGATAGTCTCCGGCGATGTCGTCGGGGTGGACATGGTGGCTGGTCCTTCGGAGGTGATGGTAATAGCGGACTCCACGGCGGATCCGGAATTCGTGGCTTCCGACCTTCTTTCCCAAGTGGAGCACGGGAGCGGACGCGAGAGAGCCGTGCTACTTTCCACGAGTGGCAGATTGATTTCCAAGGTGGAGTCTGTTTTGAAACGCGAGGCGTTGGATTTCTCGGGTTCCGCGGCGGTGTCCAAAGCCATTGACGAGGGGGTGTGCCTAGTTCGAGTTTCCAGTTTAAGCAAGGCGATAGCGATAGCGAATTCGTACGCGCCCGAGCATTTGGAGTTGCATTGCGCCAAAGCTCGGAGCGTTTCCCGTAAAATCACAGCCGCCGGGGCGGTGTTCATAGGGCAATGGACTCCCGAGCCTATAGGGGATTTCGTGGCTGGCCCGAGCCATGTTCTTCCCACGGGTGGGACCGCCAGATTTACCGGAGGGCTTACCGCCTCTGATTTTACGCGGAGGACCAGCGTGCTGGAATATACCCGAGCGGCATTGCGGCGCGAGGCGGTCGCCGCCATGGATTTGGCCGAAATGGAAGGGCTGAAGGCCCATGGTGGAAGCGTGGCGATTCGAGTGGAGCGACGACGCGGGCGTTGACACTGGTCCAGCTGAAACGAGCTAACTGGAACGCGCCCGTTGGCTGTTGTTTCGGTGTGGTGTATTCGGTGTTGAGCTCCCGGGCTCGGGGGAGGTGTTACGAGGACGCCAGCATATTGGCGAGTACAGTTGTGCGGAGATACTCGAAGTCGAAAGGCTTGGTGATATAATCCACCGCGCCTTTGGCTAGGCACTGTTCCGCCAGTTCGATGTCGTTTCCTCCTGTGATCATAATGACAGGGGTGTTTGGGGAGTTCTTAACGATTGCCTCCAATGCTGATAAATTTTCGACATCCGGCAGCATAATGTCAAGCAAAACCAAGTCGAAATTTTCACTTCGGAGAAGAGCCAATCCCTTTTCCGCCGTGGATGCGGTTTCCGCTTCGCACTGATTGTTTTCCATGAACATTTTCAGTAAATCGAGGATTTGCGCGTCGTCGTCTATGATCAAAACGTTTTTTTTCGTCATGGCCTCCTCCCGTTGCATCAAAACAAATCGATATATCGTTCAGTGAGGAATGGATCCACCACCGCCCTTCTGATGTAAAGATTAGGTTTTAGTTTTAAATTTATCCGAACTGGCTGGACTTTTTCCCTACCCTCCTCGTCGAGGACGATAACAACGGTAGGCCTTATAATGGAGTGCTGGTTAACTTCAACCACTTTGGCCGTCTCTCCTGAGCTTAATTTGACAAAGCTCCCCAGGGGGTAGATGGAAAGGTGGTTGAAAAATAATTTGATTATTTCGGGATTGAAGTAGTTGTTCATTTCGTCACGGATTTTCCTCATAGCGTCTACTGGGGCGAGAGCCTTACCGTATGCGGGCTGATGTGTTAGCTTTTCGAACTCGTGGGCCATGTGTATCACTATGGAGTACTGATACATGGCTTCGCGTGTGCTTGTTTGCCAAAGGACCTCGCCGTTTTCCCTAGCGAGCGTCATTAGGTATCGGACGGAGTCGATATGGAAATCGGAGATGGATATTTTCTCGAGATAGCTGTCGGACTGGGCCGTCAATGCGTCCATTTCCATGACAGCGCCGGATTGGTCCACTGCGGCCAGCAAGGTTTTCTCCGGCAGGCCGAGCCCTCCGAATCGGTAGAACACGCCCGCCATGCCAATGTATGGCAGACGGATATTAGGCACTCCCATGTCCAATGAGATTTTGAGGGAGTAGATCATGACGTTAACGCCATGCACCGAAATTGCCGCGAAGAGCTCTCCATCCGTCTCGACGTTTCGGGACACGTACGAGTATGGGGCGTTCGCCAGTCCCATGAGCATGCGCTCGTCCTCTCGGAGGGCGGCGATGACTTGTTCGATGGCGTTTTTGAGATTGTCGCCGGGGCCCGCGTTCGATTCCCTCAATTGCACGCATAGTTTCTGTGTTGCCACTACAGCGTCAAAGTAGATGCGCTTGTGTTGAGTTGCTATCGCGGTTGGCAAGTTGGAACCGCCCGACTCACTCGTAGTCGAATCAGCAGATCCGAAGAATTCCTCGTCACTTATGCTGGAAAACTGTTCATTCATCGTTGTTTTTCTGCTTGTCGGCTTTACCGCTTCCAATGGAATTGGAGCTATTACGGCGTGCCATTTCCATCAAGACAGCAACCACAACATATATCATAATAATCTGTATAAGCAATAGCGACGCATCCAAATAGTGTGCGTGTCTGAGGACTAAAGCGGATATGGCGGCGGTGGCCGCCACGAAGCACGTCATGAGTAGTGCCATTCGTTTTGAGAAGCCTATATCGAACATACGATGTCCAATGTGATCTTTGCCGCAGTAAACGATAGCCTCCTTGATGGATTTAGTAGTTCCATTCATGTGCCTGGAGATGAGCACGTGGCAGAAGTCGAATATCGGGAGGCTTAGGACGGCGATAGGCACGATTAGCGCTTTTTTCGGGTTGGGCGACCAGCCGCCCATGATTCCGATCGCCGCCAGAGCGAAGCCCAAAAAGAAGCTTCCGCTGTCGCCCATGAAAACCTTGGCGGGAGGCAGATTGAAGACCAGAAATCCAGCGAGGGCGCCAATAAGAGCCAACGAGATGACCGCCCACGCGTTTTGGTTTGTTTGGAGGGAGACCGCGAAATACGCGCCTGCAGCGATGATGGAAACCCCTGCCGACAAGCCATCCATGTGGTCGAGGGCGTTCATGGCGCTACAAATACCCGTAAGCCAAAGCATTGTGACAACCAGGTTCAATCCCGTGTTCACCCATATGTGTGTTTCATCGCATCGTTGGCAGAATGGAAGGTTCGTTATGATTCCGAATCTCCAGATGAGCACGGTCAGTGCGAATAGGGCCATCAGCTTCACCGGGGCCGAGATGTTCCATATATCGTCGGCGCATCCTATCGCCAGCGCTACCCCCCCCCCAAGCAGTATTCCTTGCCATTCGGTGTCCGAGCTTGCTGGAATGAAAAGCCATACTGCGGTGGCGAACGCCAAATATATGACCACTCCCCCCATTCTGGGGATGGGGTGCTTGTGAATCTTTCGCTCGTTGGGATGATCCATGATATTAAGTTTTTTCAGCAGAGGGATCCATATTGGAAACGCCACTACCGCCACGATAGCGGCGGTCAAAAGAGCCATGGCGTTTCTGTTGTTCCCGGCAATGTCCATACGAGTCCTCCAGCGCGCTTGGTGGCGTGCGTTCCCCACCCGTTGGAAATCTTCACGGCCACATTCTCCCGGCGACCACGAAAGTCAGTCGGAAGGCGTGTTTCTGTTGAGTTTCGGGAATCTGATTGCATCGCGTACGCTATACGCGTCCAAAACCAATTGAGCTATATCCGACAAGAATCCAGCGTAACGCGAGTATTCGCTGAGGGATTGTTCCGGGACGTAAACGATATCCCCGCTTTGGAGAGTGAGATTGGATACATCTTTGCCATGCAACAAGTTGTCCACGTCGACCTCGACGTATTTGGACTTGCCCTCTTCCGTCCGAAGTATCACAATTCTAGATCTGTACGCTTCCCTTGTGAATCCTCCGCAGATTGAAAGCGCTTCGACGAGGTTCAGCGCCCTGGTGTATGGGATTATTCTCGGGTTTTGGACCTCGCCCATCACAATCACGTTTGCTTCCTCCGCGGAGGCTATGTATATAAAATCGTTCGGTTTGAGGGGAACGTTCTGGGTCATATCCCCCATTTGAAGCAGTCTATAGAAATCGACATCGAGCGGTTTTCCGTTTCTGGAAATATACGATGCCTTCAAGTTCGCAGTTGTTCTTGTGCCCAATTCGGTTTGAGTGTAAAGGAGCCCTCCGGCGCTCGAGAGAATGTCAAGCAACCTATCCCCCTCGTGCCATTGGTAGGACCCAGGACTTTTTAGCGCGCCGAGTATGTTAACTGTTTTTTTCTCCTCCTTGGGCAGGTTGATGATTTTAGTCAGCACGCTGACATATGGATTGACGAAGAACTGTCCCAATGCTTTGGTTAGTTCCTCCCTGAGCTCCTCTATTGTTTTTCCTTTTGCCGGGATAGCGCCGACCAGGAGGTAATTTAGCGTACCGTCGGGAATTATGGATACCTCCCGCGTCATGTCTGGTTCGTCGAGAACCGATATTTCCAGCACGTCGCCAACATTGAGGCGATACGGCTTCGTGGCTTTTTTCTTTTCCGCGTCCTTGTTGTCGTCTTCGGCTTTGTTGTCGTTGGTCGACGACGGCAGAATGGGAAGCGGCTCAGGTTGGTTTGAGTCGGTTCCAGCCGCGTCCTTGGCGTTATCCCGCACAATGCAACCAGGCGCTTTTCCATTTTCCGCGACAGTGCCGTCCGTGGTGGAACGGCATCCCCCCACCAACCCCGAAACGACAAACAACGCCACTGATGTCGCCATAATACTGGCTGAAAGTTTTTTCCCGACTTTCATAGATTCCTTATCCATCCCAGCACACATGTGCGTGTTTTTCCCGCTCCTCCAAGGTGCCGCTACCAGGCACACTTCCGCCGGGAGCGCACCGCCCTCCAGTCTTCCGCGGCTTCGGCGGAAGAGACGCTCGTCAAGTTTCTCATGGACCGGAATGGCACCAATTTTTCCAGCGGAGTCCATGTTCGAACCGCACCAAGGCAAGTATAGCATAAATTGAAAACAAATACAATTCACAGGCGTTCAAGGCATTATGCGTGAAAAACGGCTGAATTCAGCGGAACAGATTTCCGAACCAAGTCCCGCTCCACCGCCGTTTGCCCTTTCCATAGCCATTGGCGATTTCAGTAAGGGTGTTCGCAACCAAGGAGGGCCGACTAGGCCTGTCCGCCGGATTTTTTTCCAGCAAACGCATTACGACTTCGTCCAAATCACAGTCGACCCCAGTATTCCTTGAACTCGGAGGGGGAGGGGTGTCTTCCCGCACGGCATCAATCATTTCCGACAGGTTTTCAGGATTTTTCCTGTACGGCATTTCGCCCGTGAAAAGCTGGTACAGAAGCACGCCCAAACTGTAGAGGTCGCTGGCAGGGGTTACGGGCCGCCCCGAGGCTTGTTCCGGCGACATGTAGTAGGGAGTTCCTCTCGTGGAAGGGGCAGCGACTCCCAGCCTCCACGGAGCCAAATAAAAATCGTTGAGGAAGGGGGCTCCTCCTTCCAGCAACACGTTGGGAGGCTTGAGATCGCCATGAACCACACCATTCGAATGCACGACATCCAACGCGGCCGCGATTTTCGCTGCGAAGTCGCATTTCTCCTGAAAGCTTGATCGCTCGTCGCCAATAAGGCTTGCCATCGTTCCGTCCATCAGCTTCATGGTAATATAGTAGAACTTTCCGTCCCGATTCTTTCCCGCCTCGATTACCGGAACCACAGCAGCTTTGTCCGCCAACGGGCGAGTCGCCAAAGCCGCATCGATGATACCGTCAAACACACCGATATCCATTATGGGCGAAGGCGACATCAATTTGACGGCCACGCCAGGAGCTTCCTCGCTCCCAGCCCGTCGGCACGAATAAACTACCCCGACGCTACCGCGCCCGATTTCGGCGATACGTTCGTAGCCCTCGCCAATGGATAGCAAAGCAATGTCAATGTCGGATAATGGCTCCATATCGGAACACCTTGGGGAGGAGTCCCCCCTTGGATTTCGGTGTGCGCCAGAAGCGGCGGCGGATGTCAAATATCCTCGATTCGGAAAAGGCGTATATCCTCCTGGACGCATTCTAAAGCGCCCATTTCGGCGAGCGCTTTGGATAGGTTGGCTTCCAAAGCCTCGTGGGTCACAATCAAAAGGGAAACGTTGTAAGAAGACTGCCCTTCCCTTTGCAATATGCTCGATATGCTGATGAAATGCTCTCCTAAAATGGAGGATACTGCTGCGACCACACCAGGCTTGTCCTCCACTTGAAGCCGTATGTAGTAGCGGCAACGCAAACGATTCAGGGGTGCGACACCCGCGAACTGCCGGCCCACCCTGAAAGCCGGTACTCGCCGATGCGATCCGGACTCCAGATTAAGAGCAACATCCACAATATCCGCCACAACCGCGCTAGCAGTGGGCTCCCGGCCCGCTCCCTTCCCATGAAAAAACACCTCTCCAACATAGTCGCCACTGATGACAACTCCGTTGAAAACATCCGAGACATCGGCCAAAATGGAATGCTTGGGGACAAGGGTTGGATGGACTCTGAGGCTGACATCGCCTCCGTCGTTGCTCGCTATTCCCATAAGCTTGACCCGGTAGCCCAGTTCCGCCGCGAAACGCAGGTCGCGCAAGTCGATATCCCTTATACCCTCGACGCTGACAGGCAACATCCCGAACCATTCCCCATAGGCCAGGGAAGCCATTATCGCCAATTTGTGCGCGGTGTCCACGCCATCGATATCTAGCGAGGGATTGGCCTCGGCGTATCCGAGCCGCCCCGCCTCTTTTAGCACCGTGGAGAAATCCGCGTCTTCTTCTTCCATTTTAGTCAAGATGTAGTTGCATGTTCCGTTCAGTATGCCAACGATCTTCTCAATGCGGTTGCCCGCTAGCCCCTCCCTCAACGCCTTGATAACCGGTATCCCCCCGGCGACACTGGCTTCGTAATATATGTCTGCCTGGGATTTTTCCGCGGCGGCGAAGAGCTCCTCTCCGTATTCAGCTAGCAGGGCCTTGTTGGCGGTGACAACGGGTTTCCCCGCTTCCAATGCCATCAAAATCAGGTCTTTGGCAACACCAGAGCCCCCAATAAGCTCAACCACAACATCGACTTTGGCTATCAAGCCCGCCGCATCGTGGGTGAGGATCCCAGGGGGCAACTTCACGCCGCGGTCGCTTTCGGTGTCCAAATCGGCGATTCCCGCCAATTCAATCCCGACCCCCGTACGACGCGCCATAACGTCCTTGTTGGCGAGTAGGCAGGACACAACCCCCGCCCCTACCGTGCCAAATCCCAAGACGCCCACTTTGACGACATTCATCCAGAAACTCCCTCTTCTAGTGACTCGAAAAATTTTCCTAATGGCTCGATGCTCTTCACGGACTCGATGTTGCAACCAGTCATATAGAGCCCGTTTTCCACATCTCCCCGCCATGTGGCCAGAAGCGCCTTGGCGATACAGAACGGCACTTTCGCCGGATTGCACGAACGGAGACAACGGTATGGACAGGAGAATTTCTCTCGGCCCCCGTCCAATACTCTCTCGACCAAGGGAGTTTTCAAAACACGTACGGGTAGGCCCACGGGGCTTTTAATAACCACAACGTCAGAGCCTTTGGCGTCGATGAATACCTGCTTGCTTTTCTCGTCGATTCCAGCCTCTTCCGCCACGATGAAGCGCGTGCCTATCTGGACCCCGGAATAGCCTATTGCCAAGACCCGTTCCAAATCCGCCCGGGACGCCACTTCGCCGGCGGCTATCATCGGAATGTCGCAGTCATACTTGTTCAGCACAGCCGCGACTTCCGCGAAAAGAATCGCCAAAGAACGAGTTTCGGCGCGGTCCAGTTCCTCGAGGGAAAAACCCAAGTGCCCGCCACAACGGGGCCCCTCCACTATTACGGCCGCTGGAGCCCGTCCGTATTTGCGTCTCCAAGCTTTTATTACTACTTCTAACGCCCTGCCGCCCGAGATGACTGGAATCAAGCCGATATCGGAATCACCGACGTATTCGGGCAGCCTTGTGGGCAATCCGGCGCCGGATATGATGAAGTCTACTCCCGCGTCGACTGCCGCTCGGACCGTCTCCGCGTAGTTGGACAATGCCACCATGACATTGACTCCTAGGGGTCCTTCGTCACCAACGAGCTCTCTGACGCGGTCGATTTCCTCGACGAGGACACGGTTGGATTCGGCCACGTAGTCGGTCTTGGACTTTTCTATATCCCCCAGCCCCACGCTAGCTATAACCCCGAAAGCCCCGTGCTTGATCGCCGCGGCTGCCAACCCCGAATTACCTATGCGAACCCCCATCCCAGCTTGTATGACTGGGAACCGACTCTCATGTTTTCCTATCTTCAACCTAGGCAAGTGCATTTCACATCCATACTTTCTTTACGGAATACTAGAGCAACATCCTCGCTGGTCGCATTCCACCAAATCTTTTCCGGTCCAATACCAGGGAAGAGAAAGTAATGTGCCACGAAAACACAAATAGACAACCCCTCAACGGTTTTCCTGCGCAGCTATCGCTTACTTGTTCGGCTACACTCCTTGTTTTTCGCATTGTGGGAGGGTAGATTGGCAAGAGTACGAGAATTGATGCCCGACGTGAAACTCCGGTTTGGCGTTGGCGGGTATCCAAGGTCAGAATAAGGAAATAGTGCTATGAAGACGACAACGCTCCTGGCTTCTATCCTCTTCCTTGTCGCGATTCAGCTTTCAGCGGCTCCGTTGAAAATAGGCGACAAGGCTCCCGAGCTGAAAATCGACAAGTGGGTCAAAAACGGCCCCGTGAGATTGGCGGACGGGGTGGGGAAAAATGTGTATGTGGTAGAATTCTGGGCCACTTGGTGCCCTCCTTGCAGAATGTCCATCCCCCATCTGAGCGACCTTCAGAAGAAATACGCCGATAAGGGGTTGGTGGTCGTTGGAATATCGCGTGAGGATGTCACGAAAGTAGAGGCCTTCGTCAAACAACAGGCTAATATGGACTACAATGTTGGAGTCGACATTTCCGGTGAGACCTACGGCGCCTACATGGATGGAGTCCAAGGAATACCCCACGCGTATATCGTGGGCAAGGATGGAACTATTCTTTGGATGGGGCACCCGCTGCAGATGGACGATGTTCTAAGGCAGGTGATGGCCGGAACGTTCGATCCGAAAACGGGACAGGCGGTCGAGGAATGGAAGCAAAAGCTACAAGAGGCCCTTCAATCCCGGAATATTGAAGATGCTATCAAAGCGGCCGACGAGATATTGAAGATCAATCCCGAAGATCAAATGGCATTGGGGTTCAGAATGTTCGTATTCTCCAAACGGGGAGCCATTGGCGAGGCCGCTACGTATATTGACCAGCTTATAGCCGCCCACCCTGACAAGAGCAAGCTTTGGTTTGCCAGAATAGACATCGCCAAAAAGTCGGGGGACGACGCGCAGATTCGGGAAATCGTATCCAAATTTATCGAGCGGTTCAAGTCAAAGCCAGCTGCCCTCAACACTATGGCTTGGGGCTTGCTCGATTCCATGCCTTTCGGCTCCGCTCCAGTGGATCTCGCATTCCAGGCATCTGCAATTGCCGTCAAAGAAACATCGTCTGACGATAAGATCATGAAAGCCGCCTACCTCGATACTTTGGCTCGTTGCTACTACGCCATGTGCCAGCTTGACAAAGCAATCGAGACCCAGTCGAAAGCGCTGGAGCTGATGAAAGGGGAAAAAGACGCGGAACGGTTCGAGCAAGTTCTCCAATTCTATAAAAACGTTGGGAAATGGGGTGCGTCCAGCAAGTGAGGCGCGGTTGATTCCGGAAAGGACGCGTATTATGGCTAGCGAGAAGAATGGTGTTTCCAGGGGCATAGCGGGAATCTCCGCCGTGGTGCTGATTGCCTTGGCCGCGGGATGCGCGACTTTCAAACCTCATTTTTTCAAGGATAAATCGGAGCCGTTGGTCGAGTACACCCTTCAAGGAGATGCCGCGGAAAAAATACTGGTTATCCCCGTGGACGGCATGATTACCAACCACGATGAGTTTTCGCTGTTTTCTGAGAAACCAGGGATGGTGGAAAATGTCGTGGCTCAGTTGCGTATGGCGGAGCGGGACAACCGGATCAAGGCCATTCTCCTTACCGTCAACTCCCCAGGAGGCCTTACAACCGCAAGCGAGATCCTCCACTACGAAATATCGTCATTCAAGGCTAAAACCGGCAAACCCATCGTGGTGTCGATGCTCGACATGGCAACTTCGGGAGCGTATATGATCTCACTTCCAGCGGATGTTATAACGGCTCACCCCACGACTGTGACCGGCTCTGTCGGCGTTATTTTCATGAGGCCCGATGTTTCTGAGCTTATGGGGAAAATCGGGGTGGGAATGGATGTGACAAAATCCGGTCCGAACAAGGATATGGGCTCTCCGTTCAGGCGCGCAACCCCGGAGGAGCGGAAAACGATGAAAGGGATTATCGACAAACTGAACGCGCAGTTCGTGGCGCTCGTCCAGCAAAGTCGGAACCTCTCCACCGACGCGTTGAAAACCGTTGCGACGGCTCGCGTCTTTCTTGCGGATGAGGCGTTGAAACTCGGCCTGATAGATAAAATATGTCACATCGATGGCGCTTTGGCGGAGTGTCGCAGGCTTGCGAAATTGCCGTCCAACGCTAGGGTCGTGGCATATCGTCGCACCCATTACAACAACGACAACGTTTACAATTCGTCCTCGTCGCAGTTTGAGGGTGCTCCCGCATCTCTTATCGATCCGGGAGTGTTCAAATTATTGGGCTCCGCAACTAGCGGATTCCATTCGATATGGCCTGTGGCCATTGGTGTCAGATAAGCTATGATTGGATATGTCGAACGCTTGAATACGTGGATATTGGTCGGTTTGGCGTGATAAGCGAGGATGCTGGGAAAAAATGTCCAAGGAGGAGAAAGAATTGTGGCTCGTTCTCAAGGGAATATCGATTTCAGAAAAATGAAGATGCCCCATGTGGATTACAGACGTTTGGCGTTTATCCCAATCTTGGCTCTCGTCGTGATTCTATTGGTCTCCTGTTGGTTCACTATTTCTCCGGAAGAAGCCGGTGTGGTCCTACGTTTCGGCAAACATGTCCGCACTGTCAATCCCGGCCTACACTTCAAACTCCCCTTCGGAATGGAAAAGGTGTACAAAGTTCCGGTGAAACGCCAGTTGAAGGCGGAGTTCGGTTTCCGAACGGTTTCCGCGGGAATTAGAACCAAGTACGCGAAAAAGGGCTACGAACACGAATCCTTGATGCTTACCGGCGACCTTAACGCCGCCGATGTCGAATGGATTGTTCAATACAGAATAGACGATCCGTACAAATTCCTCTTTCGCGTGCGTAATACCCGAACCACTTTCCGAGACATCAACGAGGCAGTTATGCGCAAAGTGGTGGGGGATAGAACCGTGAACGAGGTGCTGACCGTTGGACGTCAAGACATCGCCGATACGGTAAGGGGAATGTTGCAACACTACTGCGACCAATACGACACTGGAATAAAAGTTGACCAGGTCGTCCTGCAGGATGTCAACCCTCCCGATCCTGTCAAACCCTCCTTCAATGAAGTTAACGAAGCGCAACAAGAAAAGGAGAAATTGATAAACCAAGCCCTTTCCGAGTACAATCGCGTCATCCCTAAAGCTCGAGGAGAGGCGCTGAAAACCGTGGAGGAGTCGAAAGGATACGCCGCGGAAAGGGTCAACAGGGCCAAAGGAGAGGCCACTAGATTTAACGCAATGTTCAAGACCTATTTGGCCGCCAAAGACGTGACGCGGACTAGGATATATCTTGAAACAATGAGCAAAGTCTTGACTAGGGTGGGGAGAAAGATAGTGGCGGACGAGAAGATTATAGGCGTGTTGCCGGTTTCCAGCCTCGCCCCGGCGAGAAGCAACGGGAAGAGAGGTGGCAAATGAAAGTGGGAACAGGCGTGTTCGTTGTCGTGGTGGTGTGCTTGGCGTTGGTCGCTTTCTCCTCGGCGTTTGTCGTCGATGAGACGGAGCAGGTTGTAGTGACACAGTTTGGACGGCCCGTGGGTGCCCCGATAACAAATCCAGGCCTCCATTTCAAAATCCCTTTCATCCAAACTATCAACCGATTCGACAAGCGGTTTCTCGAATGGGACGGCGATCCGAATCAAGTGCCCACAAAGGACAAGCGTTTCATTTGGGTGGATACATACGCCAGATGGAAAATAACTGACCCCTTGGAATTCTTCGAAAGACTCCGAGACGAGCGTGGGGCGCAATCGCGACTTGATGACATCCTCGACGGCGAGACTCGTAATGCTGTCGCCATGCACGATTTAGTGGAGCTGATTCGTTGCTCCAAAAACAGGGTGCCTACCGTCAACGAGAAAGGCTCGGACGAACTCGATGTCGAATTCGCAAAAATCAGCTGCGGCAGAGAGGGTATAGAGAAAATTATATTCGCTGCCGCCGCCAAAAGAATAAGAGACGCCGAGTATGGAATCGAGTTGCTCGATTTTCGCTTCAAGCGCATTAACTATGTACGGGAAGTCCAGCGCAAAATCTATGAGAGAATGATTAGCGAGAGAAAACGAATCGCCGACAAATACCGCTCGGAAGGACAAGGGGAAGCATCCAGAATCCTTGGAGAAAAAGAACGTAAACTGAAAGAAATACAGTCCTCCGCTTATCGTCAAGCCCAAGAAATTAGGGGAAAAGCCGATGCCAACGCTATTGCGATATACGCAACCGCCTACAATCAAAGCGAGGGCTCTAGAAACTTCTATCGCTTTATAAAAACCATGGAAACATACGAAAAGGTGTTTTCCGGCAGGGACACGGTCATCCTTTCGACAAATGGAGAGTTCCTGAAACTCCTAGACTCTCCAACTGGCAAAAAAAGATAGCACCTGACTCGTCTTCTACAGTTTGAGCGGATTTTTGGAGGCTGGCCTATAAATTTGACATTGAACGCACCGTTTACAATAGGGCCCGCGGAATAATTGGCAAGTGCCTCAAAATATTAGCCGGCTCCAAGGGCTTTGGGAGAATCGCTTCCAAAACCTTGGAGATGACACCATTAAAAAGCCATTTAACCCAATGACAATAAAACACTTGCAAATTATTCAGAAGGCCCTAGATGATGCCTTCCTTATCCTTAAACACCGCTTCCGTGATAAGGTTCGATTTTATGAAGTCGGAGTAGAATGTGGGGTAGGTTTTGATCACGGACTTGTATTCCCCGCGGACTTCCCCGGAGGGGGTGGTGCCGTGCTTGAGGAAGGCGAAAAGGTTGTGTAGTTCTATTTCGCCGTTGTGCGTGCCCCGGACCTCGGTGATGTGGGTGATGCGCCTGACGCCATCGGGAAACCTCTCCTGCTGAACGATGAGGTCTAACGAGTTGACCATCATCTTCCGGATGTCTTCGAGGGGGAGTTTGATCCCGGAGGAGAGGATCATTGTTTCGATTCTGGCGGCAACCTCTTTCGGGGAGCTTCCGTGGACTACGCCCATGGTTCCTTTGTGTCCAGTACTCATAGCCTGTATCATGTCGAGCGCCTCAGAGCCGCGCACTTCGCCGATGATAATACGGTCCGGGCGCATCCTGAGAGAGTTTTTTATCAAATCCCGCAGGGTGATCTCCCCTCTCCCGTCGTCGTCCGGGGGACGGGTTTCCAAAGAAACGATGTTGTCTTGATGAAGTTTTAACTCGGCGGTGTCTTCGATAGTGATGACTCGTTCGTCATCCGGGATATAATGGGAGAGCATTTCCAATGTCGTGGTTTTCCCCGCGCCAGTTCCTCCGGAGAATATTATGTTCAACCTTCCCTTTACGCACGCTATGAGGAAGTCGGCCATTTTACGGCTTAGCGTGCTTTGTTCGATAAGATGGTCCAAATCCTTCAAGGCGGTGTGGAACTTGCGAATGGTCACGGATGTCCCGAAGCGCGCCAAGGGGGCGGTGATGACATTGGCCCTGGATCCGTCTTTCATGCATATGTCGGCGTAAGGAGTAAGTTTGGAGACGTTCTTTCCGGCTTTGCGAAAGATCGTGTCAACTATATCTTCGACCTCTTTATCCGAAAAGACGATGTCAAGCTTCGTTTTTTTCCCGCCAATTTCGATAAACGTACCTAGAGAGCCGTTTATCATTATTTCGGTTACTTGGGGGTTGTTTAGCAGTTTGCCGAGTTTTTCGCTCCCCGTTCCCATGGCGGTCATTCCCTTATCTGTCCGTCACCCCTGACGACATACTTGTAGGTGGTAAGTTCCGGCAAGGCCATCGGTCCGCGGGCATGCAGTTTGTCAGTGCTGATTCCAATTTCGGCACCCATTCCGAATTCGGCGCCATCGGTGAATCGCGTCGACGCGTTGACATAGACGGTGGAGGAGTCCACGGCCGCCAGGAAGTTTTCCGCCGCCTCGGGGTTGGCGGTGACTATGGCGTCGCTGTGTCCGGAGCCGTAGCGGTTTATATGGTCCACAGCGACCTCCAGCGACGGCACAACCGCGACCGATAAAACGAGGTCCAAGTATTCCTCGCTCCAATCCTCTTCCGAAGCGGGCAGGGCCGATGGGACGAGCTCCCTGAACCGGTCGTTGCCTCGGAGTTCCACACCCCGCTTTTCCAGCCGTTCCGCCACCTTCGGAGCGAATGATGGCGCTATCGACTCGTGAATGAGAAGCGTCTCGATCGCATTGCAGACTCCAGGTCTCTGGCATTTCGCGTTTTCCGCAATGCGGAGGGCCATATCCTCATCGGCATCGGCATCGACATAGACGTGGCACACCCCTTTGTAGTGCTTGATTACCGGGATGGTGGATTGTTCCACAACCGCTCTAATCAAGCCTTCCCCACCACGCGGGATGATGAGATCGACATACTCGTCCATTTTCAAAAGTATCGAGACGGCTTCGCGGTCGGTCCACGGCAGCAATTGCGCCGCTCCCTCCGGCATCCCCGCGGAAATCGCGGCGCGGTCGAGGCAATGGGCAAGCGCCACGTTCGAATGTATCGCCTCCGAACCTCCGCGGAGGATGACAGCGTTGCCAGCTTTCACGCACAGGCCGGTCGCATCCACTGTGACGTTCGGTCTGGATTCGTAGATGATGCCAATAACGCCTATCGGGACACTGACCTTGTCTATTTTCAAGCCGTTGGGTCGTAGGGTCGAAGAGATGATGCGCCCCACGGGGTCCTCGAGGCCGGCGGCCACCCGCAAGCCTTCCGCGGTGGATTTCAGCCTAGCGTCGGTGAGCCGTAAGCGGTCTAGCATAGCGCCGGAAAGCCCGGAGGCCTCGCCGGCCTCTATATCCTTGGCGTTGGCTTCCTGGATAACCTCTTTTTCCTTCTCGAGCGCGTCGGCCATCGCCAAGAGGCATTTGTTCTTCAAGGCGGTGGAGGCTGTCGCGAGAAACCGCGACGCGATTCTCGCCCGTTCGCCCATCTCCTCCAATGCGGCGGCTAGCTCTTCCCTTGTAAGTTTTTCAGACATGCGTTTACAATGCTAGAGCGGCGGGAAAAATCAAGGTGACTACAGGGGAAAACCGGAGCTTGCCGACGACAGTTAAATCCCTCTACGATGGATTTATAGTTGCGGTTCTCGCAACAGGGGGCATGGGGGGCATGGGAGTTATGGGAGAAGATGGGATTGACGGCACCATATCGAATTTCTGTCTTGAGTCCTGCGTCCTGAGTCGCATTACCCCTGCCCCCCCCGTCCCCTGCCGCCCAAACCGGTGCCGGCGATTTCCGCAGCATACGTTCGCGGTCCCGTTCCCATGGGGGAGGCAAGCCCTATTTCACCTCTTCTACTTCCAGCGTGGGCAGAACGAACTCCCGGAGCTTCTCCTGCACGGTGTGCCGCATTGTGACATGCGAGGTGGGGCAGACGGCGCAACGACCTTGAAGTCGGACTTTGACCACATCGCCAGACACATCGACGAGCTCTATTCCCCCGCCGTCTTGCTCGAGCAGTGGCTTTATTTCCTTATCGAGCACCTCTTGAATAAGCATGACCTTCTTTACTATGGACATGCTTCCACTATCGGAAGCGTCGGATTGAGAATCTTCGCGCCAAAGGCCGTCGAGTATTGATTGGATATCGTCAAGACAGCCTCCACAGCCGCCGCCGGCTTTGCAGTAATGCGTGATCTCCTCGGCGGTTTTCAGGTTGTTCTCTTTGGCGATTTCGCGTATTTTCACGTCCGTGACACCGAAGCAGGTGCAGACGATTCTACCCTCGTGGTCGCACGCATCGTCCGGAGGGGCCTCTCCTTTGTAGTTGGCGATGGCGGCTTGGAGCGCCTCCATCCCCATGACGGAACAGTGCATTTTCTCTTCGGGCAGCTCGCCCAACGCGTCGACAATATCCTTGTTGGTAATTTGTGCGGCCTCATCCATTGTTTTTCCAATAACAAGTTCGGTGAGGACCGAGGAGGATGCGATAGCGCTGGCGCATCCGAAGGTTTTGAATTTCGCGTCGGTTATTTTTCCCTCGTCATCAATCTTCAACGTCAATTTCAACGCGTCTCCGCAAGAAACGTTCCCCACCTCCCCAACAGCGTCCGGATTTTCCACTTCGCCGACATTTTTAGGCGAGAGAAAATGCTCCATTACTTTGTCGTTGTAATCCCACATATCGCTCTTCCTTCTCGCTGGAGCGCATGCGTCCTGTGCTTTGGATATACTTGCCAATCCCGTGAAAGCCGGAGCCGCATCGCCAATCTGGTTGCTTTCGCTTGTATCCAGGGTCAGTTCCGCACTTTAACCCCAAGGAGCAGAACGTCCTTCCGCAAAGCCTGGAAGAAAGGGGGCACCTTCACGCCACACAAAGTATGTGTGTCTCGCACGGGATACCCACTCTTCCAGGGCCTTCACAGCCCTAACAACGCTCCCGGATTAGGCTCAAATCAGGATTTTGACTCCGAGCTTCGCCTTTTCTTCTTCGAGCTTCTTGGGCATCTCTTTCTGCAAAGCTTGCTTCTCCAGATACTTCTTAAGATCGTCCTTGACCTTGTCCAGCGGAATGGCGGACTTGTCTTTGGAATCGAGCAGTTTTATCACATGGTATCCGAACGCCGATTTGACGACATCGCTAAGATCCCCCTTCTTCTTCAAAGCCAGCGCGGCTTTCGCGAAGGCTGGATCCCATCCGCTCTGTTTGGAGGTATCCCTAGGAATCGGGGGCAATTTGCCTCCATCGGCCTTGCTCGGGCAATCGCTTTCTTTTTTCGCCAACGTGGCGAAGTCGGCACCAGTTTTCAATTGGGCCAAAATGCCCTCCGCCTTTTTCTTCGCATCCGCGTCGGCCGTCTTGGCGAACGCCGCTTGATCCTCCGGAGAGAGGGTCTGTCCTTGTTGCGGATTCGTGCTTTTGGGCCTGACCAGGATATGAGCCACGGTAACGGTGGCGGGTTGTTCGAAATCCTTGATGTGCTCTTTGTAGTATTTTTGCACCGCGTCGTCGTCCACCTTCAATTTCGGCATTACAACGGTTTCGATCCACTCGTTGATAGCCGACATTTCCTGGGCATTTTTATTGGCGGCTGACTCCGCTCTTTTCTTCGCCAATGAGGAGCCCTGCGACGCTAGCTGCTTCTCTATCATCGCCTTCTGTTGGGGCGGCATCTTCGCAATATATTTGTCGAATCCTTTTTCCACTAGCTCGGGAGATGGTTTCATGCCATCGTCCTCGGCGAGTTTCAAAAGAACGGCGCGATTGACCACCGACTTGACAATTTCCTTCAAATTGCCGGTAATGGCAGCTTGCACCTGCGGAGGAAGAGGTTTTCCATGGAACATTGGTGGCAGTTGCAAATTAAGTTCCGTAAGCAAATCCTTGCGGGTAATTTTCTTGTCTCCCACGGTGGCCACGACTTCCGGTAGCTTCATTGAGTCTAGCAACTGCGACAATGTCTGCGGTTTCGCTGGAGCGGCCGACTTGCCACCGGGAGCGGTAGCCGCACATTGCGCACACTTGGAGCCCGCTGCGTTTGCCGCAGTGGGATCAGACACTTTATTGTCCGCGTCGACCTTTTCAGGTTCGGTGGCTCCCTTGTCTTTCGCAGATTCCCCAGATTTCATCTCGTTGCATCCCGCGATCCAGACACAAACAACACAAAGAGACACCAAGATTTTCATTCTCGACAACATCCAAATTCTCCCTATTATTTCTCCCAGCGCCAATCGCAGGGACACTCAGGCGGAAAAACCGCCGAAAAGCCACTATATGCCATTTCCGCCAATTCGCCAATGAATTGAGAGAAAAGCTCCCGTCCAAACGAGTATGGCCAAAAACGATGGCAACAAGTTCAGCGGGTCTTAGAAAGAGAACCTGTCCCACCAGCTCTTCTCTTTTTTCTTCTTTTTCGGTTCTTTTGGTCGAGATCGCTCCCCATCAGGTTCCGCAGTAGCGGTCGGAACGCTAGAATCTTCCTGCCGGGTGTCGGTGTCAGCCGCCGCATCCTCATCCTCTTCGTCCATTCCTTCGAAGACATTTTCCTCCGGGTATAGAATCAAGGAGATGCTTTCGTCACCTTTCAAGTAATCTATGTAGTCCGCCAGCACTGGGTTGCCAGGATCGACCAATTCCAATATCGCGTACAATATGGCGACATCGGGGTCGCCCTCTTTTTGGGACTCGTCTATCTGCGAGCAGAGCGTATCCACCGCTTGTTCCATTTCAACGCGGCGCATATCCTCCGCTTTCGCCAATTGCTTGTCGGCGATGGGGGCGAACTCCGCCGCTGGGGGATACGCTTTGGCGATTTTTTTCAGGATGGTTGCCGCCGTCGTCAATTGCGCGGAATCGTGGGGATGCTCGAACACCGTCAGTAGCTGCTCCACCTTTAATGCCACCGCCAACTTTTTCCTTGCCGTGACCAGGGTTTTATGCCTTCCGTACTCCCGAATACCGTCATCGACAACCGCCAGCGCTTCCGCCAACGAGCCGTGGTCGATCCTCGTTTGCGCATTGGCGAGAACCATATTATTCCTCTCGAGGGTCTCCAGATTCGCCAAAAACACGTTGGTCGGCTCCAACGTCCTAAGCCTGCCTATCTTTTTCACGGCCGAGGCGTGCTCGTTCCGCTCGACCTCGTCCAAAGTCTCCAGCACAAGTTTCGAACGACTTACGGGAGGGGGTGGCGCCTTCTTGTCGCCACAGCCAACCACCAGCAGCAGCCCCGCCGCCAGTGCTATGACCTGAAACCATCGCAACAATCTCATGTTTCTTTCCAGCAATTCTCAAATCCCATAACCACAATTCCCATAAGTGAGAACTGGAATGTATGGCGGAAGCGCTGGCAATTCAACCAAGGCTTGTCGAATTAATAGACAAGCCGGGCTTAAACCAGGCTTTCTGAAAAAACTCCAGGCACGCAACGGGCCCCAATTGGGGGCGCAAACGGGAAGGGATTAGGAGGTATTGTTGCGACGAAATCGGCATTGTGGTATAATTGTTGCTAGGAACACCGCGGGCGGAAGTTAGGGGTTTTGAATCGAGTATTGAAGGGACTTCGTTCCATTTTCGTTTGCCCGGCTGAGGTGGCCGGGCTTTTTTTTGCGCATTGTTCCGTGAATTGGGTTTCCAATGACCGGTTCAGCCTCTTTGCCTACTCGAAAGGATGGCGTTATAGTTGGGGGGATTCCGCCGCGCCTGGAGCGGTGGTCGGAAGGAGAGAGGGAAATGCGCCGTCAACTTTTTGACAGAACTCAGGTTGAAACGTTTCCGTTGAGCGAACGCGAAAACCGCATGGCGATAGAACGGGACAAAGTGGAGCCCGGCGATTCTCCGGGGCCATTGTCTCCGGAGTTGGAAAAAGCCGTGGGGACCGTCGCCGATAGGATGGTGGAAGCCCGGAATCGCGGTGCCTCGAGGATGCTGGCTTTTGGCGCCCATGCCATCAAAAATGGCCTCGCGCCAGTTTTGATCAAGCTTGTCGAGGATGGCTGGGTCACCCATTTGGCTACGAACGGCGCCGGAATCATACACGATTGGGAAATAGCATTCCAGGGCGAGACAAGCGAGGATGTCCGGGCCAACGTGGCGAATGGGCGGTTCGGCAACTGGCAGGAGACCGGATTTTTTATAAATCTGGCGCTACTGGTGGGCGCGTACGACGGTCTAGGCTACGGCGAGGCGGTGGGAAGGATGATCTCGGAAGAACATCTGGGCGTACCGGGGCGCAGGGAGTTGTTGGAGGCGTGCGCGGCGGTGGAGGATTTCCCCGAGCGGGCCGCGGCCGCCGCAGACATGTTGGATACCATTAAGAGGTTCAACTTGCCGGAAGGCGAAATCGCGGCGCCGCATCCGTTCAAGCGCTACAGCGCGCAGGCGGCCGCTTGGCGGCTGGAAACACCGTTTACCGGGCATCCCATGTTCGGACACGATATCATATACAACCATCCGTTGAACCATGGCGCCGCCGTGGGCCGTTGCGCTCTGCGCGATTTCCTCCGGTTCGCGGATGGAGTCAGCCGGCTCGAAGGCGGAGTCTATCTTTCCGTGGGATCGGCCGTGATGTCGCCAATGATTTTCGAGAAATCGTTGTCGATGGTCCGGAACACGGCGCATTCCACAAACCGCCCGGTGAAGCGGTTTCTCATAGCGGTGGTCGATCTCCAATCATCAAGTTGGGACTGGTCGAAAGGGGAACCGCCGCAGGAGTCCCCCGAATATTATCTGCGGTTCAATAAAACTTTCGCCCGGATGGGCGGAGAGCACATCTACACCGCCGCCGACAACCGCACCTTCCTGCTAGCACTAAACCAAGCGTTGGCCTCGGCGGATTCAGCGGCTCCTAGCTAGGTTTTTCCAGGTAGGCGTCGATGTGATTGGCGACAATGACACCGTAGTTGGCCGCACCGAGCCAACCGGACATGATAATTCCCACGGAACCGGCGTGGAAGAGCCCCGGAATTTCCTTCGAAAGGTCCATGCTGACTTCCAAGCCCTCGAATTTGGTGCCGAATGACGCGCCACCGCCATGAAGGGTGTAGCGTTTGAACGTTTTTGGCGTTGCGACCTCCACGTGATCGAGTTTGTCGGTGATGCCCGGAAGCCGGGTTTCCAAGTCGGCCAATGTGTCGTCGGCGAGTTTTTGTTTCTCCAGCTTGTAGGCGTCTCCGTCCAGTCCGGCCCAGTCCGCGAAATCCGCGTTCATGGAGGCGACGATCGTGTAATCGGTGGAGCCCGGCCTGATGGACGGGTAGTAGATAGAGTAGGTTCTGCTTGTAACGTTTTTCGACAGTATTGCTTTGGGCTCGAAGACGGGATGGGTGGAGGTGAAAAGGAGGTCCCCCATGGGTTCGATGGACTCGCCCGGTTTCAGGCCCATATAGACTTGACAGCTACTGTTATTGAGCCTTACGGAATTGATTTTCTCCGCGAATTCCTTTGAGAAACGGTCCATTCCGGCCCAGTCGCGCGCGGTCGAGAGGATATTGCCGTTGGAGAGGACGGCGGAGCATTCCACAGCTCGTCCGTCTATAACGGCGGCGGCGACGCGTCCATGGCTGTCGAAGTTAATTTTTTCCATCATGGCGTTGGTCCGGATCTCCACGCCGTTGGTATGCAATTCGTCGACCATCATGTCGAGCATGGCGTTGGTTCCTCCAAGGAATGTGTACACGCCCTTGCTCATGAAATTGGAAAAAACGATACCGTAGGTTATGGCGGGCTCGTCAAGTGTCGAGCCATTGGCGTATGTGATTGGCTCCATCAAGAGGCGCACGACATCGTTGCGTCCGGGGAAATACTTCTCGAAGAGTTCGCGGTTGGTCATGGAGCGGTCGTCGTAGTAGTTCATGCCATCAAGCTCCGCGAAAAAGGCGTTCACGACCGAGCGTTCCACTCCAAATTTCTCCACCAGGATATCCATGAAGTCCTCCTTGGTGAAAGTGGTGTCCAAGGAGAACTGAGGATTGTCGAAACGGATGCTCGGCACTTGGATTATGCGTTCGGCCATTTTTTTCGACCAATACTTCCGGAGTGTTTTCCTCATACCCACGGGAAACCCATGCAACGCCACATCGAATATGTGGTGCTTGCGTCGAAAGCACGTCGCCAAGCCGCCAAGTTGGAAATGCTGTTCGACAAGGAGGACTTTCCACCCGCGCTTGGCGAGAACGTTGGCGGCGGTAAGCCCACCAAGTCCGGCGCCAACCACCACTATGTCGAATTTGCCGGTACAGCGTTTTTTATCATTGATAATCATTTGTTTTCCTTCACGCCCACCGGGAACTTGTCATACCTGATGCAATACGGAAATTCTTTTTTCAACCGCTCGTCGGTCCAAGGCTTGGCGTCCACTGGAGACACCGTTGCGACAATCGGTCTATGGGCCGAAATCGAGCGCCAGTTTTTGAATGCCACCACCCGCGACATGCTCCGTTCGATTTCCGGAACCAGTCCGAATGAGACAAGCATATAATCGATCCGCTCGTACTCGTCCCTGCGCTCGTCCACGGCAGTCCAAGCCACATTGATATGATCGACCGGTCGTATATCGAATAGGCGGCGGCGAATTCCCGAACGCCGCGAATATAGCGCATTCAGCGGACTTTTCCCGCAAGTGTCGTTAAAATTTCCGAGGACCATAATATTGGCGTCTGGCTTCCGCCTCAACACGGCGGTGGCGAGTTTTCTTAATTCCCTCGCCTCGTATCGTCTCATGTTGGTCTGGCTGTATTTCGGATGTTTGGAGCGGTTTTTGAGTATTCCAGCGAAAAGAAGGAGCTGGTAGCCATTGACATTGAACGTAATTTCCAGGAAGTCGTTGCCCACAGGTACGGGGGTGTTCTTCTTGATGTTGTATTTCAGTCCAGAAATGGTTTCGCAGGATGTGGGGCGAAGTTTTGAAAAGATAGTTAAAAAGCCGGCTGGAGCGGGTCCCGAGACCGCTTTGGCGAATACAAACTTGGTTCCAAGGAGCTTTTTAATGGTGGAGAAATCGTTCATGTCCGCGAGCCCCGCGAGAACGATAATGTCCGCATTAGTCGACAACAACACTTTTGCCGCCATACCCGCGCGCTTGGCTTTCAATGGTGTTGGGGGGGTATCCAAGGTTCGCGAAAGGTCGTAGAAACATATTTTGATGTGGGGAACTTTTTCCGCGGCGGCGAGCGGTATTGCCATACGCACCACCACCACTGCGAGAAGCGCGGTGGCGAGGAGGCGCATCCCTTGCCCAAAAAAGGTCATTTAGCGGCGGCTCGGCGTTTCGCCGCTATCTCCGCTTTCGCACGCTTGAAATGTTGCGTCAACGGCCTGTGGGCGGGACATACGTACGCGCACGACCCGCATTCCATGCAGTCCATCACGAAGTAGTCTTCGGCTATATCAAACTTTTCGTTTTCCACCGCCACGCTCAATGTGCTCGGCAAAAGGTTCATTGGGCACGCGTCGACGCATTTCCCGCAACGGATACAGGGGTCGGAACCGAATTGGGTGATTTCGTCCGGAGCCATCAGCAGTATTCCCGACGTGTTTTTCATAATCGGGACATCGATGGATTTCTGCGCCAAGCCCATCATCGGTCCTCCGAAGATAACTTTCGCCACCTCGCCACGCACTCCGCCGGCAAGTTCCAAGGCTTTCGCCGCCGGGGTCCCAACGCGCAACCTCCAGTTGCCAGGTTTGACGATCGGGGACCCGGTTATCGTGGTTACGCGTTCGAAGAGAGGTTTGCCGTCCACCACGGCCTCTTTCACCGCCAACGCCGTGCCCACGTTCTGCACGACGCATCCCACATCCATGGGGAGTCCGCCAGCCGGAACCTTCCTTCCAGTGAGCGCGTAAATAAGTTGCTTCTCCGCTCCTTGTGGATAGCGCACCCGCATGCCTTGAATGGAAATACCTTCCGGCGCAGCCTTGGCAAGAGCGGCAATAGCGTCGGGTTTGTTGTTTTCCACTCCAACTATGGTTTTCTGCACCCCGAGAATTCTCGCGAGAATCGCAATTCCCTCCAGCACCTCCGTCGGGCGCTCGAGCATCACTTTGTGGTCGGCTGTCAAGTACGGTTCGCATTCGGCGGCATTAATCACCAGCGCGTCGATCTTCTTGTCCGGTGGCGGCGAGAGCTTGACCATTGTCGGAAAAGCCGCTCCTCCCATGCCAACGATCCCGGCGTCGCCAACGCGTTTTTTCAACTCCGCCGGATCTGTGGAACGCCAATCGTCAATCGGCTTCAGGGGGGATTCCAATTTATCCTCCCCATCGGCCTCTATCTCAACAGCGGGGGTAGCCGGCCCCATCGGTCCCGGAACATCAACAATTCCCACAACCGTTCCGCTAGTGGGCGAGTGGACGGGAGCCGAGACGAAACCGCCAGCCTCCGCCAACAACGCGCCTTTCCCCACCTTGTCCCCCTTGGCGACCAACGGCTTCGGGGGCGCGCCGATATGTTGCCGCAAAACAACCACGTACTTTTCCAGCAGGGGCGCATCCGTAATCGACGCTTCCAACGACATTTTCTTGTTTCCGGGGGGATGAACTCCCCCTTGGAAAAACAACGTTCCGCTAGTATCATTCATAAGTCTATTCCTGTTTGCCTGGCTTCGCTTTCTCCCCGCGTCTTTCCAGCGTCACTTCCACGACCGCCGGGGTCATCCGCTTCACCGCGAGCTCCTTGTCGTTCAGCCAACATTGCGTTTTTAATCGCCACTTGCCGGGCCCACGCAATTCCGACATGTCCACGAACGGCCTTAGCTTTCCGGGCGTAGCCAGTTCCACCGCCCGTTTAGTTCCTTCGACCAAGACAGATACCGTTTCGGGCTTGAAAGTCAATCGCGTTCCCGGAGGAATGAACCCGTAAGGTTTGATTGGAACATTCTCGAACGCCCTGCTGTCGCGGTTTTTGTATATCTCGATTTTGGCCAGTACCCGGTTGGGGCGCACCTCGACCCTGGCTGGATGGCGGATGCGAACCTCGCAATCGAAATCCTCCACGTTCTCCCTCTTCAAGGTCACGGGCTCGGTTCGGAGCGAGTTCAAGCGTTCCACAACCCCCTGAGGGCCAGACACGGTTACGACATTCGGGCTTAGCTCGGCCACTCTAAACGCGTAATCGTCGAGAAGCATCCCGGAACAAACCAGTTCCACCTGCGCCTCCCTAACCATTTTCCTGTCTAGACGCACCATTATCTTCTCGGGCGCTATAGAGACCACGCTAACGCCCAACGGCACGGCGACATCTTTTTTCCCTAAAATAACCTTGTTCTCTCCCACCTTCACCCGGCGTGGCTTCACTTTCAACGATATGTCGGACGCGGAAAGTTCGAGCAACTGGTTGTGAGGCCCGCGCAACGTCACGTCGACACTGTTCTTGTTGTCGTCCAAGCGGATAAATCCCTCCGGAATGGAAATGCTGACGGGAACCCCTCTGATCACGCTTTCCTCGTCCAGCTTGACGGAAACCCGGTTCCAAACAATCACGGCGAACGTCAAGGCGATAACCTTGCGCAGGAAATCGCGCCGGACAAACCCCGGCACGAGTCCAACTAAAATCGATCTGCGTTTTTTATCTCCACTCATTGCTTTTTCAAAGGCGATGTGCTGAATCCGCCCGTTCCACTCGAAACGTCGCCACCGGCGGACTCGAATATATCCTGCAACGAATCTCCATCGGACATTTTGAGCAGTGAATTAAGATACCGCGAAAGCTTTTCCGGGCCGACATCCCGCTTCAATCGCCCCCTGCAAGCCAAGCTTATCCCTCCGGTCTCCTCCGAAACCACCACCGCCACGGCGTCCGTTTCCTCCGTGATTCCTATGGCCGCGCGGTGCCTTGTTCCGAGGGTTTTCTGCAGAGTCATGTCATGGGTCAACGGGAAAATGCAGTGCGCCGCCGCGATGGAGTTGTTCCGGATTATGACACCGCCATCGTGAAGGGGCGAGCTTTTCTGGAAAATGGCCTCGAGCAGGTAGTGGTTAAGTTTCGCGTCGAGGGCGATTGCGTTGCTGGTGATGGAGCGCATGCCAATTTCGCGTTCGAACACTATTAGCGCTCCGACCCGCTTGTTCGCCAAATTGATAACGGCAGTGACAATTTCGTTTATAGTCTCGCGCTTTTTCATGCGTCTGGCGAAGGAACGACTACCCAGCTGAGCGAAAGCCCGGCGCAATTCGGGTTGGAAAATAACGATTAGAGCCCCTGCGAAAACCGCCCACATCCCGCTCATCAACCATGCGATCACCGCGAGATGAAACAGGTCGGATATCGTGGTGAGCGTAATGAGTATGACCATCAGCCCGGCAAAGATATACGCCCCGCGAGTTCCGCGGAGATAATAAAGACCGCTGTAGATCAACGTGAAAAGAATAGCGATTTCCACGCACATCCGGATGTGGTGGATATGGGCGTACAAGAAATCCTGAAACAACTCCATCGCAAAATCCGAGGGGAAAAATCATGGTGCCGAAGGCGGGAGTCGAACCCGCACGCCCAAAAGGGCACAAGATTTTGAGTCTAGCGCGTCTGCCAGTTCCGCCACTTCGGCACATTCAGCGGACGAACGGGACCATCTCCGTCCCGCCGCGATCCCGCCCCCTGGGGACCACCCAAGGGAACGGTAAGATAACCCCTTAACACTCTTTTTTCCATTTCGCCTGGAAAAAATCGATGGTTTTTCCCAGCCCCTCCGAAAAGTCCGACGAGGGATTGAATCCAGTGGAGAGAAGCTTGTCGATCGTGGCGGTGGAATGCCTCACGTCTCCAGGCCTTTCTTCGGCGTATCGAATCTCCGAGGACGATTTAGTGATCTTCACTATCATCTTGGCCAAGTCGTTTATCGTAACCCGCCCCCCGTAAGCCACATTGAAAACTCCGCATGTGTCGTTTTCCGCCATGAACGCGTTCGCGGCGACAATATCTTTGACGTATATGAAATCCCGCGTTTGTCCGCCATCGCCAAAGATCGTCAGGGATTCGTTTCTCAGAGCGCGCGATATGAAAATCGGAACGGCGGCGGCATAGGCGCTGTTCGGGTCCTGCCTAGGACCGAAAACGTTGAAATAGCGTAACGCCACGGTACGCAACCTCCCTTCGGCCGCAAACATCGCGCAATAATATTCCCCGTCAAGCTTGGTTACCGCGTACGGAGATTTGGGCTCCGGCAACATTGACTCCCGTTTCGGCACCTCGGGATTGTCACCGTATATGGCGGCGGAACTGCTGAAACACAATTTCCGAACCCCGTTTTCGGCGGCGGCCTCGAGTACCCGCAACGTCCCCTCCGCGTTTCTCCTAACGCAATCCACCGGATTCCGCATCGACTCTGGAACGCTCACCATGGCTGCCAGGTGGAAAACATAATCCACTCCCTCCATCGCCCCGTTCAGCGTGGTGGAGTCCAGGATATCCCCCTCTATGAACTCGACAGCCAAGCCATCCAAATTCGACCGGTAACCCGTTAAAAGATTGTCAAGCACCCGAACTTCGGCCTTGCCCTGGTAATGCTCCGCTATATGGCTGCCAATGAAGCCAGCGCCGCCAGTGATTAAAACGCGCATCTCACTTTCCCTTTTTTTGCCGAGTCCGCGTCCCGGCGGGTGGACGGACGCATTTCCAAGGGTCGTTCGCCCCTTTCATGCAGAAGACGGCGAACACGCACATAGGGCAGTTCGGATCCAGCATGGCCCCGTCCCCAATCACGCGAATCAATCGGTTTTCGTCAAGCCGCCACCACATCCGGAACTTCCCCTTTTTGCTGCCATAGTAGTACGCGGTAAACTTGGGTTGGGTTTTCTGTATGATCCGAATATCATTCGGGGACAGCACGCGTCCTTGGGCCTTCGCCCCGATAATCGCCCTTTTCCGGCATATGGCGACTAGCTTCTGGTACTCCGAAGGCGAAAGCCTGTCAGCCTCGGTGATCTCCCCGGTGCGGCAAGACGACATCACCAAAACCGCAAGAAGCAAAAGCGGCGCTATGATCGTGATTCTCATACGTACCTCATCGCTTAATGGTGGGCAGAGCTTGCGGAATAATCGCCAACCATCTTGCTCTCATAGGGTTAAGGTTTTTCAGCGGGCCTGTAGTATTGGTGGGACCGGCAGGACTCGAACCTGCGACCAGACGATTATGAGTCGTCTGCTCTAACCAACTGAGCTACGGTCCCGCTACGAACGAAGCGTAACGTAGGGCTTGCTGACAAAAACTCAAGTGGATATCCGTTGGTTTTTTCAACACGGTGGCGCCCCTAGGGTCTGCTGAACAACTTGGCGGACGCTGAATGATATCCAAGGTCAATCCCGCACTTTGACTAAGGTCAGAAGCGCTGGTCCCGACTAGAACTTGAAATTCAATATGATGGTGTACGGCAGTATCCCGTCGCGCATATAGTTCACAAGCCCCAACTGGAACGTCGCCTCGTCGGCAATGTTGACCAGCCCAAATTGCAACCCCTCGATCTTGCCCGTGACGTTCACGGGACTCGCCTGCAAGCCACTCAATTTCTCCGACACGCAAAACAAGGGCGCCGTCTGGACACCAACGACCTCCCAAGTCCAGCAACACGCGGCGCCAACCTCTATCCCGTAAACGCGGTTGTCTCCGCCGGCCACGGGCAATCCAAGTCTGATCCCGCCGATATTGGATTCGTTCGACGACGACGGAACCCCCCGGACAAACGATACCCCGAGAAAATCCCACGGTTTCTCCTCGTTCAACAGGTCATTCGCACTGAGACTAACCGCCCCGACGATGAACAGCGTCAATGCCAATATGGTGCGTTTCATAGCCAAACCTCCTCGCTGTTCGGGCTAGAATTTGAAATTGATGCCTATCATGAAAGGCAACCAGCTGTTTTTAATGATGTTTATTCCGCCAATCTGAAATGTCTTGCCGTCGCTGTAATTGAAAACGCCGAATTGCAGACCTTTGACCTTTTTGGCGATATTGACGGCACCGCCCTGGAACCCCGTAAGCGAGTCCTTGGAGAGGTTGACCGCGCCGAACTGGATACCGGTCAATTTTTTCTTCACCATAGTCACGGGCGCGATTTGCGCGCCCTCGAGGTTTTCCACCATTCCGAGAGTGCCCACCGCTTGGAGCCCTTTCAGATTCGTCGCTATGCTCGGCCCGAAAGACGACGCTTGAATCCCGTAAACCTCCCTTGCGAGGCAGTAGCCCCAAAATGTCGCTTGGATCCCCCAAACATACCGCGTGCCGCTGTACAGGATCGATGGTTCGATTCCATAAACACGCCCATAGCCGGAACACATCGGAATGCCAAGCTTAATCCCGTACACGTTGGATTCCTTTGTGAAATCCGGCCACAACGGCAGAAAACCTATTTGAAACATGGTCCACTCGTCCCTCGGCCGCGGAGGAGCCGCCGGCGTGGGATGAATCTCGTTCAACGATGGCTCCTCCATCCTCACGACTCCATCGCCTCTCCCGGGATCAGCCGACTTGGCGTCTTTTCCATCATCGTCCGCCGCCAGACTCCAACCGGCTAACGACACCGACAATCCTATCGCCACAACCAACAATCTTTTCATCGCTTCAAATCCTCCTTATTGTTCCAATCCCGTACGCCCTCTTATACAAATTAGGATACCACGCCTGCCTGAAATCCGCAAGGGCCTTCCCTCCTCCGTGTTGGAATTGGTCGAAGCCACCCGGGATCCCGTTAGTCCGCCCATTTCCTCACTCCCGCCTTTCTCAGGCGCGCGACACCCGCGGTGTGAAAATTCCTAATGCGCGAACGAGCCCAACACAAGCCCATATCGCGATAGGGCAGCCCGGCCGTGGACATGGTGACGATCCGCTTTTCCTTGTCCGACAGCGGCGTTTCCACGTTCCCGCGACGTTTCGACGCTATCGTGCCCCCGCGCCGTCTGCCAAAGGGAGTTGTGGAACCCACATGAAGGCCAGAGCGGATCATGGCCCCCCTCACCGGCGCGGCGGAGGAATAGGTGACGATAACTCCCTCTCCACTCAGCTTGGAGGCGAGCAGGCGAATGAAATCGTAAGTCCATAGCTCCGGGTTGACATCTATCGAAAAAGGATCGAGGAAGATGGCGTCGAATCCGGGCGTGGTATCCGCGGCGGTGACGCGGGCGTCGCCTACGACGAAAGACACGGCAAATCGCTTTCCAACTGCCGACCCGCTCTCGATTAAGGACGCGATCACACCGACGGGATTATCGAGACCATCCAACTCCCACGCCCCGCCACGCGCCAACATCAAAGCCGCCTGGAGCGCTCTGGAGTCGTTCTCCAAAGACACTATCTCCACCCGTCCCTTCCCAGTGGATTCAGCCAAAGCCGCCGCCGAAAGCGCGTTGAGCCCCAAGCCGAATCCGACATCCAAAATCCTGACATTGCCAGTAGTCTCGAGCCGGCCCGCGATATCCGCGGGTTCCAGAAACTTGACACGCGTCTCGGTCGCCGCGCCAGCGACCGAATGAAAATGCTGTTTGTACGCGGGATGGTAGAGGG
>WFSE01000113.1 GCA_015486135.1 Lentisphaeria bacterium
CAGATATTCCTTGGTCGATGTATTCTTTTGAAATATCCCAGTTTTGGTTTTTACAGTATCTCCTGACGGCTTGGAGCTGTGATTCGATGTTCTGCTCGTCTGTGGAGATTCTTCCGTAAATGACTACTTTCTTGGACATATGGCTACACTCCTTCGGTTAATCGTCCGTTGATTGGCGGACGTTGGGCGGAAAGCGTTCGGTTGGCCAACCAAGCGCGTCACCCGCCATCCGCGTCCAATTCGCCGCTCGACAGCACCTCGACCTTGCCTCTCGCGCCGAGGAGATGGCACTTGCGGACTATCATATTCTCCTTCTCGCGTTCGTTGACGTATGTGATTGCCTCGTCCGTCTTGCCGACAAACAGCGAGTTGTCCTTGGTGTCGTGGATTTCGATATTGTAGTGCGGATAGGACGAGCGTTTCAATGCGTTCCTGATTTTACCAGATTTGATTTGCTTGAGGAAGTGGAGAATCGAGACGTAGACGCTTGTGTTCATCCTTTCAAAGATTTGGATTCGCCACGTTCCACGGCGTTCGTGGTATCGGATGCGGACGTAATTGGATGGAGGCTTCATCAGCTCCAACAGTATCTCGTTGCGAGCGTAGCCCTCGAGGGCTACAACTTCGCCGTGCCTCCGATAGGTCTCCTCGATATCGGATTGGGTCAATCCGAACAAGCGGGGGTGTCGGCAAACCGTGGCGATGTGTCGGTCGGGTACTGGCACTACCCTTGGCCGTCTCCAATCCGATTTGCTAGGCTTGACGAAATACGCGTCGTGGTTCATCGGCTACGCTCCTCCACGCCATCTTACACGGAGTAGCCGAGGTTGTCATTTTTTATCGGAAGCGTTTTTTCGGAGGGGGGGCGAGTGGTTGGATTGGTGTCGTGGGGTTGGGGGACCCTTCACCTGCATTATGTGCATACATTAAAAGCTTTTATAGCGCCAACATTAGTATCTACGATGAAAATCACTTGGACTCCTTCTTCATCTCCCATCTCTCCCCATAAAGAAACTCCATATTTTTCGGAAGGAGGCACAGCAACAATTAGCTTGTCAGCATAATTTTCATCAAAATCCTGTGAAATGAAGTCTAGAAATTCATCATATGAGCAACATTCTGGCTGAGATAGAGAAATGTCTTTCTTTTCAAAGTATAACGGGTATTCGTCATACGGCCAATCATCTTCAGACTCATTGGGGATTATGGAAAGAACTTCCATAACCACCCCGTCAGAAGTTCGAGTTTTATATTCTAGCTCGCAATTATCATAACAGAACCCGTAAAGCAAATTTAGACGGTCCAATTTTATCGAAAAACAATTAGACAGCAATGGGTCTGATAAATCAAATGATAAAACCTTATGTAACTTCCTAGGACCAAAACGTTGTCCCTTCAGAAGAAAATCGTTTTCTCCTCCAAAATAGTGTTGAAACCCATCTCTATTTCCCACCGTTATATGAGATGTCTGCTCTTTGTAATAAATAACTGGACAAATAGGTTCACTAGTCATTTCTACCTCCACATTTTTAATATCTTAAAGATCTGTCCGTTTGAGGGGTTGACTTTTTCGGTATGGGGTGAATCATGGAATAACCTTCAAAGCGGATTCCGTAATTTTCTCCCATATCGTACAATTTGTCTACAGTATATTCCGACTTTCCCATGCGGATTTTTGAGCCTACTCTAGCGTGTCCCCCATTCGGAAACTCTACCTTATCTATGGGGGAAAATCTGCCTGCGAAATTATCAACTATCTGCTTTGGATCAAGGTTAAACTTCATTGCATCAATAGATTCTTTCGGCATATCAAATGCCTCGGTAATCGCACGTTTAGGGCCAAGAATTGCAACCGTTCCTCCTATAATTGCAACATTCACAATAATCCCAAAATGCTTTTTCATAAATCGGGAATATTTAGAGAACCTTTTACCTCTTGCAACTCCTAATGCCCGCCTGAACACACTGCTTTCCGATGTAGTTCTCGCCATTTTTTCTCCTGATTTCTTCCACCATTTATTAAGTTGAGCCTTCGTTTTTACATTTTTCAAAAATCCACTAATAAATTTGTCATCAGAGTTTTTAATAGAGTCAACAAATTTCTCCGCTGTTTTCTTGTTCCACTTGGAAAAGTCTTTCCCGTGTTTTTCAGCAAATTCGGCAAGTTTTATCTCAATTAAATCATTATAATGTTTATGTGCCTTACTCCATCCGTGAGATACAGTAGTGGTAGTTGCTTCATTTTCAAAATATCGAACCACTTCGTCAGAAAAGCCTGCTTTTTTAAATATAGAACGAGGGATAATATGGTGGCCTTTTCCCTTCAACCCCAACGGGTCCACGAAATTTATCGGATTATTCCGACAATACAGATAATTGTTCGGCCCGTCGGGATAACCGCTTGGGTCGCGTTGGACGAAGCGTCCGAGCTCGGGGTCGTAGTATCTGAAGCCGAAGTTGTCGAGTCCGATGGACGCGGAGCGTTCTTTCGTGCAGAACTTGCGGGTCTCGTCGGATGAGCCGGTGGATTTGACTTCCTTTCCGAAGGCGGCGTAGTCGGTGGTCGAGGTGACCGCGCCGGAGGCGTCGGTGAGCGCCACGACACTGCCGATGGCGTTGTAGTGGAAGAAGGAACAGTTGGCCGCCGAGGCGTCCTCGGTGTAGAGCACGGAGCCGATACCTCCGCCCCCGCCTTCGCCAAGGCTATGGCGGACAGGCATGCCGGTTCCGCGGACGAGCTGTTTTGTCAAAGAGCCTGGCGAGCCGCCAGTGGCGTTATATTCCTGGACGTTGACGCCGCCATCGTAAACTTATAGCCCGCTGAATAATTGGCAAGCGCTGGTTTTGTGATTGGCCTGATTTGATTAACGCGTATCATTCGAATTTTCGGAAGCGCCCACCAATTCCGGGAAAGCCGGAAACGCACCGCTAATCTCGTTGGCTTCGTCTAGGAGTGCGAAGCACACCGGCGGCTCGCCGCCTAATTGTCGGCACATTTCAGACTTTTTCAGCGAGCTCTAATCGCATGTCGCCTTGCCGTTTTCAAGAGCGGCGACGCGGCGCGTCCGGTAGTCGGTAAATTCCTCCGCGAGGGATTTACAGTCGCGGTTCCCGCGGGGGAAAGGGCTTTCAGGTTTGTCGTTGCCGACAAATCAGAAATAGCTGTCCGGTTGTAATTCACCGCATTCCATAGCGTGAATAACCTACCACCTTGCCCGCGTAATTCGCAAATCTATTCAAAAAATCGGGACTGAATTCCTTAGCTTCATTTTCTTCGGTTAACTTTCTTGCGCTAAGCTATTTTTGGGCCGTTTTTCGCAAGTAATTGAATACAAATATGTCAAATTTAGCGGGGGCAGGCCCCGATATCACAATATCACAATGTTCTATTTGGGAGTGAATGCGGAGTTTTTCTCCTTTTTTCCTCCAATAAGACCGTGTATGAAATAATCTGGAACCGAAGGTTGCGTTTATTTCATGCATCTCCGCCTTCTCTCTTCTTTCTTTCTCCGTGCCTCTAGCGTAGCGGGTGGTGAATGTTTTGATAGACCATAATTAGGGCTCACTGAATAATTGGCAAGTGTTTTATTTTCATTGGGTTAAGCCCGTTTTGAATGGTGTCATCTCCAAGGTTTTGGTCGCAAATCTCCCAAACTCCTTGGAGCCGACTAGCCTTCTGAAGCACTCGCCAATTCCGGGAAAGCCAATAACGAGCCATTGGCGGCGTTAATTTCGCCTCGGAGTGCAAAGCACACCGTCGGCTTATTGCCTAGCCACTGACCCGTTCTTGACTTTTTCAGTAACCCCTAATTAACCTCTCACAAAGTTCTCTTTTTTCCTCGCAAAGACGCAGAGAACGCAGAGTTTATC
>WFSE01000114.1 GCA_015486135.1 Lentisphaeria bacterium
CCCTTCGCTTCGCTGGGGCACGCATGTTCGTGTGTTTTGAAGGATAAGTCGATAGTGTCGACATTATCGATAATATCGAGCCTTTCCCTCGCAAAGACGCGGGAACACAGATTTTAAAGCGGTGCGGGGGCACCGCACTCCAAAGACGGCTCCGCCGTCATAATTAATTGATGCGCAGCATCCTTGGAGGGCGGCGCTCTTGTGCCGCTTTGTATGTTAGGGCCCACTGACCCGTTCTCGACTTTTTCAGCAAGCCCTATGTTATATGGGGTTGGTGTCGCGGAGACCGCGGAGGAGGAGGGAGGAGACGCAGAGACGCAACGTGTTGCGTCTCTACGTATCCGGTCTGTTCGCGGATCCCGGTCTTAGTTGTTTTTATCTAGCCAGACATCGAACTGCCTGATTCCCGGGCCTTCGTTTTCCACGTCGCTGGCCCAAAAGATGATTTTAATCCTCACCTTGCGGGCGGTTACGGGTTTGGGGAGGGCCAGCGCCATCCTTCCGAGTCGCAGCCCCCTGTGCAAGGTTATCCATTTTCCTTCACGTTCGTATTGAATGACATAGGCCCTAATCCTGTCGAATTTCTCCATGATGGAGATTTTGTTGAAAGTTTTGGGCTTCCCGAAGTCCAGTTCCAGCCAAGGCTGCTTGTCGTTGGCTTTAGCTCTCCAAAATCGCCAGATGTGGTCGCGCGGCGTTTTGACCCAGGGATATTTTTTTAGCTGCTCTTTGGTTGGTTTGAATCCGTGTTTGCGGTGCGGTTTTTCCTTGACGTTTTCCCCGAAATAGGAAGCTTTTGGCATATTGACTTCGAAATCGCGCAGTGTGACGGACCCGGCCCATCCCCTCCAGTTCGCGTCTTGGGACGACGCGCTAGCGGATGCGTTCAGACTGACGAATTCGACGTTTTCCGAGGGGAGGGGGTGGATTGCGAATGCGGGCCTGTCGAGTGTCAGTTTTATGACCGTGTCGTATTCGTTATGGTATTTTCGAGGCAATTTCACGATTAATTGGCTGTCATGCGTCTCGACTATCGCCGAGCCTCCCGTTAGCGCGGAAGCTTTTACGATTTTGGCGGGCAAGGCGGGAAGGTGCAGTTCCCCTTTGGGCCATTCCTGGATGATATGCAGATACACATTGTTCCCCGCGCATGTCGCGCCTCCCCAAGTGCCGGGTTTGTATGGTCCGCCGCGGGTTGCATATATCGACTCTCCGTATTTAGCTAGCCAGCGGCCCATGCCTAGGTAGACATCCCGGACCTGTGGGGGAATGGTCCCTTTTTGGGTTGGCCCGAAGTCGAGCAGTAGGTTGCCGTCTCCTACCGCTGCGCTGACGAGTAGTTTGAGGCAACGCTTGGTGGATTTGACGTTGATTCCTCCGTTCCAGAACCATTCCTCGCCGGTCATTGTTGCGCAGGACTCCCAAGGGGAATGGCGGCTGAAGGATCCTAGTTTTTGTTCCGGAGTTCCGAACTTGATGCCTGGCAGGGTCATCCCCCCGCGGCCATTGTATACGGCGTGTGGCAAGTGGGAAAAAATCGCCTTGGCGATGCGGGCGCCATCGACTTTGACCTTGTTGCCGCCATCCCACCAAAAACCTCTCACATCGCCGTAGTTGGATGCCAATTCCTCGATTTGGTGGACCATATAGTCTTCGTATGGTTTAGGATTTTTAGGGTTATAGCGCGGATCGTACCAGTCGGGTTTGGAATAGTAGAATATCACCTTTATTCCCGCCTTGTGGCATGCGTCGGTCAGCTGTTTGAGTATGTCTTTGGCGTATGGCGTGTTCATTATGTTGTAGTTCGTGTATTTTGTGTTGAACATGCAAAAGCCGTCGTGGTGCTTTGTTGTGAAGACGATGTATTTAGCGCCGGCGGCCTTGAAGAGTTGGACCCATTCCTCGGCGTTGAATTTCCGCGGGTTGAGGACTTGATATAGGTTGTCGTATATCTTGCCCGGAGCGGAGCCTAGGTAGGCACCATAATATTTGAAATAGGAGCCGTCACGGATTTCCGGTGGCAGGGTTCCTGGCGTGGTGTAGGGAATGGACGCCCCGTCCTTCGTCTTCTCCCCTTTTCGTTGCCAGCTTCCGGCGCCGAGGGCTAGGACGGAGGACGGTCCCCAATGGATGAATATACCGAATCGGGCTTTTCTCCACCAATCGTAGCTTCGCATGTCGGGGCCCGTGATCTTTGGCGCTGATTTCTTAACATTCGCTTTTGGTTTTTCCGCCGCCGGGGGGGCGTTGCCGATAGGCTTGTTGGCGCATCCTAGGAGAAATGCCGTGGCTAGCGCGATAGGTATGTGCTTGCAAGAGGTCATGGTGTCGCTCCTTGTTGGGACGTGAAACTGTCGGATTGTCGCGTTTTTAACTAAACCTTATACTAGGCTAGGGGGCCTTTTGGCGATGTCAAGCCCGGAGTTTTTACCGATTTTCCTCAAATGTATTGAATCGGCGATGTTTTCCGCTTATTTTAGGGTTTGCTGAAAAAGTCGGAAACGTGCCGTTCTTCCGTCGCCCAAAGGTTTCCGCCTACGCCAAAGGCTATGGCGGGACGGGGCGGTGGGGTTGGCCCCCCCCCTTCCGCGAAGCCGGAACGGTGCCAGCGGCATGGAGGGGGCAGAGTGTGGCACCGATCCTTGGCATCTAGTGGAGGGTTCCGGCGTAGCGCTGGACACCCTTAAATCATGCTAACGTGTGTCGCCTTCCGAGGCGAAGTCGACGAGATTGGCGGAGTGGGTTCGATGTGTCCGCGTGACCGATGCGCGGAATGGGCAGGTTGTCTTATGCGTTCTAGAAAATCCGTGTATGTCTTGGGATGTATAGTGTTGGCGCTTTTGACGGCTGGGAGGAAGCTGGACAAGGCGAAGTTGCCCAAGGGGATTTCCGCGTGGGCGTATCACTTGGATAAAAATCTTCGTTCCGCGGTGGGTGATTACGACAAAAAGGCGAAAGCCGGGATGAAATTCGCTTATTTTTTTCCCTATGTCGGCTCTCTGGAGTTTAAAAAGGGGGCCAGGACGGCGAGTATTTACTATGATCCCAAAAAGACCGCGGCGTACGCGAAGTCGCTTCCAAAGGGGGTGTTGTTGTTGCCGATAGTCGACGCCAGGGACGATGGGAAGGCGTTTTGCGGTTGGACCGACCAGGAGTACGCCAAGCTAGCCAAGCGGGTGGCGCCTATTTTTCCCGCGGGTTGTGGCTTCCACGTCAGTGCGCTGTCGCGCTGGCGTTTTTTTTGAGAGTTCCGGAAACCCACTCCCCATCGCTCTTGGAATGGATATCTTCGAAGCCTAACTGGAGGAATAGGGATTTTATCCGGCGATGTTCCTTTTCCAGTGTTCCGGCGATGGCGATGACACCGTCGGGTTTAACGGATTCCGCCAGGTTTCCGACCGACCGTTCCAATGCGTTGGCTAGCATGTTAGCGGCGACGAGATCGAATAGCTCGCCGTTTGCGTGGAAGTCTTCGGCGCTGGCGACGAGAAGCTTCACCGCGTTGCTTGGCACTCCGTTTCTTTCGAGGTTTGAGCGCGTGTTGGCGATGGCGTCCGAATCGTGATCGAACGCCAGTATGCTTCCAAATCCAAGTTTCCACGCGGCGATTGAGAGAATCCCGGACCCGCATCCAGCGTCCAGAAACGCGGATTTAGCTAGGTCGCTTTTTCGCTTTCGAGCGAATTCCGCGAGAGCTTTCAGACAGTATGTGGTTGTGGGATGTTTTCCCGTGCCGAAGCACATGCCCGGATCCAGTTCGATGACGATCTCCCCGGGGCGCGGCGAATAATCCAGCCAGGATGGTTTGATGGCGATATTGCTCGCCGGGTGTTGGATCCCGAAATGCTTTTTCCAGGTTTCCGCCCAGTCCTCGCGCCGCAGGGTGAACACTGCCACATCGTCAAAGCGCACACCAAGGGCGCTCCACTCCGGAGGAATCTCCCGTAGCCTGTCCGCCATATCTTTGGCGGTGTCGGCGGAGTCGAGATGAAACTGGCGTTTGACGACGCTGGAGTCGGGATCCATAATCGACGCGAATGGCGCGCCGAGAGTCGCCAGCAACTCCTCGGACGCGAGGGGGTTTTCGGATATGTCCGTGGCGGACACGACATGTATTTCAGGTTCGTCCATCCTGGCTCCAATACCGACCCAATCGTGACGATAGGGGTGTTTCCCTTTCGTGTCAACCATGGCCCGAAATAACACTTGCCAATTATTCAGGAGGCTCGAAATAGGTGGAATTAAACAATCCTTATTCGGAGGGGGCGCGGCCTTTGGGTCTTTTACCCGGCGGAGTCGAATTGGTTTTCCGGAACCAGTTCTGCCAAGGTGTCGCGTATGTCTTTTGGGGAGTTTAGGGATGCGAGTTTGCCCAAATCTATTTGCGGCGCTTTGCCGGGGCGTTTTTTCCCGACGTATATTTTGTCGTAGGGAGTTTTATCGACCCGCTCCTCGTCGGTGAGCAGCTCCTCGAACTCCTTTTCGCCTGGTCGCATTCCAATGATTTCGATGTCGATGTCCTTTTCCGGCGCGAGTCCCGAGAGCTCGATGAGTCGACGCGCCATATCGTATATTTTTACCGGTTTGCCCATTTCAAGCACCATGATGTCACGGTCTTTTCCGACCGCCGCGGCTTGTAGCAAAAGGTCCACCGCCTCTGGAATGGACATGAAGTAGCGCACCATGTTTTTTGATGTGACGGTGATGGGGCCTCCATTTCTGAGCTGTTTTTTGAATCTGGGGATGACGCTGCCGCTACTTCCAAGGACATTGCCGAATCGGACCACCACGAATTCGGTCCCTTTGGCGGGGCGTTCCAGAACCACCCTTTCCGCCACCCGTTTGGTGGCTCCCATGACACTGGTTGGATTGACCGCTTTGTCGGTGGATATGATGACCACGCGTTCCACAGCGTGTTTTTCCGCTATATCCGCCAATGTGGCGGTTCCGAAGATGTTTGTTCTAACCGCCATTACGGCGTTTTCCTCCATAATCGGGACGTGCTTGTAGGCGGCGGCGTGGAAGATCGCATGGACGTTGTTGCGGGATATCGCAGCGTCCAGGTCACTGGCGTTTCTCACGTCTCCGAGCACTTGCTCGATTTTCATGTCGGTGGTGGCACTGAGGTCTTCCGTTATGGAGTAGAGATTGTATTCGGAAAGTTCGAACAGGACGAGCTTCGACGGCTTGTAGGCGGCCAATTGCATGCATAGTTCCCTGCCTATGCTACCTCCGGCCCCGGTTACCATGATGGAGTGTCCCCGTGCGAATTCCGCAACGTCCTTCCTGTCCAGGCGCACGGGCTTGCGCCCTAGTAGGTCTTCTATCTCGACTTCCTTGACGTGTGAGACATCAATTTTCCCGTCTGCGATGTCGGCGTACGACGGGACCATGCGAAGTTCGCAGTTTTTCTCCCGCCGCTCCAAATCGTCCAACACCGAGCGAATAACCGACGGGGTGGAGTATGGCGGGAGGAGGAGAATCTCGGAGGCGTCGTGTTTTACCGCGCATTTCGCGGCGCTGGTGGTTTTTCCCAAAACCGGGACGCCACGCATGGAATGCCCAATCTTCATGTTGTCGGATAGCAGGCCGATAATTTTATGTTTGGACGGGGCGGCACCAAGTGCTTGCAGGAATGTGTTCAAGCTGTCGGGACTGCCGAGCAGGAGGGTTCGCACAAGTTTTTGCCCCCCCGCCTTGGCGGCCGACTCCCTGACAACCCTCATAAGAACTCTTTTTCCGGACATGGCCAGGAAGCAAAGCATGCAATCCACGACCAGTACGTTCAGAGAGAAGCCAGGAGTGAACCTATGTCGCCCCCACGCTACTACCGCGAGGACTATAGCGCTTCCTACCAGGTTGCCCATGAGCATTCGCCAGAGGTCGGATATGCTGACGTAGCGCCACATCCCCTCGTAAAGACGGAAAAAATGGAACACCACCATTTTTACTACCACCACCACGAGGAGAATCTTGGGAATGAATGTCGCTTCCTCTGTGGCGAATGTGAATTCGTGCCTGATATAGAATGCCAGGAGAAAGGAGAGTACCACAGTGAACAGGGTGGATACGAACACGAGAGCCGTGCGCACGGGGACGAGGGTCTCGACCAAACTTTCTAGTTTGGCGTTGAGTTTCACCATCAGGTTCCCTGTTTCGGTTTTTTCATCCATAATTCGGAGTCCTCCGGCATCCGTCCGCTTTCGATGTTTCCGATACCTAACCCGCGGAAAGTTTGAATCTACTCCCCGGGACGGTATATGCAATATCGTCCGCAGTCATTCTTGCGCCATGTCGGAGGGCGATGTAGATTGCTCCGAGGTCGTTGCCAGGGGCCAGTGGAGTTGAAATATGATTTTTTCAGGAACAAGGTTGAGCGCGCCCCTGTCGGAGGGGAGGGTCCGCTTGTTGGAGTTGGGCGAGACCGTGCTCGTGTCGGGTGTCATCCACACGGCGAGGGATATGGCGCATGCTCGTATGGCCGAGGCCTCTCCAAGGGATTTGCCGTTTTCCATCTCCGGAGGGGTTGTATATCACTGTGGGCCGATTATTTCGAATACTGGCGGACGCTGGGAGGTCGTGGCGGCGGGCCCGACCACTTCCACTAGAACCGATTCGTATGTCCCGTCCGTGTTGGAGAAACATGGCCCGAGGGCGTTTATAGGCAAGGGGGGGCTCGGTCCCGCTTCGCTCGAGGCGTTCGCTAAATTCGGGTGCGTGTATTTGAGCGCTGTTGGCGGATGCGCCCAGCTTTTGGCGGAGGCCATCAAGTCCGTCGAGGATGTCTTTTATCTCGAGGAGTTCGGAGTGCCGGAGGCGGTATGGCGGTTGGATGTGGAGGATTTTCCCGCCGTGGTGACGATGGACTCCAAGGGAAACACGTTGCATTGATGTGTTTCAGGGGTAACCTAATGATGGTTGGCGGTTGTCGTACGAATACCGCCGTTGTCGTTGACGGTGGTACCGTCGCTGGGAAAGGTTTCAATGGATTTTATATATGACATAGAGTTGGATTCAGGCGCGAGGTATTTTGCTAAAGCGCCTGAGAAGCTCAATCTGAAAGTGAACGACCGTTGCGTTATCCGCAAGGATCATGGTGTGCTTGATTTCGGTAAGGTGGTCAGGGTGTTTGGCGACAGTAGGCCTAGAAATGCCAACCCCTCGGATTTGCCTAGAATCGAACGCAAGGCCACGGTGCAGGACAAGGGGAAGGCCAACGAGAATCTCATGAGAGCGAAATCTGCTTTCAGAACGGCTCAGACCCATATCGAAAATCTCAAACTCGACATGAAGCTCCTTAGTTGCCACTATTCTCACGACGGCAAGCTGGTGACGTTTCAGTTCTCCGCCGACGGCAGAGTCGATTTCAGGGAGCTCGTCAAAAAATTGGCCCATTCTCTAAACGCTAGGATAGACCTGCGCCAGATTGGCGCTAGGGACGAGGCTGCCCTAAAAGGGGGGATTGGTGTCTGCGGCCGGGAACTGTGTTGTTCCAAGTTCATGCGCAATTTTTCGTCGATAAACGTGAAAATGGCCAAGGAACAGGATTTCTCACTCAATCCCGCCAATATCTCCGGGGTCTGTGGACGCTTGAAGTGTTGCTTGAAGTACGAGCACGAGGGATATTTGGAATTGGACCGTGACATGCCTCGGAAGGGGGCCACGTGCGATTGCCCGGAAGGCCGCGGGAAAATTATCGACAGGAATCTGCTTACCCGGGATGTCACCGTCATGGTGGAGGGGAAGGTCAAGCCAGTGACTTGTTCGCGTGACGATGTCCGCGTGGTGTACTTGAAGAAATACGATATGCCGAAGGGGGGGGGCAAGCGTCGCCAGTCCAAGTCGTCCGGGGATCGGGAAAAAAACGACAATGGCTCGTCGCACCATGGGGGCTCCGACAATGGCTCTACCGAATGAATCTTCGGCTCGGAATGCGGCGGCGGGTGTTCTCGGCGCCTTGGCCGTGGCGCTCGTATTTTTGCTTCCTATTAAATTCGCATCGATAAATTGCGTGCCAGAGCGTCCGGAGGCATTTCCCGGAGGTTTCCTGGAACTGGCGTTTTTCCATTGGCCTCCAGCGATGTTTACCGCGGTGTCCTCGCTCTTTTTACTGGGAACGGTTTGTTTCACTCCTCCGCCTGTCCGCGGATGGCGCGACGCGCGATTCGCGATAGCGTTGGCGTGGACGCTTCTCATGGTTTCCACGCTCCCGGGGTTCGCGAACTCGGATGTCATGGATTACGCGTTCTCCCAGCTGTCCAATATGGCAGGGCTCGCGGCTTTCGCATTGGCGTTGCGCGGGATAATCGCCGCTCGACCGGATATAAAACCGTGGATTGTTGGCGCGGTGGTTTTGTCCACCGTGCTGGTAGCGCTCATGGGGTTGAACCAGTATCTCTCCGGGTTCCAAGAAACATTGAAATATATGCGGGAGCGGGAGGCGGTTTACGGGATTTCCATTCCCGCCGCGCTGGACTCGCGGTTGCGCGAAACCCGCGTGTTCGCCACTTTTTCCATCTGCAACAGCTTGGCGGCGCATCTTCTTTTGACAGTCCCGGTTTGCCTTTGGGCGATATGGAGCCGCGTCGGGGTTTTGAAAGGCGTAGTGGCCGTTTTGGGCTTTTCCGCTATTTACGCGGTTACCTCTTTCCCGGTCTCCCAAATTTTGTTCATGCCGGCAATGGCGCTGTCGGTGGGGACGGTGGTTTTGGTGTTTGCGAGGTTTCCCGAGAAACACCGTGGGACGTTGGCTGTTGTCGTTTTGATCCCCGTGGCTTGCTTGCTGTTGTTTATCTTTGGTGCGACACGAAGCCGCGGCGCCTTCGTGGCGGCGGCGTTGACGGCGCTTTTGGCGTTGGCCGTTTTTATCGTTGGCAAAACCAAACCAAGCGCTAAGGTGGTGGGGGTGGTGTCGGTGGCTACACTGATTCCAGTGGCTTTTTCCGTGTACGGAGTGTTGTCGCGTGGCGCTAATTCGATGTGGGTGAGGTTCGATTACTTCAACGCCGCTTGGAAGCTCTTCCTGAAACACCCCTTGGTCGGGGCTGGCTGGGGAGGTTTCCTTCAGGGATACCAAATATTGAAACATTGGCGGGGCACCGAGACTCCCCACACCCCGCATAACTTTATTTTGAATTTCGCTTCGCAGGCGGGGTTGCTGGGGTTGCTGGCCGCCATCGCGGTTCTTCTCCTTCCTTTTATCTTGGCTTGGAAACGAAAGCCTGTCGGTGAGCCCGTCGACGATATTCCGGAGGAGGCGAGCGATTCTCTTCCCGCTTGGGTTGTCCTCGCTGGATGGTGCGCTTGGAGCCTCCACTCACTTGCCGATTTCAATATCCAAGTGTCGGGGACTGTCGCTACGGGGATAGCTCTTCTCATGTGTCTTGATTGGAATCCCGACGGTTCGGGCCTGGAGGACGAGGCGCCGAGCCGAATGGCCGTTTGGGCTTGGCGTTCCATTGCGCTTGCCGTGGCGGTCGTGGCGTTGACGGTGTCGTCGCATCGCATGAAATTCGATTCCGCCCAAGCTCTCCTTTTGGACGCCACCAATCAAAATCTTTTGACTGCGGGCACCAAGCCCCCCATAACGGATCTCGAATTGGACACCCTTCTAAAATCCAGTGCGGATGCCGCTCCATATTCTCCATTTCCCTGGTTGGCCGCGGGCCACCACTTTATGTGGCAAGGGCGCTGGGCCAAGGCGGAATTCCATCTCAAAGAGGCTTTGAAACGGGCGGCCAAACGTTCGGGCCTCTACCATGACCTTTTTATTGTTGAGAAACACTTGGGTAAAAACCGCGAGGCATTGGAGTATTTGAAAAAGGCTGCCGTCCTGTCCCCCAACGCTTATGCCGATAAACTGGCGCGTGAGCAGAGCGGATACCGGTAGCGAGGTCTTCAAGGTATTACTCCGGGAAAGCGGGGGGGGCATCTTCCCCGGGTTGCGCCCGGGGCTTTGTTAGGGCTTGCTGAATAATTGGCAAGTGCTTAATTTTCATTGGGTTAAGTCTATTCTTGAAGGTGTCATCTTCAAGGTTTTTGGAGCGAATCTCCCAAAAGCCTTGGAGTCGACTAGCGATTTGAGGCACTTGCCAATTCCAGGAAAGCCGAGAACGGGCCATTGGCGGCGTTAATTTCGCCTAGGAGTATGCCTATACGCCGTTGGCTCATTGCCTAGCCACTCACCCGTTCTCGACTTTTTCAGCAAGCCCTTGTTATCGCGGGCTTTCAGCCCTGGGGGGCTTGGGAAATTATGGGAATTATGAGAGGTATGGAATTAACGGGACCACTCCGCATTGCCGTCCTGCGTCTTGCGTCCACCCGTCCACGACACCAATAATACAAAGCGGCACAGGGGTGCCGCACTCCAAAGAGCCTACGGCTCACGGTTTTTTCCTTCTCTGCGGCCTCTGCGTCTTTGCGAGGCAATATCTTCCTCCTCTTTTCCTCGCAGAAACCATTATTAACCTGTCCCCAGATTTGGTTGTTTACGGAGAGAGGATTTTGGCGATATTCTTCAACGCATCCTGGATGGGCCATATTTCAATTTGGTCCATATAACGTTTTTCGGTAACGCCGCAGAAGACATATTTAACGGCATTGGGATAATCTTTGGAAAATGCTTTCAAGCCTGCCAAGTCCCGGTTTGTGATATTGCGTTTCCGCTTGACTTCTATTGCGATAAAACCGTGTTCACCGTAAAGGACGAAATCGACCTCCGTGCCGTCACTGGTTCGCCAGAAATAGATATCATATCCAAGGTTATGATTCGCGATATTCGCGCGCAGTTCCTGAAACACAAGTGTTTCGAGTGCGGCTCCATCAAGCTGTTCGGGCAGGTCCAGCGGCCCCTTTGGGCGTATGGCCCTGAATACTCCCGCATCAAAAAAATAGAATTTGGAATGGGCAATAAGCCTTCGTTTTGATTTTCTTGTAAATACCGGAATCTTTTCGGCGATCAGAAGGTCGTCGAGTATGGAAAAATAGTTCTCAACTACTTTTCGCTCTACCGAGCATTCTCTGGCGACTTCGGAAATATTCAGCACTTCAGCCTGTGAAAAACTGGCGGCCTGGAGAAAGCGGGAGAAGGCGGGCAGACTGCGTGTCAACCCCTCCTGCGCTATCTCTTCTTTCAAATAGGTTGCAATATAACTTTTCAGATATTCTTCCGGTGCGACATCCTTGTCTCTATCATACAAAGTCGGAAGCAGTCCGAAACGTAGAGCTTTTGAAAAATCGTAAGAGTCGCCTAATTCCGAGGCGGTTAAAGGGTGCATCTGGAAAAGGTAGGCTCTGCCACCTAGGAGATTAACGCCGGCTTTTCGGAGTTTTCTCGCAGATGAGCCGGTCATGATAAATCTATACCCCTTTTCCTCAATGAGTCTGTGCACTGTGTCAAGAAGCGACGGTATCTTCTGGATTTCGTCTATTATGATTACGCCCGTATAACTTTCCGGAATATAGGTTGATAGCGATTCGGGAGAAGCTGACAGTGTGAGAAATGTATCGCTGTTTAATAAATCTAAATACAACGCGTCGGGATACCGTTTCCGGAGAAGGTATGACTTGCCGGTTCCCCTGGGACCGAAAAGAAAAAAGCTGTTGTTGTCGATGAAATTTATATTTCTGGATATCATAACTCCAAATTACAGGTATTTTTGGAGTTTTCAAGTCCAAAATGAATGAAAATCGTGAAATTTATACGGCTTCCCTACCTCTCCGCGTCTTCGCGGGGCAATATCTTCTTCTTCTCCTCGCAGAGAAGCAAAGAATTCACCACCCGCTACGCTGGAGACACGGAGTCACAGAGAAGAGATAGGATGAGGTCAATGGAACGAAATCCAGTCTTCGACTGCTTCCCGTTCCATCGATGTTCTATTTAGGAGGAAGATAGGAGTTTTTCTCTTGTCTTTTTCTCCAATCAAAACCATCGGGTGAATTTGGCAGGCCGGGATGCGGCCTGGCTAATTCACACGATCTCCGTGTTCTCGATTTCTCCGAATCTCCGTGCCTCTAGCGAAGCGGGTGGTGAGAAATCCACAGTTAACCTGTCCCTAAGCTTCTTTTCCTTCCACACAAACATGCCGATTCCGCGGAGCGGAAGCGGCATCTTCGTGCCTTCTGTGATCTCTGTGGTTAAAAGAAGTCTTTAAATAGACGGCCAGGTTGGCACAGAAGCAGCTTGCGCACAATGCCAATGTTGTAGCCTGCGGGTCTGTGTTTTTAAGATTATCTCACCACGAAGAGCACGAAGAGCACGAAGTTTTTCCATCTCCGCGGACGGAGCTGGAAAAGGCTTGCACGGAAGAAAATTCGATGCGATCATCAGTATCCCTTTGGGCCTGTCCTTCCGCGAGGCAATCTCTTCTCCAATCAAAACCATCGGGTGAATTTGGCAGGCCGGGATGCGGCCCGACCAATTCACACGATCTCCGTGTTCTCGATTTCTCCGAATCTCCGTGCCTCTAGCGAAGCGGGTGGTGAGAAATCCACAGTTAACC